>JAAUOM010000092.1 GCA_012034865.1 Acaryochloris sp. CRU_2_0 | reverse complement strand
GCTCGGAGAAAATGGCCTTGAGCGTCTTGTGTTGCTTATTATTCATTAAATTATAGTACCAGATTATAGTACTAATCTCAAGACAATCAGGTAGAGATTCTGTTGTTCACTAGAGTTTCACTAGAGTCAATATAAGGGTAATTATTTGGAGTAGAAATGATGAGAGTAGAGATGGCTGACGAAAAATCAAGGGGTTTTGGGAGAGGATTACGTCGTTTTTCAGAATTTGCTACACTTGTACAGTAAGTTGAACAAGTGTGCCGATATGAGAGTCGTCAGCTTTACGGAAGCGCGAAATAACCTCAAAACTGTTTTAGACCATGTAGTAGAAGATGCCGATTACACCATCATCACCCGACGAGATACTGAGGATGCTGTGGTCATGTCCCTGGATTACTTTAACAGCCTTCAGGAAACCGTCTATTTGCTCAAATCCCCGGCGAACGCTACGCACTTAGAACGCTCGATTGCCCAATTCAGGGCGGGGGAGGTGTTAGAGCGAGATCTCTTGAATGACTAGAAAGTTGGTCTGGACAGAACAAGCCTGGTCGGATTATCTCTACTGGCAGGGGCAAGACAAGAAAACGCTCAAAAGAATTAATAAACTGATTGAAGCCGTTCTGCGGAGTCCCTTTGAAGGAATTGGCAAACCTGAACCGCTCAAGGAAAATCTGAGTGGGTTTTGGTCACGGCGAATTGATGATACCCATCGGCTGATTTATGCCGTGGAGGATCAGTACCTGACGATCATTGCTTGTCGCTACCATTACTGAGCTGCTATCCAACCATGTCTATCCCGGTCGTCAAACTCATCTCAGTTGCCACCCCTAAGTGTAGCGACCCAAAATCCCGATGATTGTGGTCCCACGCGATTATGATTGTGGGTCGCTACAGCTATATCAAGGTTTCCTCCGGTTTTAATTGCTCTCGTTCTAATAGAGTTGATGACAGTGTTCAGCAAACTGAACGACTTACTGACCAAATTACGCGATTGCTAAAGAAAGACCATTACCGGAACTGCTTCATTGAAGTAAGTGGGAAGGACATTGAATAACGCGGATCGGCAGTTGTGAGGGTGGAATCAATTTGTTGGGTTGAGCCATTTCGGGGGATATGTAAAGAACTTCAGCTATAGTTGTTTTAGGTCGATCATCAGTCATGATTGCTACTACCTATATTCGATAAAACCCTTTGCTTACAATGATTTGCAGGCTGTTGTCCTGTACTTATTGCGTCCTTTCTTGCACTTCATCGAGAATCCAAATCCAACAGCAACGACAGCACCCAAAATAGTCAGAGGTTCAGGGATAGGTTGGGCATGGGGAGAGAGTCCAATTTCGACATTATCAATAACTTCAAAATTATTTGGCAAGGGCTGGAAAGATGAATCTACAAAAGCAAAATCCACTCTTGCAAACTCCTTACCAGAAAATGAAATTGACTGATTTAGTAAACCATCTCTATTAAGAGGAACACTTGTTTGGCCTCGAAGTTCTCCAGCAAAAAAAACTTGCATAAATGCTTGATCACCATCTCGAAAAAGCAATGGCTCATCGTTTCCAAATTCGAAAGATATACTTTGGAAATTCCCTTTGAAGAAAGGTACTGGGCGTGACACAATTGATAAGCCTGCATTACTGAGAGATGAAGTGAAAGGCGATAAGGACTTGATTGCCTTCCCATCACTTGCTCCTCCGAAGTCATTTATTTCAGCGGATAAGAATTCAAATGCGACTCCGGACTCATCGGAACTAACAAAACCAATATCATTGCGGAGTTCTCCAACTGGATCATTTTCAAATGTAATAGTAGCTGCATCAACCTTCTGCAAAGGCAAGGATAAAAGCGTAATAACGCTGGTGCATTTGATCATTTTTTTTAATATCAATCTCATGATATTTAGATGCTCCAAGAAACAGGACAACGGACACTCTCATCTAAGTTAGTTAAACGTGACTTTAAAGATCAAGAATGTGTGCAAAAAACTCAAATTTGCCAACTCCAATACTGGAACCCAGAAGCTATTTTGATCAATTCATATTCATCAAGGATTCCCCGTTTTTAACAGTTCTTCCATATCCCAACAGAGTTAATCTGGTAGATGGCTAGGCTTTCCTCCCTATCAGTCTTTTTGCATATTCTTTCTTCAGTACCACGCCTCCTCCAAGAGCTGTGGCTAGACCCAATATCGTGAGTGGTTCAGGCACCTCTTGTATCAAAGGATAAACAGTTATAGCATCTTCACCAGTTGGAAGCGCGCGACCCACAGTCCATTGTTCTGGAATAACGTTGGGTGGAGTTCCTGGCGGGAAACCATAGTAAATATATTCATTTAATACACCACCTGGCTCAGGCACTCCAAGGGGGAACCAGAAAACAGAGCGACGGAAGATTTGTCCAGAAGAACTCGCAATAGCTAAATCGGTCGGTACAGGATCTGCATCATTCAACATATTGATAATCGATAACTCGGCTTGCTGTGTTTTATCAAAATCGTTAAAGAAAGGAAAAGCATTTGGGTATTGAGACTTCAAGTTTGTAAAACTGTCTTCAACAAAATCAGCATAAAATAGCTTTCCATCAACTTTGAATTCAACCCGATCACAGGTTGCAGAAAAATTAGAACATCCGCCCCCTGCGATGTATGCTGCAACAGCAGGATGTTTTTCTACTAGCCCTAAAGACAAGGTAGCAAGAGCTACCTGAATAATAAGTATTTTAAGTTGTTTGTTATTCAGCTTTGGCATAGAGAACTCCACCAGTTATTAAATTACAAGAAATATGTCTCAAATCAAGTACAAACTATCTTGGTTAACGCCACACCCACCAAGACCATCGCCAGAGGTTGATAAACAATACTCCAGCAACCAAGGCTCCGAATGACCACTTCACGGAATTCTTGATGAGTGGCAAACGCTGAGAGGATATAGCTTGATCAGCTTGCCTCACCATTGATTTTTCACTTCTAGTGATAAACAAAGATAAATTGCCTTTTATTTCTGTTACTGACTGAGCGTCCTTGATGTCGGGGGTGCGTCCTTGGTTATCTAGGCTGCTAATTAATTGCTCCATTTCACCAACGGTGCTGACCTCTGCCAATCGTTTTCTTACCTGTTGAATCTGTTCTCTTTTCGTACCCACTTGATTTTTGATTTGTGCAGTCATGGCATCAGAAACCCTGATTGAGTTAACAAGACCTAGAGGAAGCAACAGAAATAGCACGATACCAGACAATAAAGCTAACAGGGAGAGTAATTGCATCAAAAAGGAACTCTCCCATTTAGATCGGTTTTCTCGTTTTCCTAATAAAACTAGAGTCAAACCAATTAATGGAACAGGGACTCGTTCAATTAACTCTCCAAACATTTGAAGTTCCCAGGATGGGTTCATAAAGTTAGGAGGAATAAGGATTGCAACCAGATCAAAGAAGGCGAGGAACAACAGGCCATAACCAAGTCCACGCAACATCAAGATCACCTGTAAAAATCTAGCTTTAGAGGCATTAATTTGTTCTATAGCATTCTGTTGGATTGAATCTTCGATCAGTGGATCATTTGTGAATTGAGTCATAGATTAAAAAGTCATAAAGTGACAGAAATTTATACCTGATGGGATTGTTCTGCGACTACTTTGAGGCCATCTCTCCAAGAAATTTATGACGCCACCAGGCATACCACGACAACCAAGCAGATTCAAGAATGCGATTCGCTTCCTCTGATGTTGAATGAGTTAAGGGAATGGACAAATATACACATAAACGGCGATGATCCCAAATCTCCCTGCGACCAATCAACCACAAAGCAATTCTGGCAGGATCAATATCATACTGCCATCGATTGTGGTGAAATTGTGAGGGGGTGACGGTAGTATTGCCCCGTGCATTGATGCAACTACTCAGAGCAGATTGTTGAGTGTTGGAATAGAGGCCATAGAAGCCGATCCCTTGCTGGTGACGGACAATAATCGATTGTGAACTCGAATATACCTGCTTATTAGTGTTCTGCCGGATGATAGTTCGGATGTCTTCATAATTGGCATTATCCATATAGTGCATCTTTATACCCAAACTCAGATTCTTCTTCCTGAATTGATAGTATCTTCCAGAAAGAACTGTTTTCGTAGTTGCAAGCGGATAACTGCTTAAAGCCTGCCATCCAGATAGAGGAACAGTTGCGGAAAGAGCAAACTGAGTTACTGGCTTCTTTTTATTCACTGGAGTAAGGAGAAGCCAGCCTAGTACGGAGAAGACTGCCCCACAAAGGACAACGAGGTGAACAACACGTATTTTTACTATCATCCTTTGGTTGTTATTACTAAGGGTCTACAGAATCTTGATTAAGCGGAGAATCTAACTGGAGTAGCAACCAACAGAACACTCCAAAAATTAGGGTAGTAACTACTGAAAAAATGAGAGAACCATCTCCTTGATGCCAATACTTAAATGTTTCTTTACTAGAGAGGTCTACTAGAACAGCTAACAAGGCAACTCGAAATCCATTCATTATGAATCCTAGGAAAATTGCTACGATGGGTATAAGAATTATATTGCGGATTCTCGTGGGGAACAGCATCAGAAAAAGGAGTGCAAGTCCTAATACAAAAATGATGCTTTCCATGCCAGAGCAGCCATGAAATACCTCCACACTTCCTCTAGATAGGGTAATGTTAACCCCTTGGCTAGAGACTTTGAAATTCAAGTACCAAAGGATATAGGCAGCAAATTTAGCTGTTAATTCAGAAATTTCGATGAATTGAGCAAAGGGTTGCCGAGATAATTCTAGGACTAAAAAAAGCAGGAGTTCGCGCCAATACTGTTTTAATCCTCTCAAACCAGAAGCCAACATACCAAGCCCAACGGCTGACATCAGCGGTGGGACGTGTTGTTCAAAAGGAGATGTGCTCTTAAGAAGGACCAAAGTAATAAGGACTGTCCCTGTGAAACTAGAGAACAGGGAGGAGTTTAAAGTTAATGAGCGCCGCTTCTCCCATAACAATGAGCAAATTGCCAGCCAATATAAAAGATTCATACCCAAAATATTGGGGTTCTTAGTTTGCCAAAGAAGACTCAAGTGGATCACGGTTAAGCCCACCCCAATCGCTAGGAGCCAGAATGCAGGGATATTTAATCTCCTTAGATTTGAAACTACTTTCGTCACATCCAAATAATAGGCTTAGAAATAAAATTAATTTGTTGCTTAAAATGGAGTGTTGCTATTCACCCAAATTGACTCTAGTTAAACTTCAACTTTAGCTTTTTGTTTCAGCAAGTTTGGAGATTTTTTTCTAAAATAAATTCCACCACTAAGTGCTATGATGAGGCCAAGAATACTTGAAGGCTCAGGAACTCTTTCAGTGCCAGAACTGATACTGGCTTCTTTAAAAGTTAATATCTCTCCTGGTCTTGAGATAAATTCTAACGATCCTTGTGCAAAAAGAGTGCGGGCAGAAGGAGAGAGTGTTGAAGGGTTTACTAACTCGGCTGGAATTAATATCTCTGATTGACGACTAAATCGCTTTTCGTTTTTGTTTCCTGGAAGTGGCATTGGAAAACCTGGGTTTGTATAGGCTGAAACTCCCGTGCTGAATAGTTGCGGCTCTTGTGTACGGCTATAGGATATATAACTTCCCTCGAAGTTAAAAGAAGCACCATCTCCTTCTTCCAGGGATCCTGGCCCCAAAAAACTCCCTTTGGCAAGTACTGAACCTTTTGAGTCTTTATTCTCTACAAACAACGAATCACTAAACCGCATCTCAAAGATGGAGATTTGTGGCGAAACCGCACCTATCCGTGCTGCTGAAACATTTTTTACGAAAAAGTTTTCCAGTCTAATTTGAGCAAAAATGCTGCTTATGGGGTCTTGTGTTTGGAGGGTTCCTCCAAAAGTAAAACCAAACTCATTACCTACAAAACTCCCATCACTTCCAATAGCAATTTGCTTCTCAGCAAACTCAAACCCTGAGTCAGCTTGTTCGCTACGAACATAAGAACCAATGCTGAGCGAAGCCGCATTCGCAGTATCAATCTTTAGGTTAGCAACAACAATAGCAACAAAGGCTACATTAACTATCTTGCTTTTTTGATTATTCTTTTTTGATTGCATATTTTGTTTCCATAATTGCTTACAAGAACTCTCTCTAAGATGGGGTTGATTGTTCCAAAACACCTTTAGAATTTGTTGCTTATTATATATTTTCTTTGTTTAGAAGGAAATAAGGAGATCTCTAGAAGGAGCCATGCCGACTATGAAGCCGTGTAAACTTGTCTCGAATTTATTTTTGCTGGAAGAGACTGTGGGAGAGAGTACCAGACCAAAAGAGCTGCTACACACTGTCGTTGCACCTTGTAGATCCTGAGTTAGGGGTGAAACAGTAATCGCTGCGATTGCGCGTCTACCACTGCTAGCATCATGCTCGGCTCAAGTGGTAATAAGAGGGCATTTGAAAGGGTTGTAGCAAACTTTGATCTGATGACAAGGGAAGTTATTTCGGCGTTATGTTAATAAACGGGAGGGGGGCATTGCTACCCATATAGACCGGAAACTTGCCATCCCACTTCTCGATCGCCTGTTTTTGCAGCAGTTCTGACGTCAGGGTTTGCCGCTGAAGCCGCTGAGCCTCCGCTTGACCTTTCGCACGGTTCACTTCCGCCTCTGCATCCTTCGTTGCTTTAAGAGCCACAAATTCGGCTTGTTTGGCCTGCTGCTCAGCAATTTGCTTCGTCTCAATCGCCTGATTGAACTCCGGTGAAAATCCAAAATTCACCAGCGACACATCATCCACCGCCAATCCATAATGGACCAGACGGGTTTTGAGCGCTTGGTCAATTTCTTGTTTTAGCTCAGTACGTTTCGTTAAAATCTCTTCCACATTTTTCTTAGCAGTCGCGGCTTTTAATACCTCAGATACCGCTGGGTTAATAATCCGCTCCAGAATTTGAGTCTCATCCCCGATACGTTGAAATATAATATTCACCTTGCCAGGGGTAATATGCCAGTTCAGCGCAACTTCTGTGGTTACATCCTGTAGATCCTTGGAAGCAGCTTGGGCTTTGATATCGCTGCGCTGTACCCGCACACTCATTGTTTTAACCGAGGTCACAAACGGCAGAACAAAATGAAATCCTTCATCTAGTACCCCATCCTGCACTCGACCCAACTGCATCACGACGCCCCGCTCCCCAGCATTGACGATCGCAAAGGGCCGGAAAAACAAAGCGACAAATAGCAAGATTCCCCCGCCCACCAGAATTTTTCCACGTATGGGTGGCAAGGTAATGTTTCTCGAAGACCGTGTCATAGTTGCTCCGCATTCAATACGCAAGATTTGAGTTCCAGTTACCTAGACTTTCTCTGACGGAGTAACAAGACAGACTGCAAGCTTTGTATAACAACAGATACAAGGGTTAGCCTGCAAAAGAAAAAAGTCTAGAATGGCATGTTCTCTAGAGCAAAATTAATGATACCTTAATTCTTGCAAAATGCCCTGACCTTCGGAATCTTATCCATTTTTGCCATTTTTGGTGATGCTGATGTAGAAGGTTCAAGAGCACTGTTTGGTAGTCCTTTTAGCTCGTCAACACCAAGCGTTTATTCAATAGGCCCCGGCCAGCCCGAAGAGTGGTTGAAACCGAGGGAAACCTTGACACAGCAGTACACTGATTGCATGAGTAATTTGTCAGATCCCGTTATCTTCCAGTTGAAAGCTGCGATCGCAAGATCTGCAAACCGAGAAACCATTGTTTGAGACATAGAGGGACACATAAAAGGACAGCCCAGCGCTGACGATATCACATCAAACTAGGCATGAGAACAAAGGTGATAGAACTTACACCCTAGACACCTCTTGTGAGTTGGTTACAAGTCTGAGTCAGTTTGTGGCGATAGAATGACCCATCTCTGCGACTACAGAGAACTTTTTCATCATAGACGATGGTAGGGCACACTAGGGAATCTAAAAATCTGGGGATTGATATGGGTTGCGATCGCCTTTGCCTCACATGATCTTCAAGTTGTTTGTCTAAGCTAGAAACTAAGCAATTCTGAATAGCTCTGCATTCACTTCATTCACTTCAGAATGCTGCAAACCATTATTTTACTAGGGAGGCAAGGTAAAAATGGATACTAACCAACTCAAGAAGAATCAATATCTTGATAAGATTAATCACGCTCCCTATGGGGCCATGGTTGTCACTGGTCTGATAATACTGGGCTTGATCACTGTCATGGTGTTAGTGGCTATCTTCTAATGCCCTTTGTCTGCTGTTGAGAGCAGGGGGTGAACGCCCACACTATTTCCACAGATTTGAGTAATAGGTTTGAAGAAATTGAGTGACTTTGTTCAAGAAGTTAACTCCTGAGCGACGATTAAACCAATCTGCTTTGACCCTTTGCAGCTTTAGCTTTCAAAGGGTTTTTTGTCGACAGCATCCAAGATAAATAATCTAATGCGCTGGCCTTAAAGCTACTGATAGTGAGGAGGATGTTACTGGAGTCAGGTTGCTAGGAAAAATTCAAACACACGATGGTTTTTAGAGAATAGGTATTTGGCCTGAAATCCTGTTCCGGTTGGCTTTTGAGAGCCAGACGCCCGTCACTCAGCCCGATTCTCCTGCAACCACTTCACTAGGTCTGCGGGTTCCGAGAAGTCGAGCAACGCCTCACCAAGGGCTTCGAGTTGGTCGAGGGAGAGGGATTGGATCTGGGATTGTAGGTCTGGGGAAATGTCACCGATGCGGCGGATGAGGAGGCGTAGGATCAGGGATTGGGCTTCCTCAAGCTTGGCTTCCTGGTAGACCTTGGTTTCTCTGAGTTCACTTAAGCCCAACATACGCTCTATCTCTTCTCGACTGAGTTGTGGAAATTTGTACACTGCAATTGTCTCTACCAGTTCAATTATCGCAGCTATTTTAGAATCTGTCTGGTCTTGAGTGCGAGTCCTCGACAGCAGGGCTTGGGCTTGGGTCATTGTATCCACTGAATCAGCCATAATCAGTTGCATCAGTCCCACACCAAGGGAATCAGTGGGGATAGCCGCCAAGTCTTCCAGATAAATGCGGTGGACCTGATCGCTATTCAAATTGGCTCGGTACAAATGGGGATTGACGGGTTCAATCCGGCGATGGGGATAAATGACAACCGCCTGCCAGTCTACCGTATCAGGATGCAGATCCAGATACATATAAATCTCAGCGAAGAAGCGCTGGTAAAACACCGGGTCACGCTGAAACTGGACTTCCGTGAACCAGACGGTTTGATCTGGAGAATCTTGTGTGGGCAGGAATACCCCATCAATCCGAAAGGCAACCTGCTTGATTTCAACCGACTTGAACTCATACCCTTGAGCTAAGTCAGGGGGCTGTCCCAGCAACTCAAACAAGATGCCAGGGTCAGTCTGGAATATGCGGTAGAAAAGGGAGTCTGTTTTCAAGAGGTGAGATCGCGCTTCTCAGAGGCAGGTTTGGCAGGTCTGGCAAATGGGTCTGGGGGCACAGATTTTGGATTCTGGCTGGGTTGACCATTTGACTGCTCAGGGGCAGATGCCCCCTTTGCCTTCTTCTCAAAGACTTGGATATTGGGTTGCTCCAACACAAACCCTTGCTTTGTGGCCGCTCCCATCTGCCCTCCAATCGACGCTACCCACTGGGGAAACTGCACATGAGCCTCTTCGAGCTTCTTCCACACTTTAGGTCGGACAGTGACGCTGATCATCCGGCGCTCACCACAATCTATCGTGAAGGATTTCCATCCATTGTCGATAGTTTGGCTATCAGGAAGCGTGTTGATTTTAATGCTGATTTCCAGCTTGCCAGGAATGGTCATTTTCGCAGGTATGAAGGCTTCCTCTCTGTTATACAATCGAGGGCGACGTTTTTGCATAAATTAAGAGCTACAGATGAGGAAGGGACATGGAGAGTTTTGCCTGTCCTGACTATCAGTCGCTCATTCCTGACGCACTTGACGAGCGCTTAAGACTTCTAGATTAGCGATCGCACTCCCACCCCCTCATCTCCTACCAAGCAAAGTTATGCCTTCGCCTATCCCACGACAGCCATGAGCCAAACCATGCCATCCCTGACCGTCAATCGCTCGTTCCTCACGGATCTCATTGAGGCTGACAAGCCCTGCTGTGCCTTGGGAATGGTGGAAGTCGAGGATCAACAATGTGGGTTCGTGGCCCTACGACCAGAGCCGATGATTCCTCCAGGCGTAACAAAATCTTGGCTTCAACTTAGGCCATACCCTTTTCGGAACCAGCACGTATGAGGTGATTCACTTTGCCTTTGAGTTTGTGCGACGTGAAAGTCGTACATCCGAGGCTCGCGCCTCTCCTTGACTGAAGCCAGAGTGCTTCCTGGAGATCTTTTCCTCCAGTTCCCACGTAACCGGGTCACTGACCCCGCCTACGTCCGTAGTAAGTAATGAACCGGATGGAATGCAAGGCACGGAAGCGGCTCCCCCGTTTAGCCTAAAGACGGAACGCTGCAAGGGAAAGTAAATTTAGGGTTAACGCAAGTGAACTGTTGCTAACGTTTCGTAATAGGCAAAAGAGCGAAATCAGGCTGATACGCTCTCACCAAAAGGTAACTGGGTCGGATACTGAAGTGAATTCGTCAGCATCGAAAGGACAACACTCCCAGCGGAACCAAGACAGAACCCGGAATTTGCATGTGTCAGATGTACGGAACACGGTAAGCCCAATGGACTCTCAGGCTCTCTGAGTAAGTCAACTGCAAAGGCGACCGAATTGTCCAGTGGGTAAAGGAAGCGGGAGCAAGCGAAGGTCTTGGGTAATGCCAGGAATAGGAGTTTTAAGGTCACTCCAGGTCGAAAGACCGCCGACTTCCCGCACGTCTTCACCGATACAACGACGTAAAGGAACTAAACCAGCGTGAAAGATAGAGTCGGAAACGACATCGGAGCGATGGCACCCGGATCAGCATGGACTGCCATTGATTGGCGATCCGTGCGCAAACGGGTGAAGAACCTGAGACAACGCATCTATCGGGCAACCGAACAACAGCAGTGGAATCGAGTCAGAAGCTTGATGAAACTGATGTTACGCAGTTACTCGAACCTGCTACTTGCGGTGCGACGAGTGACTCAAGAGAATGCTGGACGCAAAACGGCGGGACTGGATGGACAGATCGCGCTGAGTCCAGCAGATCGAATGAGGCTGGTCTTTCATATGCAGGAATACAACCTCGCGCACGTTCGACCCACGAAACGGGTCTACATCCCCAAAGCCAACGGGAGAAAACGACCGCTAGGAATTCCCTGCCTGCAAGACCGCGTTGCCCAAGCAATGGTTAAGAATGCCCTCGAACCAAGTTGGGAAGCTCGATTTGAGGCAAACAGCTATGGATTTCGTCCCGGACGCAGTTGTCACGATGCCGTCAAACAATGTCACAACCGACTTTGTAAAGGCAGGGACACCTGGGTCTTAGATGCGGATATCCGTGGGGCATTTGACCACATCAGCCACGAATACATTCTCACCGCCATCGGACAAGTCCCTGGACGAGAATTAATTCGCCAATGGCTGAAAGCAGGATACGTCGAAGCCGAGATCTTCCATCCCACGACACAAGGTACGCCACAAGGCGGGGTGATTAGCCCCGTGCTGGCAAACATCGCCTTAGATGGCATGGAAGCGTTACTGAGTCAGGTTCAACAAACGAATCAGACCCAGAAAACACGCCGAAAGCAATATGGCTTCATTCGCTACGCGGATGACTTCATTGTGACGGCAAAAACTCGGCAGGAGATTGAGGCAATAGTACCCATTCTGACGCAATGGTTGAGCGAACGAGGACTGGAATTGAACTCGGAGAAAACCCAGATCGTCAACATCCAAACTGGATTCAACTTTCTAGGAGTCACTATCCGACAGTTCAAGGGGCATTGCTTACCGAAACCTCAGAAGGACAAGGTGCTTGCCTTCCTTCGAGAGACTCGGCAATGGCTGAAGCAACATCCCACGATGACACCAGAATCCTTAATTCGCCATCTCAACCCAAAGCTCAAAGGCTGGGCAAATTACTATCGCCACTGGGTCAGTAAGGATGTGTTTAGCCATGTAGACCACGAACTCTGGAAAGCCATCTGGAAGTGGTGCCTACGGCGACATGCAAACAAAGGTAAAGGCTGGGTAAAGCGCAAATATTACCGTGTCACACCCCAGTCAGCGTGGACGTTCTCTACCCTGATCACAGAGCGCAATGGACACCAGAAATGCTTGCAGTTATATTCTCTGTCTCGCATTCCTATCCAGCGGCATGTGAAGGTCAAAGGAACGGCCTCCCCAGACGACCCAACCCTCGCAAACTACTGGAAACACCGTCAGACGCGCTACGGTAAAACCCTTTGGGATCGTGGCTCAAAACTGACTCAGGTGGCAAAGACCCAAGCGTGGTCTTGCCCAGTTTGTGGGGAACATCTCTTTAACGGTGAAGAACTGCAAATACACCACAAGCAACCTGCTAGGCAAGGGGGAACGGATTCAATTGAGAATCTGCAACTGCTGCATCAGGCTTGCCACAAACAGGTGCATTTTCAACCCAAATCGGATTGCTGAAGATGTGAGCCGGATGATGGGTTAACCGTCACGTCCGGTTCTTTGGGGAGGGAGATGCGGTGACGTATGCTCCCTTACCCGACTACGGTTTCAAAACCTTCAACGTCCTGATCAACCCCAACAACCCCATTACCCAGGCCGTCTTGAAGCGAATGATTGAGACTGGGGATTACTTTTTCTTTGCCATTGATGAGCAGACGGGCATTGCAACAGCCTTTCGCAGTGAGATCGGGGATGACACCTTGCACAACCTGACGGAGAACTGGGAGCGGCTTCAGCACTCTAGCACCACGGAGGATCAATACCATCAGGTGATGTTGAAGTTTGCTGCGAACCCACAGCCTCCGGGGATTCTTCTGAGGTGGGTATGCAGGGATGATGTTGGATATTTGGATTTGAGCGAGGATAGAATGGACTTGACGCCAGCTTAAAATCCTTGGCTATGGGCATTCCCTCAAAGACTGCACGGGGATCATGTACTCTAACAAGTTGCTGTGGGTTGTAAGTCACCATGAGTTGGAGCTTGAGGGATATTAGCCGTTAGAATAATTCGACCCTGGGAATCCTTTGTCCAACTTTTGGCTTCAAAAAGTTTGGTTCGCTGGGTGGGAGCCTGGGTGGATGATGTATTAGTATCTACGGCTGAGGCGGAAGAATCTGAATTTCGTAAATGGTATGGTCGCAAGTCTTGCCAAACAGCAACTGCGGTATTGGGTTCATTAGGACCCGGTGGCAGTCCGCCACGACCCACATTAACGAACCTGCTATTGCCAAGTGCTTGGCCTGGACGACAACCTTGGGCAACTTCCTGGGGTGGCTCTATCGTCTCTGGTAGCTCTGAGAGTTTATCGGTGGGGTCGCTCTCTGGAGTGTTAATGTCAACAACACCATCGATCCCTAACTCAGAGCTGGCCGTAATTTCACTGTCTGGGGATAGAAATAGCCCACGCGCAGTAATTTGGATGTTCCCCCCACGTCCCCTAAAAGCATTGGCGGTGATATCACTATTTTCCAAGGCTACAAGCAAATCGGTATCAATGGTGATATTCCCACCATTGCCGTCATTGCTTGCCGTTGCAGAAATCTGACTGTTATTTTGTAACAGTAGCAGATCCTCGATGGTGAGTTTGATGTTGCCCCCTGTGCCGATTGTGGATTTTGCAGAGATAATACCGCGATCCAATCTGAGATTGCCTGCTTGCAAGTCGATATTCCCCCCTTCGCCTGTTCCTTGGGTATCGACACTAATGCTTGCCCCATCCTGAATCGTCATAGTTTGGGGGTCAATGAAAATGCTACCCGCGTCGCCTGTGGACTCAGGGGTCGTATTGGCAAACAGACCACTGTTACTTCCAGTTAAAGTGAGCGTATCACGCACCTTCAGGGTAATATCTCCCGCATCTCCATCTCCTAAAGTTGTGGTTAACAGTTGGCTGCCATTACCAGCCTCAAAGGAGTTGGCTTTGACAAAGATATTACCCCCTTCTCCATCAGCGGTAGTGCGGACATCAACAGTAGCACCATTCGTAATATTAAAAAAGGGAGTAAAAATATTAATGTTCCCACCCCTTCCAGTTCCATTCGTTTCGGAAAACAGACCACTATCTAAATCTGTTAAGTGGACGAACGTATCAGATTTGATGCTGATATTGCCTGCATTACCTGGACCATCGGTATTGGCATTAATTCTTCCACGGTCTGACACGATTAATTTGTCAGTGGTAATCTCTATATCTCCAGCATCTCCAGCGTTTTCTTGAAGACTGAAAGATTTAGTCGCTATGGCACTTTGCTTGCCAGAGACTTCCACAGAGTTGGGGGCATCTATCGTAATACTGCCTGCATCTCCAATCCCCTCAGTGCTTGTCCTTATTTCACTATTCTGAACAATCAATTTGGGTGTTTGAATATCTATATCGCCGCCACGACCATTACTAAAAGCAGCAGTAGAGAAGAAACTGTAAGCAGAAAGTTTTAAGGACTCTGAAGCATTGATTTTTAGAGTTTTCCCGGATTGTCTACCCAAGGTATCTGCTAGCAAATTTGACTCGCTATCAATAGTGATTCGTCTCCCATACAATTGGATAGCACCACCAAATTCGCCTGATGTATCGAGTGTTGCAAAATTAGCCAGAGAAATATTCCCAAATTTTTGTATTCCTTCATATCCTAATTCCCATCCTTCTGTGACAGGGGTCAAACTTACTAGAGCTGGGCTAGTAACACTCCCTAACTCAATCCTACCTTCGGGAGCCTCGAAATAGCCATTGTCCAAAAAGACACCATTCCCCACTAAAGCTAGAGTGGTATTTGGTTGCATCAATAAGCAAGGACAGAAATTCTCACCTTTTACCTGAATGCTGCCGTTAGAATTATCGAATTGTAAGCCCACAGGTACACTAACCGTTAACAATGGCGGTGACTGAGAATCAGTAGCACTAAAAAATTTGCCGTCAGCAAAGTTAAGACGATTAGCAGTGCTGGCAATGAAGGAACCACCAATATCCAAAGAGGCATTCGGACTCAAAATAATGCCATTGGGGTTGAGTAAAAATAAGTTGGCACGACCATTGGTAGTGATTAGGCCATCAATCCTGGAAATAGAACCACCCGTTACCCGGCTAATGATGTTCTGGATACTATCAACATTGTCAAAAACTGCTGACCCTCCCGTAGGAATAGAGAATTCACTAAAACTATGAAAAAGGTTATTGCCAGCACGACTACCGTTTGTAATTGTGAAGTTCAGGTTGTCTGAAGTGGATACTTGAGAGGGTGTTGGCAATGTACCATCGCTAGTAACCTGTTGTGCTTGGCTCAGATTAGTTGTAGCTAGACAATAGAAAGATGTCCCAAGTATTAACCAGAGCTGAGCAATAAAGTTTTTCATAGTGAAAAGTGGGCTAAATGCATACTTTGGACACTTTTTTCTTGTGCTTACCCTGGGTAGCCAACCTCAATTTGAAATGCATAAAATCAAGTATTCTTCCTGCTCAAAGACATTTTCTACACCTAGTTGAAGGAGGTCGATGAAAATAGGAGACTTGCGGAGGATTACACTGACTTAAAACATGTGGACAATTAGCGGGAGGTGTATAATAAAATACCGTATAAAATGTTACACCTGCGAAAAAGATCCCCAAAATAATTCCAAGAATCATCAAAATTCTACGAATTAATTGAGATTTACTAACTTCGATGGATTGGATTTCACTATCTTGACTGGTCATGCTTTCCTCCAGCAGCAATTTAGCTTGAGAGAGTGGAAGGTTGTTGCTAATTCTCATAATTTAATTTAACTATTTTGAACTGTATTATCAATGATGCTTAAGAAGTTAAATTCTTGAAGGCTTTCTAAGAAAAGCCTGCTGGGTAATAATTCTTTGCTGAAGCTATGAATTTGTATTCCCCAAATATCAGCTTCATTGCAAAAACATATGCAAGAATTTACATAAGTTACCATAAGTTTTTATTTGAAGAGTGATTAAAAACGGAGAAATCACGCAGTTATAGGCATGTCAAGGGCTTGGTCTCGCTCGGAATACTATTAATCGATCTCATCTTTTTTTCCTTCAGAGAAAACCTTTCTTATGTGTAGGAAAAAGCCGATTGATGTACTCTACCATCCAGATACCCCTGATATAGCAGTATTTGTCCCCATCGCTCAATCTGCCTACCTTTTCTGTAGGAACTAGCCAGACGGTTGAGTTATGGAGTTTGAGTTATGAAGCGGTTGAATGAAAATATTGCTACAGCGTCAATCATACTGATGTTTGCGGCATTCCCAGTCGCAGTTGTGGCCGAACTGCTGGGTCAAAAAGACCTTGCCCGCTTTTCCTTGTGGGCTGTCATTGGCTCATTTATCGGAGCGTGTCTTGCTGACTTACCCGAAGCAAGGAAGGAGCATTCCATCGCGCACCTGGACATTAAAATTAGAGCGCTTATCGAGCATCGCTTAGATAAGCAGTACCCCGAATACGACGAGGAAAAGGTAGTCAGACGAGGGGCGAGGTTCATGCGTCAAAATGTTGTCCCACACACCGATCTCCGTCATACCTATCTAACCCTGTTGCTTTTGATGGAGCATAAAGCAATTTATCTGAAGGAGACAGAGGATGAATGCCTGACCTGGTTTCTGGATCTACGAAAGATGCCGAGATTTCGGTACGTCCAGTCAGAGAATCGGGGCAAGTGTTTTAGCTGCCTGTACTGGCTAGATCCAGACAACGAGGCTGAAGACTATGGCAAAGAGCCAGATGAACTGAACTGTGCTGTGAACCCGTTCCACCAGGACACCCAAAACGGCTGTAAGCACTACTGTCATGATTGGCGCAAAGCCGAACTGTTGGAGTGTTGGGCTGTTCGGACTCACTGAGGTAAGACGCATCAACTATGATGTTGGTTGTAGCTGCCAAGAGCTGATCAAAAGCTTTGGATCTAAAGCAGTGTCGGCCTCTCATCCGTTACGAATATTCGCGCAACGGACTTGGGGTGATCGAAGGCTTACGGTCTGAAGCATTGGTGGGCGAGAAACTTGAAGGCTTCAAACACTGTCGGAATCAGCTAAGGTACAATTGGTATTGGGGATTTGAAGTTAGCCCTTTTTCTTGTAATTGCCTTCTACTTTGCTTTGTCTCTTTGACGATATTTAGCAACATTGAGCTTTGTAGAGACAACAACATGAATCCAATCAATTCTGGGAAGAGAGCGATAGAGCCAAGACAGTACATTAGATTCAGTAGTACGCTGGGAAGAAGCCATCATATTTTTGAATAACTTTTTTCTTTTGGCCAGATTCTGCATACTTTGATCCCTAAAATATACTCGATACCTCTATATTTCCCTAATACTAGTAATGTTGAACATAATTCACACATTACCCAAAACACCCTTAAAACATCGCTTACACATCAGGACTTAAAAGCCATTTGCCAGTCAAAAAGCTACGGGCGTACCTGAAGGGTTGATGTCGATTTGGCTCTAACCAAAGTCCTGTAGCAGCCCTGACAGATAGCATTAGACTGAACTGGAAGAATTTCATGAGTTTTTCTCCTGGCAATATTCGATCCAAGCCTCAATCAACTCTTTTTCTTCCACTTCCCCCCACAGTTTGCAGAATTCCTGCTCGGCCTCACTCCACATCTCGAAGTGACCCTCCCTTACCGCCCAATTGCACAGTATGATGTTCCTCAGCCAAACTTTCTGAATGGGCAGTAGGGCGTCGGGACTGCGGTTAAACCCTTCCGCTCTAGCAAACTCGGCGATATCTCGGAGACTGTAACCAGTGACAAGCCCCAATTTTGACCACAGACTTTTGGGTTGTAGTTTAGTGGGTTCAGGTTCCGCATATTGTTCCAGAACTGCTTGCCATTGTTGCTTGGATACTTTGGATTGCTTGGCATTCTCGCGTCTAGCTCGAAGTCTCTTAAGCATCTCCGAGCCATCGACAACGCGATAGTGGGGGCATGAGTCCATAATTAGCCCTCCCTAAGACGATCAACAGCTTCTCTGTAGAACTGGGTTCTATCTCCATGCCGATGAAGTTACGTCCACGGCGCAATGCAGCCATCCCCGTGGTGCCCACTA
>JAAUOM010000207.1 GCA_012034865.1 Acaryochloris sp. CRU_2_0 | reverse complement strand
ATCCGTCAGATCGGTGGCGTATGTTCGATTAGACATAGTCCCAGTCCCACGCAACTTATAATGTCACGCTAAAGCTGCAGGGACAAGGATCGAGTGCATTTTTATCTTTACTTTATAAACAGCCTCTTAGAAACAAGCTGGTGGTGAGTTGTTTCAAGATATGATTCATGGCGTTCCTCTATCCCTAAGCTAGCATAGGGTCAGGATTGGTTCTTTGTTCATGAACTATCGAGCAAACACAATGAATAGCATCCACAGTACAGTAATTGTTCTGAGCTTACTGGCGCTATCGCCTTTGCCAGCAACAGCAGTTCAAAATAAGGCTCAAGACATTCAGGTTAGTGCTTCTGAGTCGGTTGAGTTACTCGATCAAGGCCAGCAAAAAGCCAAACAAGGCGATTTAAGGGGTGCGATCGCAGCCTATACCCAAGCGATCCAGGCCAACCCCCAATTCACAGAGGCTTACATTAAACGCGGAATTGCTCATCACGACCTAGAAAATTTTGATCAGGCTGTCTTAGACTTCAGCCAAGCCCTGCGCCTTGACCCCAAGAATGCCATAGCGCTGTATAACCGAGGGGAATCTCATTCTGACTTGGGCAATATTCCAAGAGCGATCGCAGACTTAGACCAAGCGATTCAGATTAGCCCCAGTTACGCTGAAGCATACAACAATCGAGCCATTCTCTACGGTGTGGTTCAGGGGAATCTGAAAATGGCCTTGGCCGATTTGAACCAGGCCATCCAGTTCAAACCGGATTATGCCGATGCCTACTATAATCGGGGCAAAACACGCACCGCCCTACAAGATGTCAAAGGTGCGATCGCAGATTACACCAAAGCGATTGAGCTGAACCCTGAGCTGGCAGAGGCTTATGGTAATCGTGGGTTTCTCCGCGCTCGAACTGGCAATAAACAAGCAGGTCTGGCAGATTTGCAGCAGGCCGCTCAGATATTTACCAACCAGAACGATCCGAGAGGCTATCAGCAAACTCAAATCTTTATTCAGCAGGTTCAATCGTCTGAGGGACAGCCGTAGCAACCATTAAACCCCAGACAATACCAAAACAGGCTTTCCCGGAAGCATCAATATTAAATCCTGACGAAGTCAGAAAATCATGAAATTCTCTCTGGGTACAACATTGCTGATGGGCAGGGTCAGTCCGTTGCAATAAGGCATCACAAATCCGACAAAGCCAAAAGTCTTTACACCAGTCTAGAGTCACAACTTTTCCATTAGGCTTGAGCACCCGCTTCATCTCAGCGAGCGCTGCAGCGGGGTCATCAAAGTCGTGGAATGCGTTGGCAGAGATGATTACATCAAAGCTTTGGTCTGAAACCGATAGAGCGGATGCACTGCCAACTTGAAACGCAACATTGGCATAATTGTGAAGCTTTTGGCGGGCGATCGCCAACATCTCTATCTCTTCAGAAATATCAACACCCACGATCTGCTGGTTTGGGTTCTCTCTCAGCACCATGCGCTCAAATTCACCTGTACCGCAGGCAATATCCAGCACTGTTTCTGAGACAGAAAGGTTTACCCAGGTTTTGAGAAACGACAGCGTATTCGTAACATACCAATTCCACTGTTGGTCATAGACGGATGCTAGGGAATCATATTGTTGACGGACTTGAACTTCAGTCATATTGGTTTTAATCCAAAGCAAAAGCGGAGTATATGGATCCGTCTGACCAGCAGTTCATAGGCCAGCGAAATCATCACAAAAGCACTTAAACTCAGCAGCGCAAATTTTGGCCACACCCCCACTGGCCATTCTGCAATCAAAAATCCAATCGATAGAATGATGGGTTGGTGCAGCATGTAAAAGGGCAAAGATGCTTCACTCATGTATCGTAATGCGGGACGGTTAAAGTTCAAGAACTTCTGCCCCAGACCCAAGAATGTTAACATCCAGCACCAGGAGTTAAATGATTTCAACGAGATCGCCAGCGTGTACCCCAATGACCCATACGCAGTATCATTCATAGTGAGTAGAGAAAGCCCAGGTGCTAGCAGCAGTGGGGTTGTGCATATTGCTATCGCCAATGCAGCCATACGATGTCGATGGACTGCCCGCTCAATTCGCTGATCCGCAACAATCAGGTAACCAGACAGAAAAAGTACTAAGTAGGAAAAAAAATTCCAGCCACCCGCCGCCCGAATACCCAATGTTGCTGGATTGAGTCCACTTTCTAGCATAGCGATGGGCAAGCCTAGTAGGAAGATAAACCATGGTTTTCCAGGATGATGGCCAATATTTCAATTAGTTTCTGTCCTTTACTCTGCTTGAGCGCCCAAAAGAGGGGGAGCAGCAACAATGAGAACAGAAATAGTACCAGTAAATACCACAGATGAATGCCCATCCAGGCAAAATTTCCACTAAAAAGATACCAGCCCTGAAAATAGTAGGGAATAAACTCCCAAAACGAACCGGAGAATTGCCACCCTCCATTCCACGGTGCAACACCATGCAGCGGATTAGTCAAACGCTCTAAATAAACCTGTGGGGGAGATAAGACAAAGATTCCGAACAGCAAAGGAATCAACAGACGCAGACAGCGTTCTCGAATAAATTGTCCTGCGGTACGGGACTGAATAGCAAAATAGATGCTGGCTCCAGACAATAAGAAGAACAATGGCATAATCCACTGAATCAAAAGCACTACAAGGGCAGTGGCGATCGCGTCAAGCTGGTTGTTTTTGATATGCCAAGCTCCCAGATCAAAAAATCGCAGACAGTGAAATACAAACACTCCAAGGGTCGCTGCAACTCTGAGCCAATCTAAGTCATAGCGTCTTATTGGGTGATCTATTTTGAGCTGCATCTCTTTTTGGGATCGGCGGACTTGAGCTTCTCGATGGCAACAATTTCTGGCTGCACCTGCCGGACATTCTCTAGATTAACCAACTAGTCATCGCAACCCGGAGCCTCCATGGCTGGAGCGGCTTTGATCTTAGATGAGCGAGTTTGAAGTAACCCGTTCTTTTATAGACCTTATTGTTTGGAGAATTGATAAAACGATGCCGCGTCCCTGAGCTTCCAGTTGTGTCTCTAACGCCTGCTGAGCTTTGCTGCCCATGACTTGTATCCAGTTCTCCAAGGTTAAGGCACTCACTGATAGCCCACTCCACTGACCCAGCATCCAAATAGTGAGTTCATCAGGCAGGAACAAACTCAGATCAGGCTACAAATTCTTCCCTCTTTCCCCTAATCTTCTCCAGCCCCAGCCAGATCAACACCCTATTCCACCTCAAGCGGCACAGTATCACTAATCACTAGATGCCGCGTCCGATCAATCGAGAGCCATCCTTCCTGACGGAGATTGCCCAAGAGTCGCGTAATCGTCACCCGCGTGGTTCCCAGTAAACTCGCCAGTTGTTGATGAGTTAGGCGTACCTCCAGACGTACACCATTAGGCGTCACCTGGCCGATTTCCTGCTTTAGCAGCAATAGCAACTGCTGTAAGCGATCGCCAACCCGCCGCTGGCTGATTAGAGCCAAAATCGCTTCAGTCTGTTGCAATCGCCGGCTTAACTGTTGGAGGACGCCTTGAGCAAGAAAAGGTGAGGTTTCCAGTTCCATTTGGTTTAATCGCATCAAAACCACATCGGAAAGAGCAGTGGCTTCATAGGGGTCTAGTTGGGTTAAGGGTAAACCGAAGGGCATCGCTGGATAGACAAATCCCAAAACCGCTTCATCACCATTGGCGAAAATCGTACCTAATTGCACAATTCCTCGGCATAAAATCCAAAGATCGTGAGGGTTCATGGGTATTCTATACCCACTTTTATAGGAATAGGTCTGTCTGCCTTGGTAAACTTCTTCCAAGAGCTGACGCCAATCTCTAGCTTCTGGGGCTATCGATATCTGGGATTGCAACATCATGAGGTCTGCTCCAGAGGAATGATCTAATCTCAGCCTAGGAGACTGTTGTAAAGCAAAGGTAAATTTCAGGTTGTGAATCGATTAAGGTCTCCCCAACCCATGAATAATGCTGAATCCCCAAATCCCATTCCGGTAGCCTTGACCATTGCCGGGTCTGATAGTGGGGGTGGAGCGGGCATCCAAGCCGATTTACGAACCTTTGCCTTTCATCAGGTGCATGGCACCAGTGCCCTCACTTGTGTCACGGCTCAGAATACGGTGGGGGTGAGTCGGGTGGATGTTCTTTCCCCTGATGCTGTCATCGCCCAGATAACCACAGTGGGATCAGATATCCCCGTGCAAGCCGCCAAGACAGGGATGCTAGTGAATGCGGAAATTATGGAGGCTGTGGCTACGGAAATTCAACGTCAGCAGATTCACAACCTGGTGGTCGATCCGGTGATGGTGTCACGGGCTGGGGCGGTCTTGATTGATGCAGCGGCGATCGCAACCCTCAAAACAGCTTTAATTCCCCAAGCGTTAATTTTGACCCCTAATCGCTATGAAGCCCAAATTCTCAGTGGTCTGGAAATCCATAGCTTAGGATCGTGGCTTAAATAAGATCCAGAATATAATGAAGCGTGATAGCCTGAGAATTCTTCCTTTATTTGTTTTTAGATGAATCCGTACCCCTACGCCATTGAACAACAAATGCAACGGCTTTATAAGTCTTTGAACGAGAAGGATCGTCGTCGTTATGCCGCCATCGAAGCTACGAAACTGGG
>JAAUOM010000013.1 GCA_012034865.1 Acaryochloris sp. CRU_2_0 | reverse complement strand
TGGGGATCCAGCAGAAAAATGAGATCCGAGGCGTTTTTCAATAAGAGATACGAAATTCGACTTTCACTTTGCTGTAAGGCAACTTCAGCAAGGTGGCGCTCCTTAATCTGTTCCTCTAGGGTGACTTTGGCCGCCATTAACTGGGCTGTCCGTTGCTCCACCCGCGCTTCCAATTCGGCATTGAGGGCTTCCACTTCTGCTTTGGCTGCTCGCAGTTGGAGTTGACTGTGGATGCGGGCTTTGACTTCTGCAAACTCAAAGGGTTTGCTAATGTAGTCGACTCCCCCTACAGCAAAAGCTTTTACCTTATCCAGGGTGGTGTTTAAGGCACTGATAAAAATAATAGGAATATCGGCGGTTGCAGGATTTTGTTTGATGAGTTGGCAGAGCTGATACCCGGAATAATCGGGCAAGAGAATATCCAAGAGAATCAAGTCTGGTCGGATAGCCTGGATACTTTTTAAGGCGATGGCTCCGTTAATGGCTCGCCGTATTGTCAAGCGATCTTCAGCCAATATCCCAGATAAAAGCTGGAGATTGTTGATATTATCATCCACAATCAAGATATCGCTAGCAGGAAAAGTCATCATCCGTTTTCAAGGTTGAAATTTGTATTCAAGATACCTGAGCATCTAGTTTTATATCTTCTCAGATATTTTCTGTAGCATTAATGCCTGATGGGCACAATCGGCAATTTTGTCCAACTGTAAGCCTTTGAAGAATCTCATGAGTGTCAACCCCAAATCTGGATGTTCAGCCTGGATCGCAGACAACTGGTGATGGACTTGAACTTCATCCAGTTCAATTGCTGCTTTCTCTAGGGTCAACAACTGGGTTCTAGGCCACACCGATAGTTGTTGGGCAATGTCCACGCTAGAGTAGGATTGAGTGCTGTGGTTATTCCTCCCAGCAATCATTTGCTGGGGAGGCTCATAGATATACCTGACACCCAGATGGGTAGCAATGGTCTCCAGCAGGATATTAAGTTGAAAGGGTTTACCGATAAAATCATCACATCCAGCGTCTTGGCAGTTTTGCTGAACCTCCTCAAAGACGTTGGCAGTCAAGGCCAGAATGATGGTTTTGACCCTTGAATTCGCTGTGTCTAAGTTTGGAGAGGGGGAAGTGAGGAGACCACCCTGGGTCGATAACTGAAATGACTGGGTTTGACCTTCGAGTTGGCGGATTTGTTGAGTGGTGTGGTACCCATCCATAATCGGCATTTGCCAATCCATTAAGATCAAATGAGGACACCAAGTTTGCCAGAGTGCGATCGCAGCCTCCCCATTCTCCACAGCCTGAACCTGAAACCCTATCCCTTCCAGCAAATTCATCAATAACTCTCGATTTTCAGGGTGATCCTCTGCAATGAGAATGCGCCAGTCTGCTTGATCGGGGGCAAAGCCAGTAATTTTTTGAGGGTAACATTCCACCAAAGCTCCTGAAGAAGCAGTCATTACCACTGGAATTTGGAGCTGGACAAGGGTTCCTTGCCCGAATTGGCTGTCTATGGTGATGTTCCCTTGCATCAACCGCACAAATTGCTGGGAGATTGCCAACCCTAAACCTGCTCCCTCAGAAGATTGGCGGCCTCCAGCGGCTTGTGCAAAAGCCTCAAACAGGTGGGTTAACTCCTCGGCGGCAATGCCAACCCCTGTATCTTTAACCATAATATGCAAGCGGATCTGCTGGGAGTGAGGGTCTCCAGGCTTCTGGGATAGATCACCAACCTCAGGCGTGGGATGGCACTCCCCTGGATTGTTCTCTGGCATCAGACAAGTCCAGGCGACGGCTAGGTGAACAGAACCCATTTCTGTAAACTTTAGGGCATTGCCTAGCAGATTGATCAAGACTTGACGCAGCCGACTTTCATCCCCCTTAACGAACCGGGGTAAATCCGCAGGGATATCAAACTCGAAGCAGAGGTGGCGAGACTGGGCTTTGAGACTAAACATTTCGTAAAGAGATGCAAAGAGAACGTGCAGATCAAAATCGTTGACATTGAGACTGGCTTTACCCGCCTCAATTCTCGACATTTCCAAAACGTCATTAATCAAGTTCAGGAGATGGGCACCACTGCGATTAATGGTATCCAAGGTTTGTTGCTGTGTTGGGGTTAGGCTCTCATCCCGGCCAAGGAGTTGACTAAACCCCAAAATGGCATTCAAGGGCGTTCGTAGCTCGTGGCTCATATGGGCTAGAAAGGCACTTTTAGCCTGATTGGCTGCTTCTGCTTTCGTTTTAGCTTCCCGCAGTTGTTGTAATAATTCGGCCTGTTGCAAGGCCACCCCCAAATGCAGACCCACCTGTTTGAGAAGATTCAGTTCTAGAGTATGCCAGGGACGAACGTGATTTTGGTAGGCGGCTAACAACCCCCAAAGGGTATTGCCCACAAAAACGGGCACAATCATAAAGGCCCGGATCTCAAACCGTTCTAACATCTCTAAATGGCAGTCAGAATAGGATTGCTGGTAAATATCGGCTACTACCGTTGTCGCATTGTCTCGATATTGCCCTCCCCGGGTATTTTGTAAGTAAGTATCCTGCCATTGGGTGGTCTGGTGAGCCGTTGCTAAGGGTAGGAGGTGGGGTTCACCCGCTTCAAAGACAAATTCCCCCGACCAATCGGGGAAAAAACGATAGACAACGACGCGATCGCACTTCAAAGACTGCCGTACTTCCTGGGTCGTGGTTTGAAAAATCTCGTCAACATCAAGGCTTTGGCGAATCAGTTGAATAATCTGAGCCACATGACGCTCATGCTGAGCCAAGAGAGCTTCCCGTTCTATTTGGGCATTAAGGTAGATCAGGGTCTCTTGCAATTCTTGAGTACGCCGTTGGCTCTCCGTCAATAAGGCTGCTTGTTTTAAGGCAATGCTCAGCTGAGTGGCTACCTTTTGCATAAACTCGATTTCAGCGGTTTGCCATACCCGTGGCTCTGAACATTGGTGAATACACAAGAGTCCCCAGAGCTTTTCCCCCTCAAGCAGAGGAATGACAAGATTAGCCCGGACTTGAAATCGCGCCAGAATGTGAATGTGACAGTCACTTAGACCCGCATTGTAAATATCAGGGGTAGCCAATACTCTCCCCAATCGATATTTGGCGGCACAATTATGGCCAAAACAATCATCCTGAACCTGGGCAGCTAACGCAGAGTCAAAGGCAGACCCGACTCGCTCAGCCACAAAGACACCCTTGGTGTAATTGGCACCTGGATCCAGCCGAAAGATGGCAACGCGATCGGCCTGTAGCAATTCCCAGACTTCCTTCACCGCAGTCTGAAAGATCACTGGCGTCTCTAAACTTTGCCGAATCTCATTCGTGATCTGTGCGAGCAGAACTGCTTGCTGGAGTTGAGCTTTAAGGACGGCTTCGGTGTCCTGGGGACAATGCTCTGCTAGCTGCTCTTCTGGGGGTTGGATATGGGATAGATTGAGGGGAACTAGGTCATCGTTAGCCATCTTTAATCAATGCAATTGCACTATGTCGTTTTTAAAGTACCCCAATGGATTTTGGATTGTTCTATCTAGAAAAAATGGCTCTACTAAATAGCACAGTTGCCCGTATGGGCAACTGTGCCAAATTCACGGTTTAACGCAATGCTCAGGCAGTGCTTAACCCAACAGATCCTTGGCTTTCGCCAGGACATTTTGGACGGTAAAGCCAAACTGCTCCAAGCAGGTATCCCCAGGGGCAGAAGCACCAAAGCGGTTGATGCTAATGGATTGCCCTGCAAAGCCAATATAGCGATGCCAACCAAAATCAATGGCGGCTTCTACCACCAACCGTTTGGTAATGGCTTTGGGGAGTACAGATTCTTTATAGTCAGCCGTTTGCGCTTCAAAAAGTTCCCAAGAGGGCATGGAAACGACCCGCACATTCTTGCCGCTAGCGCGGAGTTGCTCTGCCGCTTGTTCACACAGGTGGACTTCGCTGCCCGTAGCGATCAGAATCAAATCGGGGGTGCCATTGCTATCGGACATAATATAAGCCCCTTTGGCAACCGCATCAATGGAACTGCCTGCTAGGTTGGGAAGAGCCTGACGGCTGAGGGCAATTAAAGTGGGAGCATGACGATGGGCGATCGCAACCTTATAGGCCCCCGATGTCTCATTGCCATCGGCGGGTCGAATCACCGTCAAATTGGGAATCGCCCGCAAGGAGGCCAGGGTCTCCACGGGTTGGTGGGTAGGACCATCTTCACCCAGGCCTACCGAATCATGGGTCATCACATAAATCACCCCCGCTTCCGACAAGGCTGACAGCCGGATAGCCGCCCGCATATAATCGGCAAACACCAAAAAAGTCGCACAGTAGGGAATCAGGCCGGAGTTGTGCAGGACAATGCCATTACAAATGGCTCCCATGCCATGCTCACGCACGCCAAAGCGGAGATTGCGATTGCCATACTGCCCTTTTTGAAAATCCCCAGCTCCCTTGATCTCCGTCAGATTAGAGTGGGTCAAATCCGCCGAGCCGCCAATCAGTTCAGGGATGGCTCCTGCCAGGGCATTAATCGTGATTTCCGAGTGCTTGCGAGTAGCTAAGCCTTTATCGGCAGGCGTGTAGGTGGGGAGAGACTGATCCCAGCCAACAGGCAATTCACCCCGCTGCATCCGCTCAAATTCAGCCGCTTCTTGGGGATATTGGCTGCGATAGGTGGCCAAGGTCGCTTCCCATTCTGCCTCAGTCTGTGCGCCTCGATCCACGGCTTGGCGGAAATGAGCTAAGACATCCTCAGGGACGGCAAAGGGCTGATGCCCCCAACCTAAGTTTTCGCGGGTGGCCTGAATTTCTGAATCGCCTAAGGCCGCTCCATGGACACCCGCTGTATTGGCTTTATTAGGTGATCCGTAGCCAATCGTGGTTGTGACTTTGATTAAGGAGGGGCGATCGCTGACGGCTTGAGCAGCGGCAATGGCTTTTTGAATCCCCTCTAGATCGGTGTTGCCATTTTCCACATGCTGGACATGCCAACCGTAGGCTTCAAAGCGTTTGCCCACATCTTCTGTAAAGGAAATATCCGTAGATCCATCAATGGAAATATGGTTGTCGTCGTAGAGGGCAATCAGCTTGCCCAATCCCAGATGCCCCGCTAGGGAACAGGCTTCGCCAGAGACGCCTTCCATATTGCAGCCATCCCCTAAAATCACGTAGGAATAATGGTCTACAAGGGTGAGATCGGGTTTGTTGAATTTGGCAGCTAAGTGGGCTTCGGCCATCGCCAGACCGACGGCATTACAAATGCCTTGTCCTAAGGGGCCAGTGGTCACTTCAACCCCTGGGGTTTCAAAGTTCTCAGGATGACCGGGCGTTTTTGAACCCCATTGCCGAAAGTTTTTAATTTCATCGAGGGTAACACTATTAAACCCCGTCAGATAGAGAAGGGCATATTGGAGCATACAGCCGTGTCCCGCCGACAGCACAAAGCGATCGCGGTTAAACCAGCGGGGATTTTTGGGATTAAACCGCAGGATGCGATCCCAAAGCACATAGGCCATCGGAGCAGCGCCCATGGGCAAGCCGGGATGCCCTGATTTGGCCTTTTCCACCGCATCAATGGCGAGGAAACGGATGGAATTAATACAGAGTTCGTCTAGGGATTGGGTGGCGACAACCATAAGCTTGAATCTTTAGAATTTACTGAACTGCAAGGAGAGAGGATCTGCCAGAAAACGGGACTGTTTTTAGGTTCAATAGCGTCAAAAAAAGGCTTGGTACAGACGACAAGCCTCAGCAACAAACGAGATTCTGTCTGGGAAAACTAGCATCAATCAGTGTATTTACGAAAGGCTAAGGTGACATTATGGCCGCCAAATCCAAAGGAATTGGAAAGAGCCACATCGACGGTCAATGAACGGCTGGTATGGGGAATATAATCGAGATCACATGCCTCGTCAGGATGATCCAGATTAATCGTGGGAGGAACCTGATCCTGGGCAATTGCCATGACGGAGGCCACGGCTTCAATGCCGCCCGATCCGCCCAATAGGTGACCCGTCATCGACTTAGTAGAACTAATGGCAACGCGATAGGCATTGTCGCCGATCGCTGTCTTGATCGCCGCTGTCTCTGTACTGTCGTTGGCGGGGGTACTGGTGCCGTGGGCATTAATATAGCTGACCTGATCGGGAGTTAAATTGCCATCCTTCAGGCACAGTTCGATGGCTCGTGCTGCTCCAGCGCCACCAGGGGAGGGAGAAGTCATATGGTAAGCATCACAGGTGACGCCATAGCCAATCATTTCCGCATAAATCTTGGCTCCCCGTGCTAGGGCATGGTCGAGTTCTTCTAGTAAGAGAATACCAACCCCTTCCCCCAAGACAAAGCCGTCGCGATCGCGATCAAAAGGACGACTGGCCAGAGTGGGTTCCTCGTTGCGTGTTGAGAGCGCCCGACAAGCCGCAAACCCAGCCATAGACAAGGGTGTCACAGCGGCTTCGGTACCACCACAGATCATGGCTTTGGTATAACCCCGTTGGACAAACCGAAAGGCATCGCCAATAGCATTAGACCCAGCCGCACAGGCCGTGACCGAACAAGAATTAGGGCCTTTAGCCCCCACATGGATAGCGGTTAAACCCGCCGCCATATTGGCAATCATCATCGGAATCATGAAGGGACTACAGCGATCTGGCCCCTTGGTCAGATAGATTTCTTGCTGGTCTTCTAAAACTTTGAGACCGCCAATGCCCGTGCCAATAATGATGCCCACCTCGGTGGCATTGTGATCCTCAATCGTGAAATGGGCATCTGCTAGGGCTTGTTTGCTGGCCGCCACAGCAAATTGAGCAAAGCGATCCATACGTTTGGCCTCTTTGCGATCCATATACACCTCTGGATCGAACCCTTTGACCTCCCCCGCGATCCGGCAGGCATGGCGAGAGGCATCAAAGCGGGTGATAGAGCCAATTCCACTACGACCGGAGAGCAGCCCTTCCCAGTATTCGGCGAGGGTATTCCCCAAAGGAGTGATGGCTCCTAGCCCTGTAATAACAACACGCTTACGCTCTAGATTCGTCATGATGATCCCATGTGAAAGGCAACGGGGGTAATTAAGGATGGGCAGGTACGAGGGTGCGATGACCTCCGGTCGGTCGTAGGCCATCGCACCCATCTTCACCGACTGCTAAGCCGCTACTTTGCCACCAATAAAGTTGACAGCATCTTGGACGGTTTGGATCGCTTCAGCCGCTTCATCGGGGATTTCGATATCAAAGGCTTCTTCTAAGGCCATGACCATTTCTACAACATCCAGAGAGTCAGCATCTAGATCATTTTGGAAGCTTGCTTCTGGGGTTACCTTGCTGGCGTCGACACTCAATTGCTCAGCAACAATGTCTTTGACTTTGTCAAAAATTTCCGACTCACTCATAGGTTTTCATTTCTCTCAAACTACGCCCTCGTTGTCAAAGTCAGCCTCGACTTCAGATGACGAAGCCAATTCAGACAGGATTTACAACGAGCTATCTACAGTTGTCATTGCTCAAAAATGCAAGAACAGCTTTATCCATGATCTCAGGATTTCAGCCATTCATTCCATAGTAATCTGAAACCGCTCTTGCTGAAAGCATGGATCTTATTTTCTATTTCCTACATAAATTCACGCTGTCTCAGCCTGAATTGATTGAAGGTGGACGAACCAGTCGTGGCCTCAATCAGGGCAGAGAGTTTTGCCATTTGTTAATGTTCAACCCCACTCAGCCTAAATTCAAAAGCCAACATGCTAGCGTTGCACTAGCATCGACATAGACTCAACGTTTGCATCAGTCTGCACAATTTTACTGAACTCTCAGTTCCTGCCATCATGGGTGAAAGTATGACTGCTCCAATGCTCAAATATGCTTATTTCCCAGGCTGTGTTGCCCAAGGAGCCTGTCGAGAGCTATATATGTCTACCCAGGCGATGACTCAAGCCTTGGGCATTGAGCTGGTGGAACTGAAAAAAGCCGCCTGCTGTGGCTCGGGCACGTTCAAAGAAGATTCCCAACTCCTAGAAGATACCGTGAATGCCCGCAACATTGCCTTAGCCGAACAACTCAACCTACCCTTACTGACCCATTGCAGCACCTGCCAAGGGGTGATTGGCCATGTGGATGAACGACTTAAAGAGGCTCAACAGACGAATACGGAATATTTCAACCAGGTCAATACCCTCTTGTCAGAGCAGCATTGTTCCCCTTACCAAGGCAGTACCGAAGTCAAACATCTTCTGTGGGCCTTAGTTGGGGATTACGGTTTAGAAGCTCTTACCCTCCAAGTCAAACACAAACTCAGTGGGTTGAGGTGTGCTGCATTCTATGGGTGCTATCTGCTGCGCGCCCAAAAGAGCTTGCCCTTTGATGATCCTGTGCATCCTTCTTCGATGGAAAATGTCTTTTTAGCCTTGGATGCAACACCCATTTATTACCAGGGACGGACTCAATGCTGTGGTTGGCCCTTGGCTAGCTATGCGACCGAGCAATCGTTTATGATGGCTGGCAGCAGAATTCAAGAGGCCATTGTTGCTGGTGCAGATTGCTTGATTACCCCCTGTCCCCTGTGTCATCTCAATTTAGATTCGCGTCAACCAGAAGTCGAAAAAATTATGGGCGCAAAGCTGGGTTTGCCGGTTCTACATCTCCCCCAGTTGGTCGGTTTGGCCTTGGGGATTGCACCCAAAAAGTTAGGCTTAGAAAAACATGTGGTTTCCACCCAACCCGTTCTACAACAGTTAGGATTAGGGTAAAACGCTTATGCGGCTGAACAGGAAGAAGCCAGTTATACTCCTAATATATAGATCCTGATATACGGTTGTTGTTTATCTTTTCAGTTGTAAATTTATGGTCTACGGAACATCTTCTGCTCGGGCTGAAATGAGTGAACTGCGGCGATTGCGAACGCTCTTGCCACCGGAGTTGCAAAGCTGGGTTACCGTAGAAGCGACGACTGCCACCAATGCCTCTTTGATCACCTGTGAAGAATTGGGTCAAGATGAGGTGGAAATTCAAATCGATCTGCTGCGTTGGGAGCAATTTGCCAAGGATCAGCGTAACTTGCTGTTCTGGCACCAAGTGGCTCGCATCCAAAATGACACGATTCCCAGAGATGGCTGGGAAATGGCCGCCCTCGCCATTGGTTTAGGGGGAGCTGTGGGTGAACTTTGGGTTCAAGATGGTTGGTTGTTAATCCTGGCCTTGGGACTGTGTGGGGTGTCTGGATGGCGATTGTATCAGCGTAATAACTCCCAGAAAAGTATTGACGATCTGACCTCAGCGGATCAAAAAGCGATCGCCCTCGCCACTCGATTTGGTTACACCCTCCCCAATGCCTATAAAAGTTTGGGAAGTGCCCTAAAAATCTTGATCGAACAATCCCCCAGCCGCCGTAACCGCAAGCGTTATGAAACCCGTCTACAAGCCCTAAAAGCTAGCGCTGCCGAAGCCAAAGCCAGGAGCCAATCGATACGAGCCGAGCGCAACCGGGTACCGGATATGCACAATTATCCCTCTTGAGCCGAGGTAGGAGTTGAAGGAAAACATTCCTGTAACTGAATGCGATCTAAGCGGGGATTGACGGAGGCTACTTTCACATCAATTTGATCCCCCAGCCTGACGGCATGGTCTAGGCGGATCACGAGTTCTAGCCCCAGATCTTCCAAGAGGATCAAGGCTAAATTTTCAGATTCGCGTAACCACCTTAAAACCAGGGCAGGCCACACTTGCTGAGTATGTTGTCGCAGATACTCCAAACTCCAGTAGCGATTGGTTTGTCGCTCTAAGAGAGTCGCTTCTTGAGCCGCCGTCGTCACGCTGGGAATGAGGGTGGTCAAATCCGTCTTGCTAAAAGGGAACGGCTCCTGCCGGAGATGGGCTTTAATTTGAAAATGGGCTACCAAATCTGCGTAACGACGAATAGGGGAGGTCACCTGACAATAGCTCTCTAAGCCTAAACTGGCATGTCTCGCGGGACTAATGCTAATTTCACTGCGAGGCATACAACTGCGTAGGGCACAGGAGCGGACAAACCCAGGGGGCAGTTGCAATAACTCCTCTTGCGGGGGTAACTCAGGTTGGGGTTGATGACGGAAGGGTAACGGCAAGTCATGATCCTGGCCATAACGGGCGGCCACTTCCCCCGTTAAGATCATCATTTCGGCGACAAGATTACGAGCTGGGGAATCGTATAAGACCTGGATGTCAACGTGCTCCCCCTCTACTTTAATGGAGGCTTCTGGCATTTGAATGCTGATCGCCCCTTGGGATTTTCGCCAGACTTGCCGACGCCGAGCCCAATCGGCAATCGCCAAGAGTTCTGGCTCGGCTTCTACGCCTAGCTCTAGCATTTCATCCACATCTGCGTAGGTAAGACGGTAGGTCGGCTGCACTTGGCTGCAGCGGATGTCATAGGCTTCAATAGCGCCTGCCTCTGTGAGGAGGATGCCAAAACTGAGGGCACAGCATACCTGACCTTGTACCAAGCTCATTGGCCCCGTTGACAGTTCCATTGGGAACATGGGAATCATGCCTGTGGGTAAATAGACCGTTGTGCCTCGACGTTGGGCTTCGCGATCTAGCTCATCGCCTAAGGTGATCCAACGACTCGGATCGGCAATATGCACCCATAGCCGTTGTTTGCCTTCTGGCAGAAACTCTAAGCTGAGGCCATCATCAATTTCTGATGTGCTTTCGTCATCAATGGTATAGACTTTCAAACTGGTCATATCATGGCGATCAGGATGCAAGTCAGGAGGAGGCATCTCAAGGAGTTGGTTAACAGCAGTAATAAGGGTCGATGAAAACTGAACTGGGATTTTGCTCCGGTGTAGAAATAGATTTTCGTGAGGATGCCAATGGTGGAGATCGACTAATAATTGGAAGGCTGCTTCAGCATTGGTGCCTCGATTCAAGGTGGATAGGATCTCAACGGCTGTCGCTTTTGTGGAGGCTTCGTCCCCCAGGGATGCAAACTTTTCGAGGGCTTGGATGTAGGGGCGATCGCAACTCTCCCATTCCACTTTATCCCCAGCGATGACCTGGGCTAACCGCTGGTAAAAGGCTTGTTGTTCTTGTAAGCGCTTGGCTTGTTGGCTTAACTGATGTTGAAGTTCAGCCACCTGGCTAGCGGAACGCGGTTCGTAGCGGTCTCCTTTTTGCTTAAAGTAAAGGCGATCATCTGCCAATAAACAGTGGGCAGCATAACACTGCGAGGGACTTTGATCGGAGTATAGCAATTGGGCAAGATCAGCAGGGGCCACCATGCCTTCTTCTTCTAGCAAAATTTCCCAAGCGACTTCTAGGTTAGCGGGATCCATGCAAGATGCCGCAGCGGCTTGAAAATCAGCAATCTCTGCTGGTGTATAGGTTTGCTCAGGTACAATAAACGTGAATTGGCGGGGATGCAACGTATGGGATTGACCCTTTTGATCCACAACGATCCAGTGTTTCTTGCCTTCTGGTCGATCCACTACCCCCAATTGGAAAGGACGCTGGCCATCAGCAACCTCTCCCTTGACTTTGAATTCTATTAAAGTTCCTTTCTCCACTCCATTGGCTCATCCAATTTCAGCAGTGATGGCATTCGAGAACTCACCTATTTATTATAGGTTTAGCGGTTGAGCTTTGCTTTTGCCAAGTTTTATTGATCCCTGGTCTAGCTTCAGGGTTAGCCTTCTCGGTTAATAAAAGGAAGTAAAGCCAGGACGCGAGCTTGCTTGATGGAGCGGGTTAAGTCCCTCTGTTGTCGAGCGGTTAGGCCAGTAATCCGACGGGGTAAGATTTTGCCCCGTTCAGTAATGAAACGGCGAAGGAGATCAACATCCTTATAGTCAATCGGATCACCAGGTTTGATGGGAGAAACTCGACGTCGGTAATAAGACATAAATAGTGGGTATTGAACGAACTGCGAATTTTAAGGTAAGAGGTTAGAGCAAGAAACAGAGAAAGAGGTTGTCTTGTGCTCACTTAATTTCTTTATGGTTGGTGTGTTTGTTGCAATGGGTACAAAACTTTTTGAGTTCTAGCCGAGCGGTGGTATTCCGTCGGTTTTTGGTGGTTGTGTACCGAGACACCCCTGGCGATCGCTTGCTGGGATTTGTCCGACATTCGGTACACTCTAATGTCACGATGATCCGAACCCCTTTTGCCATAAGCTTTTACCGCTTCAAATTTCCAATTGGACACAAACAATAATTATCTCATGACTAGCTTGATATTAGCCACAATTTTTTTAAGATTTTCAATCCATCACAAATTATTTGTATAGAACCCTTAGCCTGCAAATAGATCAGTCGGATAGCCATCAATGCTGACTTGGTTGTTCTGGTGTTGGTAGGTCTGTAAGCCTGCTGATCCTTTTTGGGTTGCCCAATGGATGAGGCGATCTCGATTCCCTTGGTACTCGTATAGGGGCACCCCAAACCCACAGGAAGTTTGCACTGACTCAATGTGCAGGACTACAATTTGTCGGGTTCCTGGCAATTCCTCAAAGTAGGCCAACCAGTGAGACCAGGTGCGATCTCGCGGGCGCACCACCTCGCCTTGACCATAGAGCCTCAAAATCAAAGGCTCACCCACAAAGCTGCAAAACATGATCGTCAAGCGGCCATTTTCGGCAATATGGGCACTGGTTTCGTTACCACTCCCCGTTAAATCCAAATAAGCAACTGCTTGTGGGCTAATACAGCGAAATGTACTCATACCCTTAGGCGAAAGGTTAATCCGACCTTGGGTGGGTGCAGACGCGGTAAAAAAGATCTGTTGTTGGGCAATGAACGCTTGCAGGGTTGAGGTCAATTCAGGATAAAATTTTGCCACAGCTCAAAAATCAATACATTTCTCTAGATAAAAACAGACGTGATCAGTCTAAAATTCAGCTTAACTCTGAAATTGAAGATTTCAAGGATTATATTAGGGGTATTTTGAGAATTATAGGTTTATATCTAACGCTGACTACTATATAGTCGATCATTCTCAAGGTACCACTCTGATCAACTGGCCCAAAGAGACTTGTATAAATATCCTATGTTCTCGATAATATTACCTGGAAAAGTAAAGTATAAATACTTAGAGGCACAATACTATGCTCCGACTAAAATCAGCTTTAATCATAGGGCTATTCAGCCTATTCTCCCTTACAGCTTGTGCAGAAGCGAACAAGACCGTTAATGAGGCTGCTGACAAAGCCAAAGAAACCACCGAGCAAGCCAAGACAAAAGCCGAAGAGGCAAAGACTACAGCCGTTGAAAACGTTGAGAAAGCTACTGATGTTGTTGCTCTCAAAGATAAAGTGACGGGCATGAAAGATGGGGTCACCGCCACCCTGGATGCGGCCAAAACGGGTGACTTTGCCACAGCTAAAACAGAATTTACTAAAGTCCAAGACGCTTGGCCAGCCCTCAAAGACAGCATTAATGCCGATTCTGCCAAGCCCATTCAAGAAAGCATTGAAGTCATCAAAACGGATCTCAGTGCAGGCCAACCAGACAAAACCAAGCTGGTGGCTGACTTGCAAAACCTAGTCAAATCCATTAGTGGCATCAAACTGGGATAGTCTGAACTAGCATTCCCAAGGATGTATTGAGAATGGATCAAGCTGGAAGAAAAGCTTTTCTTCCAGCTTTTTTGCACAGCAAGTTCTAGCAAACTACGCCACTAAAACAGGCTCACTCATTGTATTTAAAATGGTTAAAGGCGGCTCTCCAAGATCTGCACAGAGGACTTCACAAGCATTATTGGGGCTTTCAATGATTTTGATGCGATGGAGCTGGGCACCTAAGCGTTGAATGGGCTGTCGCAGGAGATGGGCAATATAGACAGCAATGTTTTCCGCAGTAGGAACCACCTCCGCGAAGTAGGGAATATCCTTATTCAAAAACGTATGGTCTAACGGCTCTAAAACGGTTTTTTCTACGACTTGCTGTAGGGTCACCAAATCCACAATCATACCTGTGCGTGGATCAATTTCCCCTGTAACTGTCACATCTAGGTGATAGTTATGGCCATGTCCATTGGGTCGAGCACATTTGCCATAAATGGCGCTATTCTCCTCAAAATTCAGATCAGGAAGTGCCAGTCGGTGTGCTGCACTAAAATGACTACCAACAGTTAAATAGGCTTGCATACCCGCTCCTTTATAGTCGGCCCACAGTTGGGGATGTTCAAAAAGTTGAATGTTTACTAAGGGTAGGTGGTGGTTCAGCCGCTGCCAGATGACCCGTGCTACCTGTTCAGTGGTGGGTAAGGTTTGCTCAAATTCAGGCCAAACCTCATTCAAATAGGCAAAATTCAATTGGCCAGTGATCTCTTGATGAATGATCTGCTTGACATCTGAGAGATTCAAAACCATGCCGTAGGAATCAAGCTCTCCCCACATAGAGACGTATAAAACATAGTTATGCCCATGACCGGGGGTTTGCGTACAAAGACCAAATTGTTGTTGGTTTTCTAACTCAGAGAGTTCAGGTAACCAATACCGATGGCTGGCGGAAAACTCAGCACGTCGGTGGATGATACATTTCATAACCAGACCATAATCCGCAAATAGCTGCTGTCACTCTATAAGTTGAGCAGACAATAATATTTCTTAATATTTTAGCCTATGGTTGAGAAGAGCATCCGCAGCCCTTGAGGTATTGGTTTACAAAGACTTCAACCACGCTAGGGGCAAAGACATCAATTTGCGCGGACTGGGGACGTAGGCTCGCCGAGAAAAAACATCATATTGGTTGCGCTCGATCACATCCAAAATTTGCTGATAGAGAATCAACGCTGACCACACGGGCCAACGCGCATCTTTTTCTAGGGTGCCAATCCCAGCTTCGGCTTGAGCGAAATACTGACGCGCCCGCTGAATCTGAAACTGCATAAAGGCGCGCCAGCGGTCATCAATGACGCCCTTAAATAAATCAGCTTCGGTGTAATCAAAGGTAGCTAAGTCTTCTAAGGGAAGATAGATCCGACCCCGTCGGGCGTCTTCACCCACATCTCTGAGGATATTGGTGAGTTGATTGGCAATGCCCAAAGCGACGGCTTTATCAATGGTGTTGTCTGGATTATTCAGCACACGCGGTGGAGTCCAGGGGGCTTGCAGGCGATCGCAAAATCGTTCGATCCCCATAATCTCGGCAGACATCAAGCCGACGGTTCCCGCCACCCGATAGCAATATAGGTGCAAATCATCAAACGTCTCGTAGCGATCGCGGACGAGATCCATGCGTTGCCCAGCAATCATATCCCGGAAGGGTTGAATATTTAACCCATAGCGTTCAATGGTATCGACGAGAGCCACATCCACATCCTCAATGGGGTGGCCAGCAAACACCGATTCTAATTGTTCCTCCCATTGATCCAGGGTTTCGGCAGTGGTGTCCGCTGCCTGGGGACCATCCACCAACTCATCCGTTAGCCGACACCAAACATAAATGGCCCAAATGCCGCGTCGTTTCTCTGGCGGCATCAGCAGGGTGCCTAGATAAAAGGTTTTGGCGAAATCAGCCGTAATTTGCCGACATTGCTCGTAGGAGTCGGCAAGAGACACCAATTTTTTCCTTGGTCTTTTTTGAGTTTCAGGCAGTTGCAGCATTCGAGATTGACTGAGAAACTGGCTTGGATGGTGCAGGGGAGTTGTGAAGAGCAAAATGGTCTGGGCAGTATTGATCGCTTGTGCTGTCAGCTTACCAGAAAGCACCGCCCCCTCCATACTGCCCAGATACCGTTGCATCGTGTAACTCCCAGACAAGAAGAAGTTAGAGATAGGAGTGGTTTGTACTGGGCGATACTGTTGCCGCCCTGGAATTGCCTTATAAACAGAGCGAGGCGTTTTCACCACCCTCGCCTTCAGGACTTGGGCGCGATGGGGAATCTCTTCAGGGAAAAGTTTGGCTAACTCTGCTAGGGTGGCATCGATAATCGCTGGTTCTGGTTGATTGATCCAGTCAGCGGCGGGAGCTAAAACCAGCTCTAACATAGATTTGTCTGAATCTGCATAGTCCCGGCAGGCATTACTCATATCTGCATAGACGCTCAACAGGGGCGATCGCGAAAATAGTAGATGGTCAACCGCACTGAGCTTGCGATCAAACCAAAGCTGAATACTGATCACAGGCACGCCTTCTAGCCCTTGAAGCTGTTGGAAGTACGGTAGGGATTTCCAAGGATCGGGTAGCATCAACTTGATCGCGTCCACCGACATGGCCGAGACGTAGGCATCGGCTGTGATTTCATACTCATCCAGATTCCCTGCACCTTTCATCAGAAAATGCCGGACTGTGCCATCTGCATTCAGGACAATCTTTTTGAGGGGGGCATTCACGCGCACCTCTCCTCCCCGTTCGGTAACATAGTTCACGATGGGCTGACATAGACGTTCAGGAGGGGCACCATCCAAGAAAGCAATCTTAGAGCCATAGCGCTCTTGTAAGAAGCGATTGAGAGCCGTTAAGGGAATGGTGGCTGACACTTCATCGGGGTTGATAAAGGTGAGGGCTTTCGAAGCAGCAATGAAAATATCGGAATTGACGCGATCGTCAATTCCCTGCTTTTGCAGCCACTCTAATAAAGTGTAGCGATCCATGTCCTCAACGTATTTTTGACCCCGAACAATAGCAGGCAATAGACCGATGGCAAATCGAATCTTTTGCTCCCAGGTCAACATGTCGTTGTTGCGGAGGATGGACACAATCACATTAATAGGCGACGGGATGTCAGGCACATCGAATCGGGATAGGACACCGGGTTTGTTGGGTTGGTTAAAGATCAAGGCATGTTTTTTCCACTGCAAGCGATCGCTAATCCCCAGCTCATCGAGGAGTTGCAGCATATTGGGATAGGCTCCAAAAAAGGCATGTAATCCCGTTTCTACCCAATCGCCATCTTCATCTTTCCAGGCAGCTACGAGGCCACCCAGGACAGAGGCTCGCTCTAAGACAATGGGGGTATGTCCTTGGTCAACTAAATATTTGGCACAGGAGAGACCCGCTAGCCCTCCGCCTGCGATCGCAACCCGCATGAACCGTTATTTCCCTTGTATTACAGTATGTCTTGGCCAACCTTCCACCTGCCAAGGAGAAGATTACAGCCCTAATTATACCTTTGCAAACTGTAACAATTCAGGAAAACTAAAAAAATATGAACTTTTTTCTTAGACAAAGATTGAAACCACTACCACTCTTACCAAAAAGGGACAACTTACCCTCGACGAAAGGCTAGATCTTGTTATAGTTAAGAGCAAATTTAGCAAGATGATACGTTCTGTTTAATGAATGTTGTGTTTGCCCTGATCACTTTTCTAGGGCTGGTTTTGGCAGGTATTGCCGCCTATTTGCTCACCGCTCGTCGGTATCAATCCGCTGATTCAGTTGCCAACTCCTATGATCAATGGACAGAAGACGGGATTTTAGAGTTTTACTGGGGCGAACATATCCATCTGGGGCATTATGGCTCACCCCCTCGACGGAAAAACTTCTTAAAAGCTAAGTCTGATTTTGTCCATGAAATGGTGGTTTGGGGTGGACTGGATCAATTCCCACCTGGAACGACTCTATTAGATGTGGGGTGTGGCTTTGGCGGCAGTAGCCGGGTTTTAGCCCAAGAGTATGGATTCTTGGTTACAGGAATAACCATTAGCCCCAAACAAGTTCAGCGGGCGCAGGAGCTGACCCCAGAGGGTGTAGATGCTCAGTTTCGGGTTGATGATGCCATGGCGTTATCCTATCCAGATGCCAGCTTTGATGTGGTGTGGTCTGTGGAAGCGGGTCCCCATATGCCAGATAAGGCGGTGTTTGCCAAGGAATTGATGCGAATTCTCAAGCCGGGGGGTATTTTGGTATTGGCTGATTGGAACCAAAGGGATGATCGCCATAACCCTCTCAACTTTTGGGAACGCCCTGTCCTGCGACAGTTGCTTGATCAGTGGTCTCATCCGGCTTTTGCCAGTATTGAGGGGTTTGCTGAGGAGTTGGTGGCTACAGGTTTAGTCGCAGGCAAGATCGTAACCACTGATTGGACGCAAGAAACCCTTCCCTCTTGGCTAGATTCCATTTGGCAAGGTGTAGCTCGACCGTCGGGATTAGTAAAGTTTGGCTTTTCTGGGCTGCTGAAATCCCTGCGAGAGGTGCCCACCATCTTGCTGATGCGGTTGGCCTTTGGCACTGGGTTGTGTCGATTTGGACTGTTCCGTGCTCAACGATCGCAGCCTTTGCCCCCAGCCCAACAGACCGTTACCCACCAAACGGCACGCATATAATTCGGCATCTTAGACCTCACAGAGAGATGAATAGACACTGTATGCTTAAAAAAGCGATAATTACCATAAGTTTGCTGTAAGTAGGAGAGATGAATGACGGCAACCACCTTAACAGCGGAAGATTTGTTCCGAGAAGCCTACGAAAATCGCTACACCTGGGACAAGGAGTTCCCTGGCTATACTGTTGATGTGGTCTACAGGATTAGCGATCAAACTTTTCAGGGGCAAGCTCATGTGGATGCTGACCTCAAGTTAGAGGTACTCGGGGTTGAGGATGAGGAGGCTAAGCAGGTGATTCACTCTCAGCTTTTGGAAATGACCATTCATCGTGTTCGTCGTTCCTTTACCGAAACCCATGGCAAAAACATCTTTTCCTACGGTCAAACGAAGGAGGATGGAGCCGTTGAAATTTTGATGGGCGGCAAGGCAGCTGGGGACAAGTATGAGGTCAAAAATCAGGAAGTCACCATGGTACATCGTCACATTCATGGTGTGGTAGTCACTATTCATACCTTTAACAGCCACAACACTGGGGAAGGCTATCTTTCCCATCAATATGACTCGGTTTACCATGACCCCAAAACCGGGGAGCAACAAGGGGGCAAAAGCAGATTTACAGATGAGTATGAGCAAGTAGGGAATTACTTCATTTTGTGTCGCCGGATGATTGAAACTGAGTTTGAAGGACAGCTTGAACGACAAGAGTTTTGCTTTGAAAATATCAAGCTTCTAGAGGCTGTTTGATCTTGGCAGGTGCGGTCGTAAGATCACGCTATAGAACGAAGTTAATCAGTTTGCCAGGAACCACAATCACCTTCTTCACAGCTTTATCTGCAAGGTACCGTTGGCCCACTTCCGATTCACGAGCCAATTGTTCTAGGGCTTCACGACTGGCGTTGGCAGGCACTGGCAGTGTGCCGCGAGTTTTACCCATAATTTGAATCACTAGGGTGATCTCATCGGTCACCAGCGCTTCTAGATCGATTTGAGGCCAAGCTTGACAGAGAATTGATTCAGAGTGTCCTAGCTGTTGCCAGAGTTCCTCACTGATGTGGGGCGCAAAGGGGGCTAACAGGAGTAATAAGGTTTCTATCCCTTCGGCATAGACCGCCGAAGTTTTATCTTGGGCATCTCCTAGGGCGTTACTGAGTTTCATCAGTTCTGAAACGGCTGTATTGAACTGATAATCGCCACTGAGATCTTCACTGGTTTCTTTGATGGCAATGTGGATTGCGCGACGAAGTTCTTTCTCGGCTTTAGGGAGTGAGGCTCCTTTAACGGAGCGCTTTTTGCCCTGGGCTTTCTCGATATACTCACTGACCAATCGCCAGACACGATTTAAAAAGCGGAATTGACCTTCTACATCGGCTCCTTCCCACTCTAGATCTTTTTCGGGGGGGGCTTTGAATAACGTAAATAAGCGAGCGGTATCCGCCCCATACTTACTAGTTACCTCTTCTGGGGGCACGCCATTGTATTTAGATTTGGACATTTTTTCATAGAAAACATCCAAGGGTTCACCCGTTGCTGGATCTTGGGGATGATCGGCATCAATATCCGCAGGGGCAATATATTTCCCGGTCTTGGGGTTTTTGTAGGTGAGAGCTTGCACCATCCCCTGAGTTAGGAGCTTTTGGAAGGGTTCATCAAAGTTGAGGAGACCGCGATCGCGCATCACCTTCGTAAAGAATCGGGAATACAACAAATGCAAGATGGCATGTTCAATACCGCCGACGTACTGATCCACAGGCAACCAATCATTGGCTTTAGCGCTATCAAAGACCTTTTGCGGGTTCTGAGTATCGGCATACCGGAGAAAATACCAGGAGGAATCAATAAAGGTATCCATCGTATCGGTTTCCCGTTTTGCCGATTCGCCACAGGTAGGACAGGGGACATTCACCCAGGTCTCTAGTTTGGCCAGGGGGGAGCCACCTTGGGCAGAAAACGCCACATCTTCTGGCAATTTCACGGGGAGATCCGCCTCAGGGACGGGGACTGCTCCACAGTGGGGACAGTGAATCACCGGAATGGGTACTCCCCAATACCGTTGCCGAGAAATCAACCAATCCCGCAGACGATACTGCACTCTGGCTGCACCCCGACCTTCTTGTTCCGCTTTGGCAATGATGGCCTGCTTACCTGCGCTGGAGGGTTGGCCGTCAAATTCCCCGGAATTCACCATCACCCCAGCCTCGGTATAGGCTGCGGTTAAAGGCGTTTTTGGATCGCTCCCTTCTGGCACAATCACGGTTTGGATAGGCAATTGATTTTGCTGAGCAAACCCAAAGTCACGGGTGTCATGGGCAGGCACACCCATCACAGCACCCGTGCCATATTCATAGAGGACATAATCCGCAATCCAAATCGGAATTTCTGCGCCCGTAAAGGGATTAATGGCTTTCCCTCCGGTTGGCATTCCTTTTTTTGGCTTGTCCTCAGCGGTGCGATCGATTTCGCTTTCAGCACCCACTGCTGCAATGAATTCAGCTACGGTTTTCTGCTGAGCTTTACTCGTAACTTGCGGTGTCAAAGGATGCTCCGGCGCTAAGACCACATAGGTAACGCCATAGACCGTATCCGGGCGGGTAGTAAACACCCCAATTTTTGCATCTAGGCCCACAATCGGGAACTCTAGATAGGCTCCCACGGATTTACCAATCCAGTTGGCCTGCATGGTTTTGACCCGCTCTGGCCAACCTGTGAGTTGCTCTAAATCGGCCAAGAGTTCTTCGGCATAATCGGTAATTTTCAAAAACCATTGCCGCAAAAGTTTACGCTCGACTTTGGCTCCAGACCGCCAAGACCGCCCCTGATTATCCACCTGTTCGTTTGCTAAAACGGTTTGATCGACTGGGTCCCAGTTGACAGCCGCTTCTTTTTGATAGGCCAGTCCCATCTCTAAAAACTGCAGAAAAATCCACTGCGTCCAGCGATAGTATTCCGGTGAACAAGTGGCAATTTCTCGACTCCAGTCAATGGACAAACCCAGCAATCCTAACTGCTCTTTCATCTGGGCAATGTTGGTATAGGTCCAGGCCGCCGGATGAATTCCCCGTTGAATGGCGGCATTTTCTGCGGGTAGACCAAAGGCATCCCAACCCATCGGCTGTAAAACCCGATAGCCCTGCATCCGCTTCAGACGAGCAATCACATCAGTAATCACATAGTTGCGTGTATGCCCGACATGCAAACTGCCTGACGGATAGGGAAACATGGATAGGGCATAAAATTTGGGCTTACGGGTGTCTTCAGGAGTGGTATCCAGTCCTTGCTTGGCCCAGCTTGCCTGCCATTTGGGTTCAATCTCAGTGGGATGGTAACGGGACTCCACAACTCTATACTCCTGAAGGTCTGCCTTTGCTTAACCATTCTAGAGAATATCGGACACTAGCTTTTGTAGATTGGGATATTATCACTACAGGCTTTCAACCTGCGACCCCTTATTGATGTGAATTATCTCTGTCAAGGGGTACTCGCAGAGTGGGGTGGGTCTACCCAGAGTCGGGCAATGTAGGGTATGTTTCCTCTAGACTTTCGACTCAAGCCATGTACACACTAGCCTTGGCTCCAAAGTGCGGGGACAGTGACAGCTAGGAGGGTAATATTTAGGATCGCTATAGGTAGTGTTGTGGACTGCTAGGAATGGTGGATTTATATCAACAGGGTTTGCGTCCCCTCTTATTTTCAGTCTTGAGAGCCGATCCAGAAACGGTGCATCGCCAATTGATGCGGACTTGTGCCCAGCTAGATCAACGATCTCATACTCGTCTGACTCAGGAACTGCAAAAACGGCTGGCTGCCACTTTAGGTGTACAAGATCCTCGGTTATCTCAAACCTTATGGGGGCTGTCCTTTGCGAATCCGATGGGTTTAGCGGCGGGGTTTGATAAAGATGGCGTTGCAACAAATATCTGGCCTGATTTTGGCTTTGGGTTTGCCGAAGTGGGAACCGTAACCTTTTATGCTCAGTCTGGCAATCCTCGACCGCGTTTGTTTCGGCTGCCCCAGGATCAAGCGGCTCTTAATCGCATGGGATTTAATAATCAGGGAGCTGCCCAGATGGCTCAGAGGCTCAAAGCCTCGCAAGACCGCCAAACGCGAACTTATCCCCTGGGCATTAATTTAGGCAAATCCAAGGTGACTCCTCTAGAGCGGGCTGTGGAAGATTATGTGGGCAGTTTCTGCCTCCTTCAAGCTTGGGGGGACTATTTTGTTGTGAATGTGAGTTCTCCCAATACGCCGGGATTGCGAACGCTCCAAGCTGTCGCCCAACTTGAACCGATCTTGGCTGGGATCCAAGCCGAAAACAGAAATCATAAACCTATATTGGTAAAAATTGCCCCAGATCTAGCGTGGGAAGAAATTGCAGCTATTGTTTCACTGGGTAAAACCCATAATTTGGCAGGGATTATTGCCACTAATACCACCATTAACCGCCAGGGATTGAAAACCCAAATCATTCCGGCGACAGGGAACTCGCCGAGGGAAGAGGCAGGGGGTATCAGTGGGGTTCCAGTGCGATCGCGCGCCACCGAAGTCATTCGATTTATCTACCAGGAAACCCAAGGGCAATTGCCGATCATCGGTGTGGGGGGCATTTTCACTGCTGAAGATGCCTGGAAAAACTAAATGCAGGTGCCAGCTTATTACAGGTGTATACGGGTTGGGTATACGAAGGCCCGTGGATGGTTCGGCGGATCTTAGAGGGGCTGTTGATGAAATTGGCGACCCACAAGATGGACAACATTACCCAAGCCATCGGTCAAGATCACGGATCCCTCAACTCCTAAACCGCTTCAACAACAGAGGACTGAGTTTACAATCAGACAAGCAGATGCTTCAAAGCTCTCAACAGCATGGCTTGAGCGTTCCAGGTAATCGGAAGAACCCTGGCCATTTTGAGCTAAGGTGTATAAGATTGAAATTCCCCAATGGCTGCTGATCGCCCAATTACCTGCAAATCTCGTGTCTTCAGAAAATTCTGATCAATCCTTGGGGTGATTGGATATACTGCCCAATGATATCCCTATTCAAAAATTCCTCCTTGGATGGAGAACTCTCTTGCTGTTGATGATGTTGCGTTGCTCACTCGAATTGCTCAGCGCGACTCCTCAGCGTTGTCGGCGCTGTACGATCGCTATGCTCGCATTATCTATGGTTTAGCATTTAGGAGTTTGCGATCGGTTGAAGAAAGTGAAGAAGTGGTTTTAGATGTGTTTGCTCAGGTTTGGAAAATTGCCGATCGCTACGATGTGCAAAAAGGCAGAGCCGATACCTGGATATTTACTTTAGCCCGTAGCCGTATCCTAGATCGTCTGCGCAAAATCCAACGCACCAAATCCGCTGCGATCGTGTCCATGGATGCCTTAGAAATCCAACCCAAGGCCGATAACGTAGACTTATTTGAAGATGTATTGGTGCGAGAGCGCCGCAGTCGAGTCATTGCAGCGATGCAAACCCTCCCGCAGGAGCAACGCTCCGTTTTAGAACTGGCCTACTACCAGGGGCTTACCCAAAGCCAAATTGCTACTCAAACAGGGTTGTCTTTGGGAACTGTTAAAACTCGGACTCGGTTAGGATTGAGTAAGTTAAAGGCTGCTCTGGGCACAAAGGAAGACTTATCGTGACTGTACTGTGTGACGCCCGTGGAAGGCTGACTTGAAATGACCCCTGAGAATTACTGCTTTTGTGAACTGGCTCCCCTGTATGCCCTCGACCTCCTCAGCCCAGAGGAGCGGATCTGGGTGGAGCAACAACTCCTGGACTGTCCAGATTTGGGGGAAGAATTGGCGGCGTATCAGTCTGCGGTGACGGCTATGCCCTACAGCACCGCCGCTTTACCGATGGCAGCAGACTTAAAGGATCGGCTGTTCGCCGATCTCGGACTGGATCTTCCCCTGCCTAAAAAGATCTCTGACCCAGCCGCTGACGCCTACTTGGCGGTTCGCTCCCAGGATTTGGACTGGCAACCCCAATCGACGCCCGGTGTGGCAGTTGCCATTGTCCACAGAGATGAGATCAAGCGAGAACTGGTGGGATTTCTTCGAGCTGAAGCCGGTGTTTGTTATCCTTGGCACCGCCATGCGTCGGTTGAAGAACTGTTTATGCTAGAAGGCGATTTGGTCATTGGTGATACAGTCTATGGTGCTGGCGATTATATCCGCTCCAGTCCTGGCTCCAGCCATGCTCCTTATACTAATAGCGGCTGTCGCTTCTTCTTCCATACCTCAATGGATGACCAATATCCTCAACCTGTTGGCGTATCTTCCCCCTAAATTCCCAGAATCATGTCTATAGTGAGGGATAGAACGTCATTGGATGATGAAATGTTGTCTTGATCCACTCCCAGGGCTGAATTGCATGGGATTGAGGACCCAAACAGGAATTACTGGGACAGCCAGTCTGAGATTCCCTAATCCTAGTTCCTATGGGTCTTGCTTGAAGGGGAGATCTCGATTGATGTCCTCAATTTCATCCTGCTCTTCTTGATTAATTTGATCAATATAATGGTCGAACACCTGCTGAAGGCGAGGAACATAAAAGCGATGCAGGCTGTAATTCGGCATCGCTCGAAACCCGCGTCGTTTTTTGTGTCTGCCACCTGCACCGGGGTCAAACCGTTGAATCCCTTGGGATACTGCCCATTCAATAGGGGCATAATAACAGGCTTCAAAATGCAAACAGTCAAACACCTGATCGCTGCCCCAGTAACGGCCATAGAGTTGATCACCTTTGGTGAGGCAAAATGACATGCCTACGGGCTGTTGGGGGGTTTTGTCATAAGCCGTGACAAACATTACCCGGTGGGCATAGGTGGCTTGGAGATCTTGAAAAAATCGCTTGGTCAGATACTTGCTGCCCCACATAAACTTGTCACAAGTATCACTGTAGTAATAGTGCATCCGGCTGTAGAGGGCTACAGGAATCTCTTCACCTCTGAAAGTCTGGAGCTGAAGTCCAGCTTTGGTAACACTCTGGCGTTCACGCTTAATATTGCGGCGTTGGTTGGCATTAAAGGCTCCTAAATAATCATCAAAACTGGAAAAGCCTTCGTTTTGCCAAATATAACTATGGTGAAGCCACCCCTTAAACCCGTGGCGTTCAATTATAGGTTGCCAGTCTGGATCGACAAATAAGAAGTGACAACCTGAGAGTTGATGTTGGTCACAAAAACCGTCGATGAGCTGTACCATTAACCCTGTGAGCCTATCCTCATCTTCATCTGGGGCGATTAAAAATCGATAGCCCTCGGCGGGGGTAAAGGGGGTCATCCCCAGTAATTTGGGGTAATATTCAATCCCCATCCGATAGGCAACATCTGCCCATTGATGATCAAAGACAAATTCACCGTAGCTATGGCCTTTGATATATAAAGGAGCAGCAGCAACTAAGGTTTGATCTCGCCAGAGGGTAAGGTGTTGAGGTAACCAGCCTTTACGTGCGATCGCACTGCCAGAGGTCTCTAAATTATGCAGCCAATGCCACTCCAAAAAGGGGGTCTTTAGGGGTAAAGCTAAGTCATCCCAGGCGGCCTGCGGAATATCGCTAATCCGCTTAAACCACTGAACAGAATAGCGCGGTTGAACTTGGATCACCATAGCCGAAAAATTGAACTGTCTCTAAGTTAATCGAAACAGGCCAATTAAAGGTATAAAGCCTAGCACTTCAGTCCTTATGAAGGATTAGTAGGAGCCGAGGGAAGTGTTTCCGGTGCCTCTGGTTTTGGCGGCAAAACCTTCTTGGCGTCTTCAAGTTCTTTCTGGAGGTTGAAGGGTTGAATATCTTGGAGGCTGTTAATGGTGCTGAGGTTGATTAGTGAGAGTACGAGCTTGCTCTCTGGGGTTAACTCTTTGATCAAAGAAGCTGGTGTTTGCTTGTTCCCTAGCTGCAAGAATAGGGACAGATTAAGGTTACTCCCTTCCGGTCGATAAACCACCAAATACTGCTGTTTACTAATGGTGATGATCTTGCCTTGGGTATAGTACACATTGGTTCTGAGAGCCGATTCGAGGAGCCCAGAGATGCCAAATAAGAAAGAAGGCGCTAAAGACTCTTGATTGAGGCTCAATCGCTGCCAGCTATTGTCTAAAGCTTTGAGTTTTAGGCTTAAAGGGATGCTAGATTTTGTGAAAAGCTTAGTAAATTCGTTGGCGTTCACAGGGGGAGTGACTACGGTTAAGGCAGTTGTAACCATACCAACACAGACAGCGCTCATCCATCTCCAGTTAAATTTAGGCATAGCTTAGCAATTTCTCCAACACTCATCTGAATCTCTGTCGTGCTTAGCTTAAGGCAAGGCTGTATGCGGACAATAACGAGTCCACCGCATAGGATTGCATAGAGATACTCCAGTGATACATTAGGCCGGAAGGCCGTGTAAATCAGACGACTGGCGTACAATTTTCGCGCACCAACTGCTTGGGCTGAAGGTAATGCGCTAAAGTCTGCCTGCTGATCGAGTCTGTGAAATAAAGCATTATTCTGAACCAGAACAGTCAGACAGTCAGTAAGCCATCATCCTGCTTACCTTTGGTTACCCTCGCCATCGTGGCATCCCTCATGCTAAAGCTGTTCTATTCTGACATGAGCTTCATCACACCCACCAATGAAATTGGCAGCAGCAGCATCTTAGCGAAGCTCTCATCCATTCTTCAGATCTGCTCGTTAGAGTCACAATAGAAGCCCAAAGCATATCCTGACAAGGATAAAAAGTGAAGCTAATCTTATGATCTCAGCACTGCTGCTATGAATTAGCGTCCAATGAAGATAGGTGACATAGACTCTATCGCTTCTATTGAAATAGGAGGTCTTGATGATAGGGAAAAGAACAGAAGCTCTAAAGATAATGATGGCTATTTGGATTTACCTGAATCAGCCTCTTTTTCGGCTTGAAACGGCCTTAAATCCGATTAAATTTTCGCTGGTTTATAGACAAAAACTCTTGGAGCGCTGTTTTACCAAACAAGATAAAACCGAGGAGCAGCGGCTTTTCTTGGAGCGATGTTGGCAGCGCTCGTGTAAGATCCTTTGAGTATCTGGAGACCAAGACTCAATTCAGGATCGCTACTTCTCCTACCCTCCGCTCCCTATTCCCTCCGTAACCCCTCTGTGCGTCCTACCAATGAACCCAGACCGATCGCAACCATGATCAGATTGGGTAGCCATGCAGCGAACCAGGGCGAGAGCTGTCCGAGCTGTCCGCCAACATCGGCAATGAAGATTAAGACATATTGGCCTAAAACAAGAACGAGACTCAGGCCAAAGCCGCTGCTGGCTGCTAGTCGGCGACGGCTCATGCCTAAGACACTACCCACAAATCCAAACACCAGCACTGTAAAAGGAAGAGCTACTTTGCGGTGAATTTGAATCTCCAAGGTGCGAGCCTTGGATTGCATATCCTGCTGGCGAAGGATGGCAAGGTACTGTTGGGCTTGGATTAGGGATAATGTATTCGGGTTAATCTCTGGTACTGCAAAGGATGCGAGTTGTATCTGTTGTTCGCTAAATTCCAGAATATAGGGGGTTGTTCCCTTAATGTTTACGGGGTAGATGATGCCATTCTTAAAAGTCCAGCGATTTTCTGCGGCATGCCAAGTGGCTGATTTGGCTGTAATAATTTTGGGTTCTTCAGGTGACGTCCAATCCAAGACGGTTAACCCATACAAGGTTTGATCTTCGCTCTGCTGGGCATAAAATAGGCGATCTAGATCTGAGTGACGACCATAGTCTTTGTACAGGATGGGGGGATCCTGCAGCTCGAAATTACCTTGTTGCAGGGTTTTCATCAGCACTTGCTGGGCTTGGGCTTGACTAACGGGTACAAGTCCTTCGCTCAGGCCAAACATCAAGATCAACGCCATGAATGCAAAGCATAGGCTAGATTGCACCAAGCGTCTCAGATGCAAGCCTGCAGCTTGCAGAGCCATTAATTCGCCATCAGTATGCATTCGAGCAAAGGTCAGTAAACAGGTGAGTAAGACGGCCATAGGAATGGCTAAGCTGATAAAATAAGGCAGTTGCAGTGCCAAGAGCAGGAGCGCGATCGCCAGCGGTAATCGAGCCTCAGAGACCTGTCGCAACAGATCGAACAAAACTGCCGCTGAGACACCAATGGCGGCAAAGGCTCCGATCCCCCACAAAAAGGGTGGCAGTAATTCCTGAAATACATAGCGATCAATTCGCGGAATGGCTTTCCACAACATGAGTCAACGACAGCAATTTGCGTGTAATACAGGGTAGGGTCAGACCGCCCATTCTCAAGATCCCCGATTAGCGACGGAACCGATCCCCTAAATAATATTGGCGCACAAGGACATTGTCATATAACTCTGCGGGTGTGCCAGCAGCCAAAATGCTGCCTTCTGTGAGGATATATGCGCGATGGGTAATGGCCAAGGTCTCGCGCACATTGTGGTCAGTAATTAAGATGCCGATGTTGCGATCGCACAACTGGGCAATCAGAGTTTGCAGATCGGCGACAGCGATTGGATCAATGCCTGCAAAGGGTTCATCAAGCAGTAAAAACTGAGGCTCCTCCCCCCCTGTTGCCAAGACCCGTGCCAATTCTGCCCGTCGCCGCTCCCCCCCAGACACTTGCATCCCCAAAGTCATGGCCACAGAATTCAGTTGAAATTCAGCTAACAACCCCGCTAATCGAGATTGCCATTGCCAGTGCGGTACCCCCGATTGTTCCATCACCAATAACAAATTGTCGCGGACACTCAAATGCCGAAAGATACTGGGTTCCTGAGCAAGATAGCCAATCCCTAACCTTGCCCGTTGATGCAATGGCAAATTTGTAATATCCCTACTGCCCAGCCAGATTCGGCCTTGATTGGGCTGTTCTAGCCCTGTAGCAATATAAAACGTCGTGGTTTTCCCCGCACCATTGGGACCAAGCAATCCCACAATTTCGCCTTGATGCACAGATAGGGTCACATCCTGGAGAACATGACGACGATGATAGGATTTACTCACGTTTGCAGCAAAATCCGCAATCCAGCTCACTCCTATTCCCTTGATTCAGAACAATGGCGGGGTATAGCTCATACCTTAGCCAAGAAGCATCATCTAAAGGCTATTTAGGCACCTGAAGGTTGGTTTCTACCGAGTTTTGATCGCGGGACTGCGCTTCCAATCGACCTTCGTCCATGAGATACGTCATTTTATCTGCTTGCAGATTATGCCCTTTATGCTCAACTAACACATCCCCTTCTAGGAGAATACGGCGTTCTCGACTAAAGTACTCAGCTTTGTCAGCCGTTGCTTTGAACTGATGTTCTGGATAAATAATCTGAACGTTGCCAACAGCAGTAATTACACCTGTTTTAGCATTGGCCTTCTGGATATCAGCCCGCAACGTTAACGTTTGTTTTTGGTTCTGGGCTTGGAGTGGATTTAAAAAAACAACCCCTAAACCCAGCAAGATCATACCGATCAAATTCACCCTCAATTGACCCATGCGTGCCCGCATTCCAACCTCTTTACATTTCGTTCTGTTAGCGATGATGATCAGCGAATCGATGCTCCCTGATAAAAGATAGTTTCACGCTGTACCTCCATCCTGTTGACAACTCAAAACTGTGATAATTTTAGGCACCAAAGTGAAAGTATCATCAGCGGTAGCCTCTCTATCTCCAGTATCAGACTGCTGAGTGGACTCTACAAAAAGTGGGCTGAATCTGGCCACTTGTTCTGGATCGCTTTGCTGCAAGCATTCTAATAGGTTGGTACTGACATTGACCAGATGTTCAATATCCACACTTGAAAATTGAGGTTCATAGGGATGCAATCGGCTTATCCCCTCACCCAAGAGAACTACTGCCCCTTGCCAGTTTTGGTTGCCCAAGTGGTAACATGCAACGGCAATTTGCAAAATCCCTTGGTAAAGACTTTTAAGAGGATCTGTTGCTTCTATCCAGAGGGCTTCTAGAGTATCGTGACAGGCATAATATTGCCCTTGATTAAACTCTGCTACCCCTTGCCAAAAGGCTGGAGGCAGGTCATCCATTAGAATTGATTGGTTTCAGTCCGAATTTGTTCAACCGTAATGGCTTGCTGGTCACCCGCAAAAGGATTATCTGGTGTCAAGAACAACATACAGTGACATTCCTTGCGCTCACGCATAGGTACACAGGGACAGTTCCAGTAAGCGGCTTCCACTTCTGCTTCTTTGTCTTCGTAATAGCGACAGGGACATAAAGGCGAACCGAGATCATCTTTATGCTTGGCCAAACCTTCAATCACCACCGCTGTTGTTCCCAGATCGGCACAGAAATACGTGCCTGTTCGCTGGGCATAGGTTTCTGAGAATTTTCGCATTGCCTCTAGGCTTTTCTCAGTGGCTTGTTGAGCACCGCTAGCTTGTGTCATAGGATCCTTCCGCTTCAAAAAGTTGCAGGTCAGAAACAGGTTTATTTTATAGTTTTAAACCCTACCACTATTAATTGTTGTTTGTAGCCAGCCCGTCCCCATTCAATCCAAGCCATCGATTATACTGAAAGCAAAAGCCAGGGTCTCATTGCTCAACTATGACCGCTATTGTCACCCCCACTCTAACCATTGAAGCGTTTCTGGAATTGCCTTATGTGGAGGGATCGCCAGCTTGGGAGTATATGGATGGAGTTGCGATTCAAAAGCCAATGCCCAAAACTCGGCACGCTATTCTACAGAAAAGACTATTGATCGAGATTGATAATCATAGTGAAACCTATACCGCCTTACCTGAATTACGCTGTACCTTTGCAGGGCGATCTCTTATTCCTGATGTCGCTGTCATTGCCTGGAATCGCATCCCAGTCAATGAGGTAGGAGAACCAGAGGATAATTTTATGCAAGCCCCCGATTGGTCAATTGAAATCCTTTCACCGGATCAGAAGGCAAGCCGTGTCATTGATAACCTGTTACATTGCATCAGATATGGCTGCCAGTTGGGATGGATGATCGATCCAGATGATTATTCTGTCTTGATTTTTGCTCCACAACAAGAACCTAACATTTGTCGAGGTGCGTGTCAGCTCCAAGTCTTGGCGGGGATGGATTTACAACTAACAACCGAGCAAGTTTTTGCATGGTTAAAAATAAACAAAGGATGATCAGGCTCCTTCCCATATCACTGTGGTGGTCACAAAAGACGAACTAAAGAGTCTTGTTCTTGTTTAGAAGCCTGAGTACCCAGAGCAACAGTGGTCTCAACGTTACTTAAAATTGCGCTACAGATCTCATTAAGGGGTAGATCGTTAGCCTGATATCCAAAGGGATTTTCTAATTCGCGCCCCACTTCTTCGACTCCAAAGAGCAAAAAGCTGACGATCGCCATCATCGGAACTGCGCCCCAGGTTAATTCGGGGACGAACCTAAAGGGCAGGCTCAAACAGTAAATCAAAATTAAACGTTTGAGAAAAATGCGGTAGGCAATGGGAATGGGGGTTGTAATAATCCGCTCACAGCCGCTGAGTCCTTCTGTCAAATTGTTGAGCATCCCATTGGCCTCTGCGATCCGAGAGTCAGAGATTTGACCCGCAGTCAACGCCTGCTGTAGGTAGGTGCGAATCCAAAACAAGATTACCAGGGGACGATTATCTGTGGTTGCTAGCTGCTGCACCTGCTTTGGGGTGATGAGTGCCTTGAGTTCTTCATTAATGCTCTCTCCGCGTAGGTGGAGTTTAGTGGCGATCGCAAAAGCAGATAACAAACGCATCGCCGCCTGTTTCTCAGCCGCATCGGCTCCGGCAACGCCAATCTGAATCTCTCGGGCTAAGGTTCGGCTGTTCACCACCAGAGTACCCCATGCTTTCCGCCCCTCCCAAAAACGGTCATAGGAGGTATTCGTGCGAAAAACAATCAGCAGACCCAGGATCAAGTTATAGATCACGTTTGTAGTCAACTCGCCCATCCTCTCTAGATAAATCGGGAATCCTGAGGTGTACAGAAAGGCAATGGTGGCAGCAAAACCAGAAAAAATGATAATTCGTGGCAGGATCATCAGCACAATCGATCCTTCCAGTTGAAATGCGATCGCAAACCAGTTGGGCTTATCCAGTTTTTCCGTTGTAATCACGGTTGTCTCCTTTCTTCAGCCTAATTATGACCTTTGTTTTCCTACGGTACACCCGGATGATCTGGGGTCAGTCACAAACAACGCAGTCAATGGAGCTATCACTAAAGTGACATAAACTGGTTCTGAATTTGGAATTGCTGGATCTTGGAACTGGGAATTAAATTCATTAGAAATGAACAGGATTCGTTAGAATGGAAAATACTGTTTAAATTCAACTTGGATATCTGATAACGGCATGGCTAAGAAAGGCATGATTGAGCGAGAAAAAAAGCGCCAGCGATTGGTCGCCAAATACGCTCAACGGCGACAAGCACTATTAGAACAAATTCCCCAAGCAACCTCCCAGCAAGAGCGGATGGATTTGCACCGTCAACTCCAGCGGTTGCCTCGCAACAGTGCCCCCACCCGTTTGCGGAACCGTTGTTGGCTCACTGGGCGATCGCGGGGCTATTACCGCGACTTTGGCCTCTCTCGCCATGTTTTGCGGGAAATGGCTCATGAAGGCTTGTTGCCCGGTGTTACCAAGTCTAGCTGGTAAACCTCTTGCTAGATGGCTTGAGCTTAGAGCTGATTCGTACAAAAAGCCGGATTGATTACAAAAATCGGGAGATGGTACTACTGTTTAACAATAGTAATGCTTTTCAATAGCAATTCTATTCAGTAGGGATGAGGAGGGCAAACGCTGTCTGAAAAAGCACCTCAACGTTGAATCAGGATTGAAATTGCAATGCCTGACCCCGCACACTCAGATCAAACTGGCCATGATCATAGACCACCTGTCCCCCTACGAGGGTGACCACGGGCCACCCGGTCAATACCCAACCTTCATAGGGACTCCATCCACATTTGGTCTGGAGTGCTTCTCGAAGCACGGGCGTTTTTGTGTTCAGATCCACCAATACTAAATCGGCATCATAGCCTGTTTGAATCCTGCCTTTGTCAGCAATGCTATAGGCTTGCGCCACCGCCGTAGACATCCATTGCACTACTTGCTGCAAGGAACAACGACCCTGGTGAGCTTGGGTTAACATGAGTGCTAAAGAGGTTTCCACCCCCGGCATCCCAGAGGGGGAGTCGGGATATCCTTTGGCCTTTTCTGCTAGGGTGTGAGGGGCATGATCCGTGGCGATAAAATCAATGACCCCGTCTAATAAGGCTTGCCATAGGACTTCGTTGTCGTGGTGCGATCGCAACGGTGGATTCATTTGCGCGAGGGTGCCAATTTGGGCATAGGCATCGGTATTGAGGAGCAAATGTTGGGGAGTGACCTCGGCAGTTACCCAAGGGGGCTTGTCTTGGCGCAATAACTCCGCTTCTTCCGCCGTCGATAAATGCAGGATATGCAGGCGGCGTTGATATTTGCGGGACAAGCGCAGGGCCAACTGGGTGGCCAATAGCGCGGCTTGGTTATCTTGAATTTGGGAATGAATCGCTGGATCCGTTTGGCCAGCAAAGCGTTGGCGGCGTTCGCGAATGCGGGCTTGATCTTCAGCATGAACGGCAATCAGGCGATCGCCCTGGGCAAAAATGGCATCGAGAATCGTTTCTTCATCCACTAACAACTCACCCTGCATCGACCCCATAAAGATTTTGATGCCGGGGGATGGGTGTGCCTGTTGTAATTCATCAAGGTTATGGCCAGTGGCTCCAATAAAAAAGCCATAGTTCACCAACGCTTTTTGAGCTGCTAACGCTAACTTTGCTGTCAGTTGGGCTTGGGAAGCGGTAGTCGGTTTGGTATTGGGCATTTCCAAAAAAGAAGTGACGCCCCCCCGCGCACAAGCACGGGTCGCGGTTCCTAAATCCTCTTTGTGTTCTAAACCGGGTTCACGGAAATGCACCTGCGGATCGATGACACCGGGCAACAAGGTCAATCCTTGACCATCAATAATCCGATCTGCGTGAGTAGCATCGGCTGTGCCAATTGCTGTAATTTTACCGCCTTGAACTTGTACATCCGTTTGCTGGATATGGCCATCGGGTAGCAATACGTCTGCTTGTTGGATGAGTAAGAAAGAATCAGGGGAACCAGTCATAACCACCATTGATTGCACCAACCTTAATTCTAATAGGGCTGGTTCTGTAGGGATCAGGTAATTGAGTTATGGGTGGTTTCTAGGGAATCCATTGCGTTTTCCTGTTCGAGTAAGCAAGTGACTAGCGGTTGCAGATCAATGGTATAGAGAGTAGCTGATTCTCCTGACCCAGTTGCAATCATGAATCCTTGCTCAGTGCTGGTGATGGCAGTAACCTCCTCGGTTTCGGCGATCGCTAGCCTAAACTGACCCAAAGGTCGCCCATCCAGCCCCAGAAGAAGAACTTGGTTCGAGTTCATGAGGACGTATCCCCAAGGGGTTGAGAGGACGTGTTCCGGTTGTAGAGCCAGAGCAATCTGGATCAATCGCCAAGGTTTGAGATGAATCAAAAACCCAATTTGGGATTGATCGGTGGCGATCGCAAACAATTGATAGGGATGAGGACAACTTTGGGTGATCTGTTGCAGGCCGATGGGGATTGAAAACGAGGGTAAAGCAGTACCACGGCGGGTGAATCCTTGAAATTGAGTTTGCCCAGCTTGGGAGGTAATGGCAACGCGATATCGCTGGTCTAGTAAAAACAGCCAATCCGGTTTGTTCATCTTGGCAGGATGCTGTTCTGGCAAAACAGTAGGGGTCGATCCGCCCGTGACTGGGTTTGCTAATAGACATTGCACGGGACTGGACAAGGGTTCTGAGTAAACCCCAGGATAAGGAGTTTCTGCTGGTAACTCCTGACTGGAGGCTCTGTGATAAGAGGTGGATACCTCAGCGGCTAAGCCGTTTGCTGCTAGCTCTAAGGCTTTCAGCATTTCTCCAGCACTCTTGAACCGTTTTTGGGGCAATTTTTGCAGGGCTGTTTTCAGAATCGAACGCAACAAAAATGGCACCGAGGCTGGAATGGAAGCCACTGCATTTAAATGGGCTGTCATTAATTCTCCGGGGAGACCCATGAAGGGTCGTTTCCCTACCAATAATTCAAATAAGATGACGCCCATTGCATACAGATCAGACGCATAGGAATACTCACTATAAAACCGTTCTGGTGCCATATAAGCAGGTGACCCTGTATCACCTTGACCGATAACAGAATATCCAGCTTCTTCGGCAAGGCGGGCAATACCGAAATCCGTAATTTTGGCTGACCAACCAGTAGCAGTATAGGTCAGTAAAATATTTTCGGGCTTGAGATCGCAATGGATAACTTGGCGTTGATGGGCATATTCCAACCCCTTGAGTACATTGATGATAATCTGCAACCGCTTTTCTAGACTGAGGTGAATCAGGCGCACCAGCAAGTCTCGCAGGGTTCCCCCTTCGCAGTAATCCATCACCAAATACCGCTCCTTAGCAGTGTAGGCAATGGTCTGGACTGCAACAATATGGGCATGCTGCAAGCTCGTCAACAATCGCAATTCTCGCAGAAATAATCGAGTAGATAGCTCTCGTTTATTGAATACTTTGAGAGCCACAAATTGGCTTGTTTGCCGATCAATGGCACAAAAAACTTGGCCAAATTGACCTTGGCCAACCTGCCCAAGAATTCGATACCGAGTAGAAGACATACCTGTGTAGTTGTTACGTTTTAAATTGCTATGAGCAGAGGAGAAATGGGGCAGAGGAAGATATACCTGTTAGTTGCTATCTTTTGAATTGCTCTATTTTGCGCAAGGACTTTATTTTATTGAACCCAAATCACGAGCAAGACCCATCATGTTGGCGCGGGCTGATAACTGCTGATCACACGACCTGCCCCTCGAATTTGTGAGTAATAGGTCTGGGTGACGAGATCGCCTTGTGCTGACAGATAATCAATGCCAATCTGGTTTCGACCTTGATCGGTGCCGGAGCTATGAATATACTGGCTTTCGCCTAGGTACAACGCGACATGATTGGCTTTCTCAGCGAGGCCGAAAAAAATCAAATCACCGGGTTGCAGAACGCTGACTAGGTCTGCTGCTGATGTTCCTGGATTGACAAGGGGCTGGGTAAAGGCTTCTTGCTGATAAGCATCCCGTGGTAGCCAAATCCCTGCCTGGGCAAAGGCTCGTTGCATGAGTCCAGAGCAATCAAAGTTAGGGCCAAGGGTTCCCCCCCACAAATAGACGTTCGCTTGCTGCAAAGCAGTTTGCATAAACGCCATCACCTGAGGAAGTCGAGCTGAGACGTGTTCAGGGGTGAGAGAAACAGGTCGATAGGGGTGTTCTGCGGGCTGTAAAAAAACAAGAGATTGGAGATCGATCCAACCGGGATATTCATCTTCGCACAGGCGCACGGGCAATGCCCTCTGTTCCTTCAGGTTAAGCTCTGGTGAACAGCAAAACTTGAGCTGCCGACCCGACCAAGCTTGGGTGGCTAAGGTGGAGAGACTGGCGGTATCAAACAGGTCTAGGTTTTGATTAATTCGATACTCAGTGCTAGGATGCACGCTGATCTGGGCTTTGAGGGTATCCATAGGAACCATGCAAACACCTCCGAGGATACGACGCCCCTTTTGGTTCTCTCAGCATTGCCAAGGAGGAGAAAAATAGCTATTTTTTCCGCAAGCGGTAGGTAATCCGGCCCTTGGTTAAATCGTAGGGGGTCAGCTCTACTTTGACGCGATCGCCAGGCAATATTTTGATATAGTTGCGGCGGATTTTACCAGAAATGTGAGCCAAGACATTAAATCCATTGTCCAAATCTACGCGAAACATCGCATTCGGCAACGATTCAGTCACCGTCCCTTCCATTTCAATCGCATCTTGCTTAGCCAAACAGTTGATCCTCCTTAAGGGTCAGTTGCCAGTACTCTCGTCAAAACCTATTGTCCAAAACACATTCCTACACCAAGGGTACATGGAATCAGGACAGATCAGCTAATGCCGCGTTGAGGCGCTGGGTAACCGCCTCAACAGTGGTGTCCCCATCAATATCCACCAGACAGTGCGATCGCGATAGAACTCCAAAATCGGAGCAGTTTGCCGATGATAGACCTGGAGGCGATCTTGGATCACCGCTGCGGTATCATCTTGACGACCCCGGCTGAGCATTCGGGTAATGAGGACGGATTCAGGGACTTGCAGGTTGATGACGCGATCGCAAGTTTGATGCATCTCCTGGAGCAGTTTATCCAAGGCTTGGGCTTGCGGAATTGTGCGGGGAAATCCATCTAACAACCAACCTGCATCCGTATCGGCTTGGGTCAGCCGCTCTTGCACCATGTCAATGACCACCTGATCAGGCACAAGCTGTCCTTGATCGAGATAGGATTTCACCTTTAAACCTAAGGGTGTTTGCCCAGAAATAGCAGCTCGAAATAAATCACCCGTCGAGATATGGGGAATATGAAAACTTTGAACAAGGCAAACTGCTTGCGTTCCCTTGCCCGCCCCCGGTGGCCCAAACAGGATTAGCCGTGTCACTATTGTTTCACCATGCCTTCATAGCGCTGGGAAATCACATAGGTTTGGATTTGCTTAGCGGTATCAATGGCCACACCCACTAGAATCAATAGGGAGGTTGCCCCCAAACCTGCAAAGGTTCTGACATTGACTGCCTGCTCGACGGCAGTCGGTATCAAAGCCACGGCCCCTAAAAAGACCGCACCCAGCAGCGTCAATCGATTCAAAACTCGCTCTACATATTCCGTCGTTGCCCGCCCTGGACGAATCCCTGGAATACTGGCACCCATCTTTTTCAAATTTTGAGACATATCGATGGGGTTCACCACCAAGGAAGAATAAAAATAGCTAAAGAAAATAATCATCGATAGGTAAAAGATCACATAAACCCAGGGCAAAGGACTGTTGGGGCTGAGGTAACCCGCATATTCAATTACCTTAGGATTCTTGATCCATCCCGCAACGGTAGCAGGAATAATCAACATCGCCGAGGCAAAAATAATGGGCATCACACCCCCCGAATTCAGACGTAAAGGCAAATAGCTTTTTTGCTCTTGGTAAAGTCTGCGACCCACTTGTCGACGAGCATAAACAATAGGAATTCTGCGGGTTCCTTCCTGAACAAAGACAATACAGACAATCATGGCCAAAAACACTGCCATCAGCGTAATGATGCCACTGACTTTCCCCTTCTGAGCCAAATCAAGGGTGCTGCTGATAGACGTCGGCAACCCAGAGACAATACTCAGAAAAATCAACAAAGAAGCGCCATTGCCGACCCCTCTTTCCGTGATTAACTCACCCACCCACATCACAAACATTGACCCTGCTGTCAGAGCCACAATCATCTGGGCAATAAACGGCAAGCCTGGTTTATAGACCACCCCCTGAGCATTATTGATCAAAACGGCAAGGCCTGTACTTTGGATAATGGCCCATCCCAAGGCTACGTAACGGGTAATTTGGGAGATTTTACGACGACCTGCTTCCCCTTCATCCTTTTGGAGTCTTTCTAAAGAAGGCAGCGCAGCCGTGAGCAATTGCAGAATAATGGAAGCGTTAATAAAAGGGATAATACCCAAGGCAAAGATCCCCAACGCCGAGAAACCACCCCCAGAAAAATAATCCAGGAAACTAAACACTGGATTCCCAGCAAAAGCCGTCTGAAAGGCTTTTCGATCAATACCAGGTACAGGCAGGAAAATTCCCAACCGCACCAAGATCAGCAAACCAATCGTTACAAAAATTCGCCCTCGCAGACCTGCTGCTTGAGCCATTTGCATAAACGTTTCTTGGGCGGTCGGCGTTTTGCCTCTGCTGACAACCATGTCAGGAATACCTCTTGTAAAAGCCAATGAAAAACGGGAAAAATTTAGGACTCGATGGATTGAAAGCTGCCACCTGCCCCTTCAATTTTAGCAATGGCAGATTGCGTTGCCGCAGCGGCTTGAACCTGCAAAGCAACCATGAGTTCCCCCTGCCCTAAAATCTTCAAGGATCCATCATTGGTAGTAATGATCCCGGCAGCCATTAAAGAAGCCAAAGTAACCTCTGATTTTGCCTTCAAACCATTCAGTTGTCCTACATTAATCGTAGTGTATTGTTTCTGATTAATCAGGGTAAAATGCTTGAGTTTTGGAACTCGCCGATAGAGGGGATTTTGACCCCCCTCAAAGCCGGGTCGAGTCGGGCGGCCTGAACGAGATTTTTGGCCGCGCATCCCAAATCCGCAACTGGCACCTTGACCAGCGGCAATTCCCCGTCCGACTCGGCGGCGACGATGCTGAGATCCGAGTTTAGGCTTGGCGTCGTTTAATCTCATGGTTTTCTCTCAGGGTTAGCGTCTACAAGGGACAAAAGGACAGCAAAAAGGGATTAGGTTGCCGCATAGAGCTTCTCAACCGCAATTCCTCTCTCTTCAGCAACTTCAGAGAAGGTGCGCAGAGACTCCAAGGCGTCTAGGGTGGCGCGGGCATTATTTAACGGGTTATCCGATCCGAGTTGTTTCGCTAAGACATTGCGAACCCCAGCTAATTCCAAAACCGTCCGCACGGCTCCCCCAGCAATCACACCTGTCCCAGGCGCAGCAGGGCGCATCATCACTTTGGCAGCTCCACCACGACCAACTGTCGGATGGGGGATCGAGTTGGAGCGGGTCAAAGGCACATCTACCAGTTGCTTCTTGCCATCGGCAACGCCTTTGCGCACTGCGCCAATGACATCACTGGCCTTACCGACGCCCACACCGACTTGGCCTCGTTCATTGCCAACTACAACAATGGCTCTAAAACTCAGCTTTTTACCACCTTTAACAACTTTAGAAACCCGTCGAATTTGAACAACGCGCTCCTGCCAGTTCGATTCTTTTTCTCGATTGCGATTATTTTTGCGACGATTTTCTTGTGCCATGAGATAGTATCCTACTTAAAAATCTAAGCCAGCTTCACGGGCAGCATCAGCTAGGGCTTTGACACGGCCATGAAACAAATTGCCACCCCGGTCAAACACAACCGCACGGATGCCTTTCTTAATAGCCCGTTCGGCAACCAGCCTGCCCACGGCGATCGAGGCCGCACAAGTGGCTCCCGATCCACCGTTAGACTTGAATTCAGGTTCAACGGTTGAGGCAGACGCTAGGGTTTGATGTTGGCCATCATCAATGATTTGCGCGTAAATATGCTGATTCGAGCGAAACACCGCTAAGCGAGGGCGCTCGGCAGTACCTATCACCTTGCGACGAACCCGCTGATGACGATTACGGGTGGCTTCTTTGCGTGTGGTTCTCATTATTTCTTACCTGCCTTACCGACCTTGCGACGGACATACTCATCGGCATAGCGAATGCCTTTACCTTTGTACGGCTCTGGTGGACGCACTGCCCGAATTTGGGCGGCGATATTGCCAACCACTTCTTTATTAATGCCACTGACAATGACATTGGTGTTGTTTTCAACCGTCACTTGCACTCCCTCTGGAGGCTCAATGGTAACGGGATTGCTATAGCCCACGTTTAAGATCAAATTGCGTCCTTGCACTTGGGCTCGATATCCCACCCCTTGGATTTGCAATTTTTTCGCAAACCCTTGGGAAACCCCTTCGACCATATTGGCCACCAGGGTACGGGATAAACCGTGGTGCTGGCGGGCAACCCGAGAGTCATTGCGGCGAGTGACCACTAAGAGATTATCCTGATGCTCAATTTCCACTTCTGAGGTGAGTTCTCTGGATAATTCACCTTGTGGACCTTTGACGCTCACTACTTGACCCTGAATGGTGACACTGACTTTGTCTGGGATTTCAATGGGTCGCTTACCGATGCGAGACATAGCCTAACTCCATATCAATACTTTACATAGGGGCTGGGGTTACCAGACATAACAGAGTACTTCTCCGCCTACCCCAGTTTGTCGGGCATCGCGGTCGGTCATAATGCCGCTAGAGGTAGAAATAATAGCAATCCCAATTCCACCGAGAACCCTGGGCAATTCACGGCGATTGGAGTACACTCGCAATCCGGGTTTGCTGATCCGTTTCAAGGTGTTAATAATTGGCTGACGACGTTTACCCCGATATTTCAGCGTAATGACTAGGCGTCGTTCGATTCCCTCACCCACTTCTTCAAAGTGGGTAATAAGCCTTCCTCCTTGAGAACCGTAGCAATACTACGCGTCATCTTGGTGGAGGGCACATTTGTTGTTTGATGCCGAGCGAGGTTCGCATTGCGAATTCGCGTAAGCATATCACCAATCGTGTCATTAGCTGCCATAATTTCTCCTTATGAACCGCCCCCTGCGCAACAACTTAATTTTCACGGAAGGGCATCCCCAAAACTTTTAATAGGGCCCGACCTTCTGTATCTGTTTTGGCAGTTGTGATAATGGAAATATCCATGCCTCGGATTTGATCGATACTGTCGTAATCGACTTCAGGAAAGATCAACTGCTCTCTTAAGCCCAAGGTGAAATTGCCTCGACCATCGAAACTCTTGGGACTCACGCCCCGAAAGTCCCGAATTCTCGGTAGGGCGAGGTTAATTAATCGATCCAGAAAGGCATACATTCGTTCTCCTCGCAGGGTGACCATCACACCTACTGGCATACCTTGCCGAATCTTGAAGCCTGCGATCGCTTTTTTGGCACGAGTCACGACGGGTTGTTGACCCGTAATCACCGCTAATTCTGTGAGGGATCGCTCCAATGCCTTCGCATTTTGTGAAGCTTCTCCCAAGCCCCGATTGACCGAAATTTTGGTGATTTTGGGGATTTGATGAATATTTTGATATTTGAACTGCTCCTGCAATTTAGGCACCGCAGTGTCTTGATATAGGGTTTTGAGTCGAACTGTCATTGCGATGGTTTCCTGTAAATCTCTGGGCTGGGTCAGAGAAGGGTACGCTGGGTTAAAGGAAAGAAATGCTCTCTAATCAATAATTTCACCCGTCTTTTTCAGCATTCTCACTTTGCGGCCAGCATCATCAAAGGTATAGCAAATCCGGCTAGCCACGTTTTCCTTGTTGGAGTACAACATGACATTGGAGCTGTGAATGGGAAACTCCCGTGTCATGATTTGACCCGATTCGTTCTCTGAGCGAGGCTTAACATGTTTGGTCTTCACATTGACCCCCGCCACGACCACCTGGCTTTTTTGGGGAGGACTTCTAGAACCTCGCCCACCTTGGCTTTGTCCCGACCCGCAATCACTTGAACCGTGTCCCCTTTCTTGACATGCATACTACAGCGATTAGGGCTTGACTTTTGCTGAGCCATTTAGAGTACCTCTGGCGCGAGAGAAACAATTTTAGTGAAATTTTTGTCCCGCAGTTCCCGAGCCACAGGACCAAAAACACGGGTACCACGGGGATTGCCATCTGGGTTAATCAACACAGCCGCATTGTCGTCAAAACGGATAGTCATGCCACTTTCTCGACTAATTGACTTGCGGGTGCGGACAATGACGGCTCGAACCACATCAGATTTTTTGACGGGCATATTGGGGGTGGCATCTTTAACTGTGGCAATAATCACATCGCCAACCCCACCATAGCGGCGGTTCCCTCCACCCACAACCCGAATGCACAACAGGCGTTTGGCCCCACTGTTGTCAGCAACATTAAGTGTCGTTTCTTGTTGAATCATAATGGTGCGTCCTAAGGTCGGTTAGCCGCCAACAAAATATCTTTTACCCGCCAGCGTTTCGTCCGGCTGAGGGGACGAGATTCCTGGATACGAACGCGATCGCCAACATGACAGGTATTCTCTTCGTCGTGAGCTTTATATCGCCGGGTTTGGCCGATAATTTTCCCATACTTACCATGGGGAACCCGATTGGCCACAGCCACCACCACGGTTTTGTCCATTTTGTCGCTGACGACAATTCCAACTCTTTCTTTAAGCGCCATTTGTTACTCCAATCGTCCAATCCACTACCTAGTCATCACTATTTTTCTGGGTCTCAACGACGTTCTTGTTGCAACGTCATGAGTTGGGCAATTTGATGCCGAATATGCTTAAATTGATGGGTTTGAATGCTTTCACGCGTCGCTTTTTGAAAGCGTAGCTCAAACAATTCCCGTTTTAAGGTTTGAATTTGCGCTTCCATTTCTTCAACAGAGAGCTTTCGGAGATCTGCCATTTTTGACATTGCCATGACTTAGGAGTCCTCCTGGGAACGCAAGACAAATTTGGTTTTGATCGGCATCTTAAAAGCAGCGAGACGCATGGCCTCTCTAGCAATGGCTTCAGAGACACCATTCATTTCATACATGATTCTGCCCGGCTTAACCACCGCTACCCAGTATTCAGGCGCACCTTTACCAGAACCCATCCGCGTTTCCGCAGCTCTCATGGTTACAGGTTTATCAGGAAAGATGCGAATCCAAATTTTGCCACCCCGACGAACATACCGGGTCATCGCCCGCCGACCCGCTTCAATTTGACGAGAGGTGATCCAGGAAGGCTCAAGAGCCTGCAGCCCATAATCCCCGAAACTGAGGGTATTGCCACGGGTGGCTTTACCGCGCATCCGGCCCCGCTGCTGCTTGCGAAATTTTGTTTTTCTGGGACTTAACATAATCACTGTTCAAGGGTAAGGATTAGGATGGTGGTAACACAAGTTGAATGGATTTGTGAGCAGGTGTTCAATAGAGCGGGATAAGCTATTCAGAGCGATCTTCAAACTGTTGGCGGCGGCGCTGCTGACGCCTGCGGGCTTGGGGTTCTCGACTGGCGGGTTGCTCTTCGGCTCCGGGTAAGATTTCGCCTTTGAACACCCAAACTTTAATGCCTAGAATGCCATAGGTCGTATTAGCCGTGCGGTAAGCATAGTCAATATTGGCTCGCAGGGTATGCAAAGGTACACGACCCTCACGAGTCCACTCACTACGAGCGATCTCAGCCCCATTCAGGCGGCCTCCCACTTGAATCTTAATGCCTTCTATACCAGCCCGTTGCGCCCGTTGAATGGCTTGTCGCACCACCCGACGGAAGGAGACTCGACGCACCAGTTGCTGAGCAACATATTCGGCAATTAGAGCTGCTTCAGCATCCACGCGAGCCACTTCAATCACATTAATGCGAATGGGATGCTCACTCCCTAATTCCTTTTGCAGACCCACTCGCAGGGATTCAATACCGCTACCCCCTCGACCAACAACAACCCCAGGACGGGCTGTCCGAACTTCCAAGTCAATTTGATCGGCTTTGCGTTCAATGCGGATACCAGCAATTCCGGCATTATTGAGATTTGCATTCACGTAGGCGCGGACTTTAAAGTCTTCTTGCAGTAACGCTGGATAACGGTTGGTATCCGCAAACCAACGTGACCAGTGATCTTGTGTGATCCCAAGGCGAAAACCAGTTGGATGAATCTTTTGTCCCACAAAAATGTCCTCTATCGATAGCTCAGTCAATGGCTCAGTAAACTTTAAAGGTGGAGGCTAGTTCCCATTGGCGCTCACCGCGATTGTGATATGGCAGGTGGGCTTGTGAATTTGGTAAGCTCGCCCCTGGGCTCGCGGTCTAAAGCGCTTTAACCGAGGACCCTGATCGGCATAGGCATGGCTGACAACTAGATCTACAGGCTCTAAGCCCTGGTTGTTTTCGGCATTGGCAACCGCCGATCGCAGCACTTTTAAAACCGGATCACAGGCTCGATAGGGCATGAATTCCAGCAGAATTAAGGCTTCGCGATAGGTCTGTCCTCGAATTTGATCGAGGACACGGCGCACTTTCCGAGGGGACATGCGAATATATTTGGCTTGGGCGTAGGCACCGTTAATATCTTTGAGTTGCGTAGTCATAGGGTTATCCTACATGCGAGCTTTTTTATCGCCTTTTGCATGGCTTTTGAAGGTGCGAGTGGGGGCAAACTCACCCAGCTTATGACCCACCATCTGTTCACTGACATAGACCGGAACATGCTGGCGGCCATTGTGAACAGCGATTGTATGGCCAATCATTTGCGGAATGATGGTAGAAGCACGAGACCAAGTTTTGATGACTTGTTTGTCCCCTTTTTCATTGAGAGTTTCCACCTTCGTCAGTAGGTGGTCAGCAACAAAGGGACCTTTTTTGAGAGAGCGCGCCATGGTTGAGTGAATGAAACAGCAAGTAATATCATAGGGTACTGAAACGGGAGCGTTAAGACTGGCGTCCTCCCCGGCTGCGTTTGGAAGAGCGTCGCCGTCGCCGCACAATCAGCTTGTTGCTTTCCTTGTTGCGCTTGCGCGTCTTATAGCCCAAAGTTGGTTTACCCCAGGGAGTGACGGGGCCACTACGACCAATAGGAGCCCGACCCTCACCGCCGCCGTGGGGATGATCAACGGGGTTCATGACTGAGCCACGGACTTTGGGGCGACGGGCTTGCCAACGGTTCCGTCCGGCTTTGCCAATGCTGATGTTGTTAGCTTCGACATTGCCCACTTGGCCAATGGTGGCATAGCATTCCTTTTGGAACAACCGCACTTCCCCAGAGGGCAACTTCAGGGTGACCATTTTGCCTTCTTTAGCCACAACCTGAGCCATGGATCCGGCAGCGCGTACCAGTTGTCCGCCTTTGCCAGGGATCAGCTCAACGTTGTGAACGTCTGTTCCTAGGGGAATTTTCTCTAGGGGTAAGGCATTGCCAACTTCGATGGGGGCGTCTGACCCCGCAATAATGGTTGTGCCGACAGTGATATTGCGGGGATGGAGAATGTAGCGTTTTTCGCCATCTTTATAATTGACAAGGGCGATGCGAGCATTGCGATTGGGATCGTACTCAATAGTGGCAATGGTGCCGGGGATACCTAACTTATTGCGGTAAAAGTCAACCATTCGATAGCGACGCTTATGGCCACCGCCGCGTCGTCGACTGGTGATTACACCTCTGTTATTGCGACCTTTAGCTCGATGTTTGGCTTTAAGTAGTCTTTTCTCTGGCCGATCGCGGGTAATTTCGGCAAAATCGGAACTCGTTTTTTGGCGAGTGCCAGCGGTATAGGGTTTGTAATAGCGGATTCCCATTGCTATATCACTTTAATAAAAACGTCAGAGAATGGCATTTAGACTTCAGGGAAGAGATTAATGGTGCTATCAGGGGCAAGGGTGACCGTGGCACGCTTGTATTGAGCTTTATGACCTATAAACTTACCGATGCGCTTTTTTTTGCGGGGTAAGTTGTGGGTGGAAATCCCAGTAACGTGGACATCAAACAGTTGTTCAATCGCCGCTTTAATCTGAGGTTTGCTGGCTCTGGGGTCTACTTCAAAGACGTACTGATTGTTCTCTAGCAAGAGGGTAGCTTTTTCCGTCACAATCGGTCGTCGAATTAAGTCAGCCAAACTGGTGGGTGTTACCTTAGTCACTGTAAACCTCCTGAATTTTTGCGATCGCCGATTGAGTAGCCACGATGCGATCGGCCAGCAGCAAATCGTAGACATTCAGATGATCGGCCAAAATCACCTTAAGACGCTCCACATTCCGCGCCGATAGATAAATAGTCTCGTGCTTATCGGCGAGAATCATCAAGGTGGTGGCATCGGCTTCCACTCCCCAACGGGTCATGGCTTCTATGAGTTCTTTGGTCTTAGGCCGCGGCAATTGATCCCCAAAATCCTCAACCACAATTAGGTTATCTGCTCGACTGGCAAAGGCAGTTCGCAAAGCCAGCCGCCGCTCTTTGCGATTCATCTTAGTAGAATAGTCTCGGGGTTTGGGGCCAAAGATCACCCCCCCACCTCGCCACAGGGGAGAACGACTCGAACCCGCCCTAGCTCGACCTGTGCCCTTTTGCCGCCATGGTTTGCGACCACCGCCTCTAACTTCAGCGCGGGTTTTACTAGAAGCAGTGCCTTGACGGGCATTATTCATTTGTCGGCGCAGAGCCAAGTGGACGATATGGGCAGCATTTTCGGCTCGGGCTACTTTCAGATCAAACTCAGCTTGACCTGCCTCTTCTCCCTGCCAATTCCTGACAACACAATTAACCATGATCTTCCTTTTGGGGCTTCCTTATAGGTGTTGGGGCAAAGCTTAGGGCTGACCGACGATGGTGGCGGGTCGAATATTGAGCAAGGCACCGGGCTTACCGGGGACAGACCCTTTAATCAACAGCAAGTTGCGCTCTGCATCCACCTGGACAACAGTCAATTTGCGGATCGTGACTTGAGAATTTCCTAGACGTCCCGCCATCCGCTTGCCGGGATAGACCCGACCCGGCGTTGTTCCTGCCCCGGTTGAACCAGGAAGACGATGATTTTTAGAACCGTGCCCCATGGGGCCACGGCGGAAGTTATGGCGTTTTTGGTAACCGGCAAAGCCACGGCCAATCGTAGCCCCCGAGACATCCACCAATTGACCGACAGCAAATTGATCCGCAGCCATCTGCTGACCTAGCTCAAATTCGCTGACATCTCTTAAGCGATACTCATGCAGATGGCGCAGGGGAGCAGAGTCAGATTTTTTCAGGTGACCTAATTCAGGACGGGTTAAGGCTTTTTCTGTCGTACTGCCGTAGCCCACTTGGATGGCACTATAGCCATCTGTTTCCCGCGTCTTAATCTGGGTGACCGGGCAGGGTCCAGCCTGGATGACCGTGACCGGAATCGCCCGACCTACGTCATCAAAGATCTGGGTCATTCCCAGTTTCGTTCCTAAAATACCGACAGTCACAGTGAGCAGACTCCCTTACCAAAACACCATAGGGAAACCCCTATCAAGGACAAAAAATCTGATCCCCAGATCGCCATAGAGACGAAAGGCATACTAGGCTCTAAGCCAGAAAGACATGAGAGCTAACGCCAATCCGAAGGACAAATTCTTTTGTAGAAACAATAGAAGCATGAATAAGCTTCTGGGTCTTTAGGACTTGAGTAGTCTTAAGGACAACCCAGTATCCTGTATAAGCACCGATTTAACATCATAGACTACGAAAGAGCCAGTGTCTAGATAAATTTTCCGGGGTTGTTAACCTGCTAACAACTGGCGGGTTTCGCGGGCGGCAGTGGTCATGGCGGCCTGGGGACTCATCTGTTGGGTGAAGGCGGCGGTGAGATAGCGTTGCAGAATGTCAGAGGCTTGGTCATACTGAGCGATCGCGGGTCGCAACACCGCATGGTCTTGCAGAGTTCCTAGTGTGGGGAAATGCGGATATTTCTCTACAATCGGTGGATCGGTATAAAGGGACTTGCGGGTGGGCAGATAGCCATATTGGTTGGCTATCTGGCGTTGCGCGGTCTCACTAGAGAAAAACTGAATGACCTCCCAGGCTGCTTCAGGATAGCGGCTGGTTTTAGCAATCCCCCAGCCCCAACCTCCTTGACAAGCTGGCACTGGATAGCTCGGTTGAGACACCATGCCTTGGATGCCCACTTTGCCCTGGATGGGAGATGTGGGGGCATTGATCAAAGGCCAAGCATAAGGCCAATTGCGCAGGAAAACGGCTTGGCCATTTTGAAAAAGACGGCGGGTTTCTTCTTCTTGGTAGGTGACGGTGCCGGGAGGGGAAATGCCTTGTTTCAAGGTACTGACAAGGAAGTTGAGGGCTGCGATCGCCCTTGATTCATCCAACCCCACGGCCAAGGTCTCTGGGTCAATCCAATTGCCACCAAACCCCGATAACACTTCTATAAACAGAGCCGTAGTTCCCTCCGTTTGCTTCCCTGGCCAGAGAAATCCCCAGGGGACGGCTCCTTGGGCTTGCAGAACTTGGCAAATCTGGATCAGCTCAGCAAAGGTCTGCGGCGGGGAGTAGCCGTACTCCTCCAACAAATCTTGACGATAATACAGTGCCCCGATATCTGCGCGCACCGCTGGAAAACGATAGAGCTTGCCCTGGTATTGACCGCCCTTCCAGGCTCCGGGAAGAAACTGTGCAGCTTGTTCTGGGGTGACCCGTGGACTCAAATCCTCTAACCAGCCAGCGGCGGCAAATTTGGCTACCCAGGTAATATCCATATAGACCAAATCATAGGGAGCATTCCCTAGCAAAAGGCGGATACATAGAGATCTTCAACAAGATTAGAGGTGCTGGGGCCTTCAATGACCTCAATGTGAATCTCTGGATGCTGGGATTCAAACTCAGTGATTAGCGGCTGCCAGACGGGTACCTCAAAAGCAGCCACCAAAAAACGTAAAGTCACTGGGTCTGCCCAGGCTGATGCAGCGTTAAGACTACCGAGCAACATAATCAGCAAAGTGCAGCCAAGGCAAAGCCCAATTCGCCGTAGGCTATGTAAAAAAGTTCTAGGCATGGATGTCAACCCGTGTGAGTTCACAAATGATTTAAGATCGCTGTAGTGACTCGTTATGCTAAAGCTATAGCCATTCTAAGTAGGTCATGAATAAGGGGGCGTGGAGACGTTGCCCCACGCAGGGGTTTCACCCCTGCCATCCATTCAGAATTTGAAAAGGATCGCTATCTATTTGGTTCCGTTGGGTATATTGATGCGCAGCCCCCTCTGCCGTTTGATTCGGTTTGCATTTTAATTCAGAGTGTCCATGAGTACTCCATTATTCCAACACGGTCAAGAACACCTGCATAATCCTGATTATGCAGGTGCGATCGCCACCTTTACCCAAGTCATCGACCAAGATCCCTTTGCCTTAGAAGCCTATTGTCAGCGGGGTCTAGCCCACTATGATTCTGGCAACCTGTACGCAGCCATTGAGGACTACGGCAAAGCCCTAGATATTGACGCCAACTGCGCTAAAGCCTACTACTGCCGAGCCTTAGCCCGCCTCGCCTTAAAAAATTTACCTGGCACCCTGACCGATATCGAAGAGGCCATTCGCTGCGAACGAACCTATGCCGCCGCTTATAAGTTACGAGGCATTGTCCACCGCAACAAGGCGATATTCAAGCTGCGATCGCCGACTTCAAAATCGCCACCGGACTCTATCTCGACCAAAAAGATGGTGACAACGCCCGCCAATGCCTAGCCAAAATCGAACAAATTCGACCCAAAAACTCCGCCCCTTCCCCATCCTCTTCATCCCCACCCGCTCCCCCACCTCCTATCTCCACCAAAGACTACTTCACTCAAATCTTGGATCGCGCTAAAAAAGGCCAACTTACCCAAGCTCTCTCCGACATCAACTGGGTTCTGCAAGCTGATCCTAAAGATGGCAAAGCCTACTGCTGCCGGGGCTTAGTTTATTGCAAACAGGGTAACTATCAATCGGCGATCGCCGACTTTAACCAAGCCCTCAACTTCAATTTTGCCGATGCCATTACCTACCGAGGCCGCAGTAAAGCCCGACTCCACTTAAAGGATCCCCAAGGAGCCATTGCCGACTGTAACCAAGCCTTAGCCCTCTCCCCAGCCGATAGTGACGCTTACGTTGCCCGTGGCAATGCCTATCGAGCCATTGGCCACAACTTAGGAGCCATTGAGGACTATGCTGAAGCCCTCAGCCTCAATGCTAATAATGCTGAAGCCTTCTATCAGCGTGGATTAACCTATGCGGGCACGAAGGAGTATCCCCTTGCGATCTCCGATTATCAGCGCGCCATTAGTCTCTTTTGCACCCAAGAAGATTGGCTTAACTATCAACAAATCTTAGCCAGCCTCAACGCCATCCAACCCACACAAACTTCTGTACCTGAAACCACCTGTGAACGTCTGCGCCAGCGTTTGTTGGGCTTAGTGGGAGGCAATCAAGCGCTAGCCGATGGCATGATCCGACGAGTCAAAACCAATTACCCTGGCCGCTCTGAAGAATGGTACTTAGAAACGGTCATTCTGGAGCTAGAGCAGAATTTAGGATATTAGCTACCACTTTTTGGGGTTCACCCACCTCCACCACCTGTCCTAAACCGTTTTGAGAATTGAGATAAAATTAGAGTCTAAACGCTACCATTTGATACTCTCCACCATGAGCGAAGGCACACTGTTTGATAAAGTTTGGGATTTACATACCGTGGGGGTTCTGCCTTCGGGTCAAACCCAATTGTTGATTGGGCTACATCTGATTCACGAAGTCACCAGTCCGCAAGCCTTTGCCATGCTGAAGGAGCGGGGGTTAAAGGTGTTGTATCCCCAACGAACGGTAGCCACGGTGGATCACATTGTGCCCACGGATAACCAAGCCCGTCCCTTTGCCGATCCCTTGGCCGAAGAGATGATCCAGGTGCTAGAGGACAACTGCACAGAGCATGGCATTCCCTTTCACAAGATTGGTTCCGGTAAACAAGGTATTGTCCATGTGATTGCCCCAGAACAAGGGTTAACCCAACCGGGAATGACCATTGCCTGTGGAGATAGTCACACTTCTACCCATGGGGCTTTTGGTGCGATCGCCTTCGGGATTGGCACCAGCCAAGTCCGCGATGTGCTGGCATCTCAAACCCTGGCCTTAGCCAAACTCAAAGTCCGCAAAGTCGAAGTCAATGGCACTTTACAGCCCGGGGTCTATGCCAAGGATGTGATCCTGCATATTATCCGCACCCTGGGGGTCAATGGGGGCGTGGGGTATGCCTATGAGTTTGCAGGCACCACCTTTACCCAGATGAGCATGGAAGAGCGCATGACCGTTTGCAACATGGCCATTGAAGGCGGCGCGCGCTGTGGGTATGTCAATCCTGATGCCATTACCTTTGCTTACCTCCAGGATCGAGAAGGTGTGCCCCAGGGAGCTAATTGGGAGAAGGCTGTGAGTTGGTGGCAGAGTCTCTGTAGTGAGGCCGATGCAGTCTATGACGATGTCGTGGTTTTTGAGGCTGCTACTATTTCGCCAACGGTGACCTGGGGTATTACCCCCGGCCAAGGCATTGGCATTGATGAGGTCATTCCCACCCTAGATCGATTCATCGCGGCGGATCAGCCGATCGCAGCAGAAGCCTATCAGTATATGGATTTGCAACCTGGTCAGCCGATTCAAGGCACCAAAGTGGATGTTTGTTTCATTGGCAGTTGTACCAATGGTCGTCTCAGTGATTTACGCGAGGCCGCTCAGTTTGCCAAGGGTCGGCAGGTGGCAGCGGGGGTAAAAGCCTTTGTGGTTCCAGGGTCAGAGCAGGTCAAACAGCAAGCTGAAGCCGAAGGATTACATGAGATCTTTCAGGAAGCCGGATTTGAATGGCGGGAACCGGGCTGTTCCATGTGTCTGGCGATGAATCCCGATAAATTACAAGGGCGACAATTGAGTGCATCCTCCTCTAATCGTAATTTCAAAGGACGCCAGGGATCTGCTTCTGGGCGAACGTTGCTGATGAGTCCAGCGATGGTGGTGGCCGCCGCTGTCAACGGTACGGTTGCGGATGTGCGAACTTTATTGCCCTCGGCAGATTAATAGAGAACGGATAGGCTGATGCGGCTACAATATAAGGTCAGCGGTCTTTAGTGGCATAGACAACCTTTGATTGTGCTGGCATCCCTCCATCCACCAAGTTCCTTAATTCTGCAATTAGGGTTGCTGGGGATTTGGTTAGGAATTGTGATTGGCAGTGCCGAACTGCTGAAGCGCTTCTTTCCTAACGATCCAGAGATCACTCGCAAAGTTGTGCATATCGGTACAGGGAATGTGATTTTGCTGGCCTGGTGGTTAGATATCCCCACCTGGGTGGGGATTGCGGCTTCGGTCATTTTTAGTGTTGTCACTCTGCTGTCTTATCGCTATCCGATTCTAGCGAGTGTGAGTGGGGTGGGTCGCAAGAGTTGGGGGACTTTTTTTTATGCTTTGAGTATTGGTCTGTTAATTGCCTGGTTTTGGCCTTTGAAATTACCGCAATATGCAGCCATCGGTATTTTAACCATGACCTGGGGAGATGGACTGGCGGCTCTCATTGGTCAACGTTGGGGTCAGCATCCCTATCAAGTATGGGGAATGCAAAAAAGCTGGGAAGGGTCTTTGAGTATGGCAGGGGTGAGCTTCTTGATCATTTATAGTATTTTGTCGATGACCCAAGGCCAGGGATTGGCGACGGCAGGGATTGCGATCGCAATCTCTATCCTTGTCTCTAGCCTAGAAGCCTTTTCCAAGTGGGGAATTGATAATTTGACCGTGCCTCTTGCCAGTGCCACCTTATGCTTTATCGTCAGTGAATTTTGGTTAGGATCCTTACAAAAATAATGAATGGCAACCGATACTCAACTTATACCGCTTTCTGGATTGGGTTATGATTTTACCCTGGTTGACTGACAATCTCTATGGGTAAAAAACAGCGTCCCTCTTCTGATCATCGGGTCTATCGTGAATTCGGCGGTGCCCCTCCCCCTGACCCCCACCTCTCGCCTCGATCTCCCTCCCTCGCAGCAGAGTTTAAAGATCCAAGTCTTGCGAAAGGGCCGCAAAGGCAAAACCGTGACGGTCATCAGTGGATTTCAAGCGCAACCTGCAACCTTGGCAACCCTCACCAAACAGCTCAAAGTCCAATGTGGCGCAGGCGGCACCCTTAAAGAGACTGCAATTGAGGTCCAAGGCGATCATCGCCAGAAACTGTCAGACTATCTGCAACAACAGGGCTATCCCGTCAAATTTGTTGGCGGTTAGACCCCTCAAAAAGCTCATCCCAAGATTTTGCCATTCCTAGCTTGTTATACCCATTCTCCGAAATTGAGCTAGAACTTCTTCCCCATCTTCCTTACCCGCATCTTTAGCTTGATGATCGAGAAAAGGGATTACAGCTTCAACCAGGCAAACAAATCCATCACCCTCAGCTTTAGCCTCTTCGCAAAGATTGGCAATGGCAAAACTGCATCGGGTTCATCGAAGATGGCAATTTCCTGTTTGGGGTAGTACACAAACACGGTTTTTTCGTCTGGGTCAACCAACCAACCCATAGATGCACCATGGTGGAGACAGTGCAAAATATTTTTAGTCACTTTGGTGTGACTCTGATCTGGCGACAAAATTTCAATAGTCCAATCTGGCGCGAGGGAGAAGGTATTGGCAATTTCACCCCTATCGTCGCAGGGAATCCGGTTCCAAACAAATACAGCAATATCAGGAACGATTGAGCGTCCACCGAAGGTACAGCGCAGTTCGGGAAAGGCGCAGGCTACCTGTTGTGGCTTGACAACCTGATTAAGGGCGGCTAACAGTTCGGCCTGAATACGGCTGTGTTTCCCTTGGGGCATAGGCTTTTCGATGATTTCACCCTCAATATATTCACTGGCAGGCTTTGTCTCAGGTAGCCTCAAAAATTCTGCCAGAGTGAGAGGTTTAGAGGGAACTTGAACCATATCGGAGAGAATGGGAATGTTACTGCTTCTAGGATAACGTTAAGCCGGACATTGAATCTGCCCTGCCTGTACCGAAAGTACTTGAGCCGAGTCCAGCCATTTGGCATCAAAAGCCCCTAGATAAGTGGTGGTAATTAAGGTTTGAAAGCGGGTTTGAATGGCGTCTAAGAGTTGATTTTGGCGGTTGAGATCCAGCTCAGCTAACACATCATCTAGCAGTAATAGTGGAGCTTCTCCTATGACCTCTTCAATCAGGTTTAACTCAGCCAATTTCAGAGCCAGCACCAAGGTTCGCTGTTGGCCTTGGGAACCATATTGGCGAGCTGGGGTACCATTAATCTGTAAGGTGACTTCATCCCGATGGGGACCGACTAGGGAGATGCCTTGTAATTGTTCTAGGAGTGCCTTTTCTTCAAGCTGATGCAAAAAGAGGGGATAGAGTTGCCCTGGCTGTTGGGCATCGTAGCTGATATTGGGCGTATAAAGAATCTCTAGGTCTTCTTGTTGGCCACTAATGGTCTGGTGCCAGTGACGGGCTAAGGGCACTAAACGGGTTAACATGCGTTGGCGACGCTGAATCACCCGTGCACCCCTGGCCGCTAATTGCTGATTCCAGAGGACAAGCTGTTGAGGATCTACGGGGGTCTCATCGGCTCGATGGTGCTTGAGATAGGCATTGCGCTGTTTCAAAACCTGTTGATAGTCCTGGAGGAGATGGGCATAGAGGGGTTCTAATTGTATGAGGACAGTATCGAGCCAGTTGCGACGTTCTCCTGGCCCGCCTCGTACTAGGTCTAGATCGAGACTGGAAAACTGGACAATATTGAGGTGGCCTAAAAAGTCGAGCTGGCGGCGGATGGTTTCGCTATTGACGGCAACAGTCCTTCGTCCGTTGGTTCTTAAGGTCAAACTTAAATCGAGAGGGCCGCTGTCTCGCTGGAGATTGGCCGTCACTTGAGCGAGGGGTTCGCCATTTTTAACGAGGTCGCGATCGCGGCTCACTCGATGCGACCTCAACGTTGACAGCAGTTCAACGGCTTCTAAGAGGTTGGATTTACCCTGGGCATTTGCTCCCACCAGAATTGTTTTGGGGGCAGAAAACTCAACCTGCTGCGCCCCATAATTGCGAAAGTGAAAGAGGTGAAGCTGCTGAAGATACACAAAGCCCGTTTAATGTTCAAAGATATTGTCAAAATGCATCAGGTCTAGGGTCACGAAGATGGGCAGACATTGAAAACAGGCGATCGCAAGTTCTACGCGTTCTTCTCGCTCTAACATCTGCATGAGGGTAGCTTGGGCGGGCAGCAGATAACGGACATCGTTGCTAGCATACTGAAGCTGTTCTTCGGTGAGGTTTTCGGTATTCCCCCAATCCGAACTTTGGGCAGATTTATCCAAATCAATGCCTACTAATTCTTTCACCAGTTCTCTAAGACCATGGCGAGGACTATACGTGCGCACCAGCTTACTGGCAATTTTGGTACAAAACAGGGGCATGGTTTCAATATCCAAATGATGCAGGAGCGTGCCAATATCAAACCGGGCAAAGTGAAACACCTTTAAGATATTTTCGTCTTCCATTAACCGCTGCAAGTTAGGGGCAGTGGTTTGTCCGCGCACAATCCGCACAACAGTGACTTGCCCTTCCGGGTTGCAAAGCTGCACTAGACACAGGCGATCTCGGTGAGGTTTGAGGCCCATCGTTTCTGTATCCACGGCAATGCGATCGGCTTTGAGATAGTCTTGGAGGACGGCATCCTCTAAATCGCGATCGCAAATCTGAAAATCACTCAGTGCCATACAGCATCCCCATAGGTTCTGATGGGCATTGTACAGAAATTAAGGACTCACCAACAGAGTTTAGAACTCAACCGCTGCTCAATCCAGGTAAATCCCCCGCTATAATCACCACAGAGTGACGAGACAATTGCCAACCATGCCAAAATACGTAATGTGGGGAAGTTACTGCGAAGGGGTATTAGAAAAACGAACCCCCTATCGCCAAGCCCATTTAGAAGGCCTAAATCGCCAAAAAGAATCCGGAACACTCATCACCCTTGGCCCCACCCAAGATCTCAAGCGGGTCTTTGGCATCTACGAGGCTAAAGATAAAGCCACCATTCGCCATTTAGTGGAGTCCGATCCCTACTGGCAAAACGGAATTTGGACGGACTATGAAGTTCACGAATGGATTCAGGCGATCTAAGAGCATACTATAGCGATTCTTAAACGGATGAAGGTACGATCGACTCATAACTGGCAAGAGCTTCAGGTCTGAAAGTATACCGTAATGGCAACCTTTCAGGGGGTCTAATTGAGGGAATTGAGAAAACAGCGAGGCACTGCTAGTCTAAGCAGTTTCAGTAGATCGAAAAGATTGAGAATTGTCCCTATAAGAAGGGTAGTGTCAGACTAAAAGCGTTAAATATCAGCCATGACAACTACCCCAACCCCATTATCCACAACACCGACCCTGATCGACGAAGGTGTTTTAGCTGCAGCAGTTGATTGCCTTGAAACCCATATCTCCATAGATATGCAGGGCGTG
>JAAUOM010000206.1 GCA_012034865.1 Acaryochloris sp. CRU_2_0 | reverse complement strand
TTGCTCTTTGGCGATGGCCATTGCTGTGGTCTTACCCGTCCCAGCCAAGCCCTTGAGGATCTGGAACTGGTCGGTGGAACTGAGTAGCCGTCTCATGGCCTCAGCTTGGCCGCTATTGAGTTTGGTGGCGCTAAAGTCAGCGTTTGGGTTGAGTGGTGCAACGCTGTCGTTGCCCTTGAGCCAGTTTTCGATGATGCGGATATCCCGATCCACGGCGGTTTGGGTGGTGTATCGTCCGTCCCAGGCTGTGAGCAAATCGGGGTGTTTGTCAATCTCTTCATTCAGTGGCTTTTCATCAAAGCTACGCAGATGAGAGAAGACAAACCGCTGGATGTCTTCACGGTCGAAGCTGGATTGTCGTTCACTCAAGTGACCGATCGCGGCGTCAAGCAATTCTCTGGGTGTCTCTTGGTTCTTGGGGGTGATCGCGTGATCGGCGGGGATGATGCCACCGAACCCAACCGCCTGCATTTGGTTGGCCCAGCGGTCACGCTTTTGTTCTAGTGACTCACTGTTGTCTTTGGCAATTCGAGTCTCAAAGACCGCCTTCTGGCGATTCTCAGGGGTATTACTCCAGCCCTTTTCCTTGATATAGTCCTCAATTTCAGTGGAACGCTTACTAAATACCTCCATCTGCTTATCCGTCACACCCTCTAACTCAAACCCAGTAGCCGTTTCTCGAATTTCATAGCCTAGTGCTTGCACCTTGAGGGCTAGCTTTTGGTGGTAAATATCCCCCAAGACACCGCTTCTGGTTAGTAACTCCTTATAGAGCGCTCGATATTCTCCATCAGGACATAGGGTTCCATTGAATAAGACAACGTGGGTATGCACATGCGGATCGCCTGCTCTGGACTCATGATGATGAACGAGTGTTGCAGCAATGTTACCCGTCTTGATGATTTGGCGATCCCCGTTTTCCTGCTTCCTGGCCGCCGCATACTCATTTTCGATAATGGTCAGGACTTCTTTGACAGCCTCTACGTGTGCTTCCCATAATCGTTTGTCGCCGTTTGATCCGTGAATCTGCATACTCAAAGATTTGCCGGGAACCTTAAACGTCAGGTCATAGGCTAAGCGTTCTTGACCTTTGCCCATGACATCCTTTCTCATGCGTTGGCCATCAGGGAGATCGCCGTAGAACAATTTGGTGAATAGCTCGGCTGAATAAGGCTGATCCGGTGCCAGACCACCAAACCATTCTGATTCAGTCATTTCTTGGACTTCTTCATCCTCGCTGTAGTAGCTCTCTTCTTTGGTGTAATAGCGGGCACCGTCCTTGATGTTGGCGTTGATGGTGGTGATGTCTAGCATTGTTCGAGTTCTGGGGATGGAGCTTCCTAGTGAACATAGGCAGGACATCATGCAAAGGCCAAATCCTTGAAGAAAGATTGGCAAAACAATTCATGTAGCACAAAAGTTTCATCTGTACTATAAAGTTGTAGTGAAAAAGTTTCAAACGTACTACAGAAAAAGTTGAAAAAGTACGATTTTCGCCTCAAAGTGATCCAAGCCCAGGCAGTGGCGGTTAGCCGTATGACGCCCCCTCCCCCCCTCAGAAGTCTTGAAAAACCCTCTTGAACCCTCGCCGTGCCTGCGATTGAGACAGATTGCCTTGCCGTGTAACGGGTCGTGTCGTCGTCGTGTCGGAGCGCTGTAGGCACTGAGTCGGAGTGCAGGCGGATTTTTGACCCTGATTTTTACCCCAAAATTTGGTGTTTTTGAGCGACCCTGCCTATGTTCTCTACAGCGTCTCACAAACTAGGAGAACTGTGATGCAAACAATATCACCACCGCTGGTTGTGGAGGGAGCCGTGATTGATCTCGGAACCTCCCTGTTCAAAATCCTGCTCATGCTCCGCGACCAATATCGACTCTTGGAACACCCAGCCTACATCAATAAACTCAATTGGGATTTGTATCAACGAGCCATCAATAGCCTTGATGACCGCACGAATGCGATTTGGTTGGGTGAAGAGGGCTACCTGATTGGCAGGCAAGCCGCGACGGATTATGGCAGACTGCCCATCTGGATTAAGAAGACGGAAGCGGCCACTGCTAAGGTGCTGTCATGCCTAGGTCAGATTCGAGGCAGTGTTGCCTGGGGCGGTCGCCTTCACATTGAACAGCTTGTGGTCTTGCTCCCCTATGTGGAGATGGTTGAAAAAGAGCAGGTCATTAAAGCCATTGAAAAGGGGCTGGAGAAATTCGAGTTCAATGGCAACAAGCCATTCATCACAGTGGATCGGTTACAGATCCAGTGGGAAGGATTCGGTATCACCAGCCTCTCCAAAGAAGAACAAGCCGCGTTTGTAGTGTTCGGGCAGAAGGATCTGACAGTGGGGGCGCTCAGCCGGGGTCAACTGGTCAACCCCATGCCAGAAACTTATGTAGGTCTGGGCATGAATCAAGTGATTGAGCGGGTGGACTACCGCTTTCAGACTCATGTCAGAGCGGCGCTGGCCATCTTCAAATATCGGCAGAACCCCAGGAACTTGAAGCACTTTGTTCCCGGTGACCAACTGGAGGTGGTGGCCAAGTCCATTGACAGAGCGATCGACAACACTTGGTTTGACCAAGAACAGCGACTGGAGGGCACCCCAGCGGTTAGAGATGCAGTAGTCCTCTACGTCCTGGGGGGGTCGAGTGTGATTTGGGCACCCCAGCTTAAGGCATTTTGCCAATCGCATGGCAAGAAGTATCAGCCGCTCACACAGGTGATTAAAGACATTGCGGTCAAGATCCCCGCGCTAGCGCGCAATCCGATGCTCTATCGGATTACGGATGCTTACCTAACTCTTAAGTGGCTCGACGAGTCAAGGAGTGTCGTGTAATGGCAGTTAAACGGATCAAAATCGACCGGGAAACCAAGGACACAACAACGCTCTACCGCGCCATTGCTGCCATTGAGTATGTGTACGGGACTCATGCTGTCAAAGACACAATCCTGGATTTGGCAGAGCTGCTGATGTTGCCCTACGCCGTAGCACTCAATGGCGGCACACAAGAACAACTAGAGCAGGCCATCTTACAAGCAGAGGATCGGGCAATTCGGCACGTCCGGCGATCGCACCGCTATTGGGGTGGGGGCACTCAGGAAGCGATTGCAACTTTAAATCTGGGCGTGGACAACACCCCAGTGAAGGCCAATGGCTCAATCTCATATCTGGCAAGTGGTGAAGGGGATTATCAGCTTGACGATGACCTCAGCGAAGTAGACCTAGATTGCTGATTTGCACCTTTAGGCTCACCCTACCTACCCTTATTTTGACAACTTTCTGGAGACAGTCTCATGACTATTAATGAAATCCAAGAACTCTTAAATGTCGAGGATGACATTCTCGGTCAAATCCTCGATGCCTGTGGCTGGACAGAGCTGAATGAGTTCACGGATGCCCAAGTTTCGACCCTAGAATCTATCGTCAAACAACATGACGAAAAAGACCGAGACTACCTTGACGCCTATTTGCGGAATATTGCGAGTAACGCTGAAATTTCCGGCACTCAGTACAACGAGATAGTTGAAGCGATTACCCAAGCGGGGGGTACGTCCCTTGACTACCGAGATCGCTTTAAGTTCATTTGTACTCAGGTGAAAGAGGGAGTTACCCCTGCTGATGCCATCACGGGGACGAACCAGGGCAAGAAAACTGTCGATGAAATTGCGGGTGATTACATCCAATATCTCAGAGATGAAGGATTGCTTGATCAGGCGGCTGAACAGGCGTTAGATGCCATTCCTGATTTTGTGAGTCAACGCCAATTGGGTGTAGTTGCAGCAGGTCTAAATCGATTTGATGAGCGGATCAGGGAAATTCTCACCGACCCCAATAGCAACTACCGCAAGCGCATGGAGGCAGTCGTCAATGGGGAGGTTCTCAGTCAAGAGCTAAAAAAGCTCTCGTTGAATCCCATGAGCAAGATATCGCTCAAGCCCGCCAATTCGTCTTCAACCAATTCAACCTCTACATAGAGAACTGCCGGGAGGTACACAAACGCAAGTTAGAGGCTGAGCGGCTGAAAGAAATGGAAATCAAGCGGCTCGAAAGGGTTCAGTCCATGCGTAAGGTCAATCAGGAAATCCGGCGTGAGGCGACTTGGTTCAAAATCGCGTTTGTCTCCATCGGCCTACTGATCGGCGTTCCGGTTGGGGGGCTATTCTCCCAATCGAATCCCGATCTCTTCCAAAAAATACCGCTGCTCTCCCAACCCTTTGGGCAAAGCCAAACAAAATAACTCTGGATTCGGGAATGCGATTTGTAGGCTAGATGCCACCCTGCCTATCCTCATTTAGTCCGCCGTGCAATGGCATTCCCGATACCAACCAAAAAACTTGCATCTATATATAAGGAGAAAAATCATGCTTACACAAGACCGACCAACACCGACCAATTCTGAATCCCTCTTTGGAGCTGATCAACTTCTACTCAAGCGCTCCATCACCGTCAAAGCCGTCGTCACTCCCTTGTGGAAAGATGAGGCTCAACAACAACTCCAATCTCAAGTTGACCAGATAGATCGGCAGCTAGAGCAACTGGATCAGCAAGTCCAGCAAATGATTGCGGAACTCCAACGGCAATCCAGGCAGATCCTCAGCGTGAGTGGCACTTCAGCCGAAACCCAAGCCGAAATCGAAAATATCCAGAGGCAGGGCGGCGATCGCAAGTCCGAACTGCTCGAACAGAGGGAGCAGATCTTGCAACAAATCAACCAAGTCCTGTTGTTGGAACTGGGTCAGGAGGCCGAACAAGGCCAGATCG
>JAAUOM010000205.1 GCA_012034865.1 Acaryochloris sp. CRU_2_0 | reverse complement strand
AGACCAGCTTCGTACTGCTGGAATTGAGCCGCAGATGTAATGTCATGGGTGCTTTAACGCTTAAAGGATTAACCATCAAGGAACTGACCGATGCAGTTGGCGCAGGCATTACCCCTCGTATGGTGCGACACTATCATCAGTTGGGATTAATGCCGCAACCAGAGCGATCTCCCGGAAATTATCGGCTCTACACCCAATCTGACGTGCAACGACTGCAGCGAATTGTTGCTCTAAAGCAGCAGGGGTTTCAACTCGCGCACATTCAAAAACTACTGGACACGAATGCCAAGGATGATGCTTCAACAACGCTGCTATCCCAACTGCAACGGCAGTATCAGGCCGTGATTCAGCAGATCACACAGCTCCGACAGACTACCTCTGCCTTAGAACGATTGCTGGAACACGATCGCACCTGTCAGTCAACTCATGCGGAAGTGTTGGTACAGTTGAGGCAGCTAGAAGTAGAGACTCAAGTTCACCTGCATCGCTTTGAGGAAGTGTGGAATGGAATTGATGCCGAGGTTCATGCCCATCCCGAAGTGTTTCAAGAATCGCTGCACTGGCTGTTACCCGACCTCAGAGATCGTTCTGAGATTGAAGTCGATTTGTTGTCTCGATTGGTGTTGGTGTGTGGCGATGTCAGTTTGGTGTCATTTGTGCGGTTGAGTCGGGATGCGATCGCATTCTGGAAACCCACCAAACCCTTCACAGCCATGAACCCCGGATTCATTATACCTACAGCGGTTCCGCCACCACAGTCTACCTCGACCCCGATCTCCTAAGCTCCATTCTCAGCAATCTGCTCACCAATGCCCTCAAATATTCCCAACCCCATCAGCTTGTTCAGTTTCAGGTAGACCTCACCCCTGCACAGGTCGAATTTCAAATTGCCGATCAAGGCATTGGCATTCCCCCCGCCCACCAAGAGCATTTGTTTGAACCCTTTCATCGTGCGGATAATGTCGGCCAAATTGAAGGATCAGGATTGGGACTTGCCATTGTCAGAAAATGCGTAGACCTGCATAACGGCACAATTTCCTTGGTCAGCGATCCAGGGGGCACCACCTTTATCGTCCAATTGCCCCTACAGCAACCTGTACAACCGCCGGATCCAGCCAGCAATCATGCCGTCATTTTAACAGGGATCTAAACGAAACACCGATGAGACTCTTACTGGTAGAAGATGACTTCCCCTTAGCCGCAGTATTTGCCGAAGCCCTGGAAGATTCTGGATACGTTGTCGATGTCGCCCATGATGGCGAAGCTGGCTGGTATCAAGCTACAGAAATCGAATATGCCCTTATTCTGCTAGATTTCATGCTTCCCAAGCTCGATGGCATTGGACTCTGTCAGCGGTTGCGAGCCAGGGGTTGCACAATACCCATCATCATGCTGACGGCTCGGGATACCAGTACAGATAAAGTGTTGGGATTAGACGCAGGCGCAGATGATTATTTAATCAAACCCGTTGATCTGCCAGAATTGTTGGCTCGGATCCGGGCTGTCCTCAGACGCGGCCAAACCACCCCCACTTCCCTATTGAGTTGGGGAGATCTCTACCTTCATCCCAGTAACCACGAGGTCACCTACGCTCAGCAACCTGTGCTATTAACCCCAACCGAGTTTTCCCTGTTGGAACTATTTTTGCGGAGCGGCCTGCGGGTTCTTAGTCGTCGGGTCATTATCAATCATCTCTGGGATCTAGAGGATCCACCAGGGGAAGAAACCGTCAAAGCCCACATTAAAGGACTTCGTCAAAAACTCAAACAAGTGGGTGCCCCTGCGGAGCTAATTGAAACGATCCGGGGCATTGGTTATCGGTTGCGATCGATGCCGTAAATCTTCCCGATTTTTTCCCGAATCCCTCCCTATTCTCTTCCCTCTCTCTGATTATTCTGAGAATAGGCAAATTCCGGTGAATCTAAGCTTGGGCTTGCCTCCATGCATTTAGCAACCTAATCTATTGCTTAAAATCGAGGGGAACAATCACTATGGATACAGGGTTAACTCAGAAAACTACAGATCTATCATTGATACCCATAGATCTATATTTACCACTCCTCAATCGAACCTTTTTATTCTCCAACGCAGGAACATCAGAGGATGATACTCATCAGCTATTAGCGTTAAATGGCCTTGCCTGTCAACTCAATCAACTTCTCTACGCCACCACAGATCATCATTGCGCCCAAAATGCAGTTGGTGTTGTGATTCCTGAGAACTTAACGGCTGTGGAAGCCTATCAATTAGGGAAAGAACTTGGCCAAAAAGAGCATCAACAGTTTGTAAACTTAACCAACATCCAAGCAGGAGACCTATGCGCTCCCTTATTTGTTTTAGTGAATTGGTGGTCGCAATCTTATCTAGCCCATTACGGTCAATTACGGATTGACTTCACCCATACATTAGATCCTTATATTGGCCTGGAAGTGTTGAGTTTATCGCCCATTAATCTTCAGCAAAACAGTGAGCAACCCAGTTGTGCCTTCTATGCAGGTATTCTTGCAGGCTTCTTCAGTAGTTTAGTGGGTGAAAACTTTGAGGTGATTGAACCCGACTGCAAAGATACAAAACCCACTATTTGTAAGTTCCTATTAGGACATCAGCAAGATCTCAATGCCCTACCGTTTTGGCAAACCGTTGATCGGTTATCGTGCTAGTCCTTAATTTAATTTTCTAAATTTATCCCTAATTGTCTGTATTAGGCTGTCCCCTCAATCCCTCAGGATATGAATATGATTGCTACCTACCCTGTCCAAACGACTTCGACACCCATTAACGATCAAGTTACCACTACGACCTGCTACTATCTACGCAAACTGTTGGCTAAGCACACTCACGAATTACAGTCTTTTATTGCAGCGGGGGCTGGACTGGTTGCGGATGCTAAATCCAATATCAACCACGTCTTAGAAAGCTTATATCTAGACGACTTAGAGATTACCCTGATGGCTAGAGAATTGGAAGTTCTCACTCAACTTCATCAGAGTTTAAGCACTCAAATAGGTTTTGGTATCAGTATTTCTGGGCAACTGGCGGAGGTAGAACGGCGAATTTTTTGGATTCTTGGACTCAAACGCAGTTAGTCTCATGGGTTAAGACGCTGCCGATTTTAAGTTCGGCAATAGCTCTACAGTCTTAGGTTCAGGGGTCAGAGGTCGTAAGCGTAAATCAACGTAGAATTCGTTTTGCTCTAGCTCAACTTTAGATTGGGCACACAGGAGGAGCAATGCCCAGAACACCCCTACAGGGTCATTCATAAATCCCAGTAATTCTTCAAAGTCTAGCCAGTCTAAATCGGGGTTCAATCTGGCAAAAATTTCTTCGAGTTGTTTAGCCACTTCAGAGAGATTTTCCTGGTGGGCAAGTTGAGCAATGGCCTTCATGGATGTCGCTTTGGATAGCCGCCGAACTTTGCGGATCCGGGGACGTTGGGCTTGACGCTCGACGGCAACAGCCATTAATTCTAGCTGGTGAATGAGTTCATTGAGGGTGACCCGTCGCCGCGTCGGTGGGTGAGCGACCGGACGTCGAGACAAGCATCGTTCTAACGGGGAGGGCAGCCCACTTACATCCACCGCCGTTTCATCATCGGCAAAAAACAGTTCTAGCGCTTCAGCTTCGTCAGGTTCGGCGGTGAGTTCGCCTAAGGTTTCTGCTTTTAATAACACCAACATCGATGCATAGAGAAAAGCCTGCCCGGAAGAAGACAATTCTTGAGAATCTTGGTAGGACAGATGGCTCAAAAATCGATCAAAGACATCAATGACTTGCACATCCCAAGGGTCAATCTCGCCCCGTTGGGCTAAATCAATCAATAGGGCGATCGCATTTTGGGCAAAAGAACTGCTCATAGTTCGGCTCAATCTGTTTCTATATCAGAAGGGATAGACGGTGAAGGGATGATCGTGGCTTCAGGATCGGCCTGAAAGTCAGAAGGGGTAAAAACATCAGGAGGGGATAGGGTTGCTATGGATACACCAGGTCTATTGTTCGCAGAGGTCACACTGGGTAATAAGCGTTGCTGTTCCTCTAATTCCACTTTATAGCGTTCAATATCTGTCTGTAATGTCTCAATTTGAATTTCTCTATCTTGTAAGGCTTCTCGCGTCACCAAGAGTTCTTGCAAGGTGGTCCACACACTAAATACCCAAGCCAGAGTAGCGCCAATCCCTAGGGTGACAATCAATTCAATCGATAAGGGGGCGGTAAATTGCACTCCTTCAATGATTTTGATACTGACCAACTGCGTATTTTCAATGGCAAACAAAACCACTGCCAGACAAATGACAAAAATCAAAGTAAAGTTGACCTGCCGCATACGCTAACTCCCAAGGTTCCGTAACTGTGTAATTCTAGCGATACTCACCCCTTACAGGGTCAATGTTGGGTTTTTTAAAGGTGGGCAATATTGTCCAAAGCTTAGCAGGTCTAGTCAAATTTCGGCAGCTTATCCGCAGTTGACGGCTCTGAGCAGCTTAAAACTTACAGCTTGATTAGGATAGGAAGACGGTCTCACAGCCCTAGAGAGGCTCTCAAAGTATTAAGAATCTCTAACCTAAAGTACAGATGTTACCTAAGAGGCTGTTTATAAAGTAAACCTTTAGGCAGCTAATCGCTTGAGCATCAATCGGGTCATCACAGCATAAATCGCCGCCTCGCTCATGTCTGTCAAACGCTCGTAATCTTTGCTCAGACGACGATACCAATTGAGCCAACCAAAGGTTCGCTCGACCACCCATCGCTTCGGTAAAATCTCAAACCCTGGGTCAGC
>JAAUOM010000204.1 GCA_012034865.1 Acaryochloris sp. CRU_2_0 | reverse complement strand
TCCGAGTAAAACCATCGGCTCGTCAGCAGTCTTGCGGATATTCAAGTAAGCCTTAAAATCAATCCCTTTGACGCCCGTAATCGCCGTGGTCGCCCCTTTAGCCGCATCCAGGCATTGTCATCAGTGAGGGTGGGTTCATGGCCTTTGACACGAAAGGCAAAAATGAACATCAGTTCTCTTTGGCCTCGATGCAGCAAGTAGAACCCGATATCCTGACCGTCATACGCCATTTGGCCAAAGGTCTTAAAGAAGCTGAATTTAGCTTCAATGAATTGTATTTTGTCTTCACTTGCGGCAATTTCATCTGGGGCAATCCTGCGCGGTCATACTCTAGAGTGGGGTGCCCTGAACGATAATGCTTGGGTGCAGTGCGACGCTGTAATTTTCGTTGGGGATCATTCCCTAGAAACAAAAACAACAGGATAAAACCCAACATGAATAGCGGGATGCCCACGAAGATATTTTTCACAATCAACGGACTCATGGCAAAAAACAGGATCACCCCGGCTAACAGCACGAGGGGATTGACCCCGCCAAAGAGTACATTCGTACCCATAATGGTATTGACATCACCCTCGTTAAGAATCTCTCGGTGCATGTCGGTCTCCTAGACACTGAAAAACATAAATACCGCCATTGTCAGGAAGGCAGCAAAAATCAAAATCGCTATCCAAGGTCTCAGCATTTCGTGGTAACCAGCCCCGTGGTGATTGTGCTGGAAGATGCCATTCCCGCCGTATGCCACTGCACTGATGAAGACAAAAACCACAATCGCCCCAATAATCATGCAGCTCATGCCTGCAAAATTAATTGAGCCGACATTCACCTGGCCCAGCATCCCTTTAATCGCTTGGGAGGCTCCTTTAAGAGGACCCACTTCGACACAAGCTGCTTCACTAATGTTGATCGTCTGGGCGAAGGCAGTGCGATGGAGGAGTATTGTGATGACAAATGCCCAGATGCCAAGCAAGATGGACACGGGCGTCTTCCCCGCCAATCGCTTCCACCACAAACCGGATAGCAGCATCAAAAACTGGATAATCCCAGCCCAAATAAAGCCAGGGATACTCAGCCATAGACCAAAGCCAACGAGGAAAAGTTGACTTGACCACCAGGGGAGTTTGCCTAGTCGGTGATAACAAGTTCTAAGTAATCGCATGGGGGGTTGCCTCAAACAGTAGGGGAACAGAATCATCGCTGGGCATAGTCAATCAAGGTCTGTAATTGGGCATCGGATACCCTTGCCCGTTTTGCGGCTACCTCCAGAGATGCCCCCCACCGCATCTGGCGGATCAGGCCATTCACTCGCCAGTGCAGCTCTGAATGGTAGCGATAGTCCTTGTCCCCACTGGCTCTAGCCACGTTCAAACCTTTCAAGAGTGTGGCAGGAGTAACTTTGGGGTTAGACTGCGTCCGGTTGGCTGAGGGGACGCTCTTGAGCGGTTTAAGGGTAGGAATCCGCTGAATACCAGAGAAATTAGATGATTTAGGTGAGGAGGGATGTTGAGTGAGGGTGGGAAAGGATTTAGGGGCAGGCTGCAAGCTCAGGGGTTGTTTTGCTGTCTTTGCTGAAGGAGGAAAAGCGCTCACGGGAGTCTGTTCTAGATCTCCCGTGAGCGGTGAGTGTGCCATATTGGACAAACTTGCTACAGGCGTGGGCGCACTAATTCGGGTGATCGCACTTTCAGGAATATTTTCTGAACGATTAATCACCAGTTCCAGCGAAGAACGATTACAGCCCACTAAATCTAGGATCAAGTTCGTCGATTTAACCTGGGCATTCGGCTTCCAACTCAGATAGATCTTCTGAGTCTGGGGTTGGGGCTGATCTAAGCTCAAATCAAAGACACCCCTAACGCCCATATACGCTTTGTTGACCCGACAGCCGCTCTGGGTAAGGTCAATCAAATGACCATGACCAGGGGCCACGGTGATCGTTTCGGCGACAGCGGGGGTGATCAGCAGCCCCAACCAGACCGCAGAGAGTGCGGGAAGCGCTTTGTGCATGGTGAAAATCCTGTGAATAAAGGGCTGTTGCGCCGGAGCATGGGGGTCAAAGACGGTCCCCCACCGAGGCCAAAGTCTAGCGACAGGGCCATCTCGTATGGCAAATCCTCTAATGCGTTGAGATATCACTGCTAATGGCTTTTGAACCAACTGAGTTACCGCTTGGCGGAGTCCCAGATATCCTTGCCCAGTCGCTCTAGGCTCTCCCAGTCCACCGCATTGCTGATCCGCTGGGGAAGGTTGATTCCCCGATTGATCAGCAATCCCGTCACTGCCACACCCACAAAAACCAAAGCAGATTTCTGAGCATGAGTGGTTGCTCCTTGAGTGAGGTGGATAATTGTGAAAGGGGAAGCTTTAGAGGGAAATTTAGGAATTTCTACAGAATTAATGCTGTTTTTGTACGAAAAAGAAAGAGAAGCAGGCCAAGTGCTGAGATTCAATGGTTCTTGACTTACTTTCCCATTTGCCCCACAATCTTTGCTTGAGCTTTGGGTAAATCTCCGTTGTGCGCGTTCCAATTGAGCTTTGACAGTACTCACGAGCTGCGCCAAGCCAAACCGGAACCACTGCTTCAACAGTTGTATGGGAAGGCGCACAGGAATAGCGAAGTGGAGAACCTCTATCTGAGGCTCAGGCTCAGATCCTAATTCAATGACTTCTTCTTCGTCAAACGGCAAAACATCATAGTAGGCAGGCTCTTGCTGAGGCCACATTTGCTGAAAGGGTTGTCCCCAGAGCAGCAAATCCCGAACGTATTCAAGCTCTAGGTTTGCCTGTTGAGCGACCGCTTCCAAGCTAAGATTTTGATACTTTGACTGAATTCGTCTGATTTTATCAAGCTGGATCTGATGGTCATCAGGGATTCTGAGTTGATCCAGCCTGTTTCGGTTGCAATAACGCCGGATATACCGCAAAATCCACCAGTAAACATAGGTGCTAAAACGCTTCCCTTTTGCCGGATCAAACTTCTCAATCGCTTGACGAATCCCGATCATTCCCTCCTGAACCAAATCTTGGGAATCCAGAACAAAAAATGCATACTTGCTGGCTAGCTTGACTACCAAGCGGACATTAGCAGCCACTAACCAGGTCAGGGAGTTCTGATGGCCATTATTTGCTTTGCGGATCAGCTCTAGTTCCTGAGCGTGATCTGGGACGGGATAGCGATCTACCAGACGCGCTAGATATTCAGGAAGGCGAATCCCTTTTGAGTAAGTGGTAGGAATGGTAGTAGTGGTCATGGATGGGTCAGTCCTCCAGTGAGGGCGACTTCGGGAAAAGGAGAGGGAGGGGGCTAGTCCTTAACGTCTTGAGGGGTTTTTTGCAGTTTCTTAAGCAACAAACGGCTGATCAGTATTGACTTTCCGCTTCCCGTACTAGCACTAACAAAGAGGTCGGTATGTTTGGGAATTTGGTTTAGCTGAAAGATTTTTTCTGTTTTGTCTGAGGGAGTAAGTAACATCATTGGTTTATCTTCCGAGTAAGACTGAAGAGAATGGAATTGATGCAGTTGGATTTTAGAGCGCGGATAGAAGCCTCTCCCAGGCAAAGGGGAAACGCTTGGGGAAATCTCGGAGTGAATAGTGCGCGTGATAGGCTTCATCAACATCTTCACGCGCAAAACCAGTATCGGTATAGCCCTTGCCATCTACCCCGACAATCTCGGTCGAGACTCCTTGAGCAACCTCTTGTTGGCTCACTTGACGCTGGAAAAATTCTAGAATCACAAAATCACCCCAACGGGCACAACGGTTCCGAAGACCATACTTCTGAATATTCTCCATGCCCCACTCCGGGCACTCATCCCAACCGGACCAATACCAATCATCATCTTCTACGCGACACCACAGAGTAATAAAGGCGGCTCTACGGGTTCCTAAAACTGGTGCATTCTCATTCCACCAATGACAAAGCCGTTGCAAGCCAGGTGAGCGATCATATTCACCGATCTCAAAATCAACCTCAACCCTGGTGTTACAGATGGCCTGGTATAAAACGTCTGCTGGAACCTCGATACAAGCATTCTCACGATGAAGAGGGACATGAGTCTGAAAACTTTTTGCAGGTTCAATATCCCTCAATAAAGTCACTCCCTCTTCTGACATACAAATCAAGTCTGACCATGCACAAGAGTTGAGCCTTAAGGTTTGGTAGAAGGTCAAACCATAGGGGCAATCCATCCTGTAGGATCTAAACGATTTGTCCCCTTTCGTAAAACTTTCATCGATATCATCAACAGCAACAAAACTAATCGCACGAGCATTCTTGTCGTAGAACGTATCAGACTGATCCATCGAAAACACATGACCTTGCTGGGTTAGGTTGAACTCCAAGATAAATCGATGGCTGATGGTGAGAGTCTCTTGCGCCGCAGGAGAGTCAGGAGGCATTTGCACCTCCCACCGAAAATCAAGCCACTTAGGGGGTGCATCCACATCAACCGGGATATCCCAGCCCATTTTTCTGTCTGTGGTGCCAGCAACATAGTAGTTCGCATTGGGATAAGGCTGTCTAACAACTACATCCTCCGGTAAGACGGAGATAGACTGGGTTGAATCTTGAGGAACAACCTCAGCACAAACCAGCGTGATATTGCTGAGACTGATGTCCTCATATGGGTTATACAGTTGGGGAAGGATATGAAAAACAGGAGATTCGCTATCCTTATGAGGCAAAGGCTTTCCGGTCTGGGGTAACCAGGAGGTGGGTGTCTCCTATTTTGGCGATCGCCGTTTGCATTGTCTGACTCCTTCGTGGTGTGAAGCGTAACTTTGTGG
>JAAUOM010000203.1 GCA_012034865.1 Acaryochloris sp. CRU_2_0 | reverse complement strand
CACAGCTTTGAACGATGCGTTGAACTCCTTCAGAACCTTTCCCTTCCCGGCAAAGTCGCCTTGGTTCGCTGCCTTGCTGAACTGCTGGCGATATCCCTCGGTATCGCCTCCATCTCTAGCACACCCACCTCACCCAGTCTGCCTCCCGTGCCAGCGCCGCATCCAGAGAATGCTTGGGGATTGCTGTCGTTGGAAGATGCGATCGCCTTTGCCAAGGCTGGGCATATGGACCCCGCGCTCTTGGTCTGGGAATTTTCTCCGCAGTCATATTCTGTGATTCCTCCTGAGCTGCTGGCTGTTGCCAACAAGAATTTGCCACGGCTTATGGCAGTACTCAAAACTACCCCTTCATAATGAGTTCATCAATCATGCAAACCCCAACAATGCCCCTGACACAAACCCATACCCAAGCCACCCACGTCCGACAGCTCGGATTTGGCGAAAGTCCCAGCAGAATGGCTATATTCTGCAACCGGGCCAACACAGACACTTGGTACACCCTGGACAAGGATGACCAGCCCGTAGAACTCTCTCTCCCTGCCCTCACGGGCTACTTACAAAGTCTGGAGTTTATCCAGCGTGAATACAAAGGTAAGCCTACCTGCAAACTCCGATTTAAGATGCTGGCTCATCGTCCTTGCACTCTAGAAGCGGGCGCAGAGTCCGTCTTTGCTAAAGGGTTTCTGATGGCGATCGCAAATCTCAGCCCAGAACATCTCAGCCAACCCATCACCATCGAAGCGATACCCGCCGACGATGACAAGGTGCTGTTTTGTAACGTTTGGTTGGGCGCTCAGAAGGCTTCCCAGAAATGGGATGAGCAAACCGATTGGAGGGCGATCGCAAAGAAGGCCAAGGCAAATGTGGCTCAGCTTCAGCAGGGAGGATAAAGAGATGCCAGAAGAATTGCTAGACCAAATCTACCAAGCCCTTCAAAAGAGCGGCTTGGAAGTGTCCTTCGATGGCGATCATAAAAGCAGTTCCTTACTCATCGCCAATGGTGAAAGCCAGCTAATCATTAGCTCTGCGGATGTGGAGCCATGTGAAGTAGAGGAATGAAAAGATGAATATTAAGGTCATCAACCTCCGCCACAAGCGCAATGTGCCGGGTTACCTTTGTGATCGCACCAGTGCCCTAGGTAATCCCTTCCACAAGTTTTCTGAATCCGAGCGAACAGCAGTGGTGGCGGCGTTCCGGGAATACCTTCACCAGGTTGCGGTCTTGGGCTCTAATCCCGTAGATGTGGCTCCTGGTCTGGCCAAGAAATACAAAATCATGCTCTCACTCGGATGGAAACGCCCCAGCCGTGATGAGGTGATGGCAGAGCTGGCCAAGCTGGAGGCGATGGGTGAGGTCAGACTACTTTGCTGGTGTGCGCCGCGATCGTGTCACTGCGATGTGATTAAGTCCTATCTGGAGTGGCGCAATCCAGTTGAGCAGTTGAGTTTGGAGCAAGAACTCATTCCAAGGAAATAAGCAAAAAGGGCGACCCACGACCAAGTACGTCGCCCTGCATTCTTTTACATAAGGAGTATACCAATGTTTGCGAACACACCTGTGCGGCGACTCTATCAGCCGCGCATCGAACGGTGCTGGGATTGCGGCGATCGCAAAGAGGTGATCGCTTACCAAGTTAAAACCCTGTATGGCCAAACACACTACCGCTGGCTGTGTCAGGACTGCGGTAGACCACGCGCTATTTTTCCGAGCCTAGAACTGTTGGTTCAACTCCAAGGGAAAAGCTCTAGGAAACAGACAAACGTTGTGGCGCTTACCCCTCGGACTGAAAGGGAGCGAAACCCGCGCTTGGGGCACAGGCTACCGGGGTAAATTGGCAATCCATACAGCCAAAAAACCTATCAATCTTGATGGCAAACGCGCAGTGATTCGGGCACACAAACTAATAGGCGATCAGGTTCCTTGCTGGCGGGATGAATATCCCCTCGGTTGCATTGTTGCAATTGTAGATCTGGTGGATTGTAAACGGATGACCCCATCGTTGATCAGCAAACAAACCGATCTGGAGTTGGCCTTGGGTGACTGGCAATCAGGGCGTTTTGCATGGCAACTAGAGAATATTGTTGCACTGCCAGAACCTATCCCCTATCGCGGTAGCCAAGGACTCCGTGATGTCCAACCTGAAGTATTGAAAATTTTGATGGAGCTACAAACATGACAACCATTGAATGGACCGACCACACACTCAACCCCCTGGTAGGCTGCACAAAGACACGAGCCAAGGGAGCCAAACAAAGCGGCTGTGAGCATTGTTACGCCGCCAGAGCCTCCAAGTCAGGACGGTTGCAACAGTTCCCTCAGTACCACGGCGTTGTGGATAGGGAAGGAAATTGGACGGGGCAAGTGAATTTTGTACCTGAGCAGCTAGAGAAGCTGTTCAGGTTCCGCAAGCCCACACGGGTATTTATGCCCAGCATGAGCGATCCGTTTCATCCAGCAGTGAAGGATGAGTGGTTGGATCAGATTTTTGCTGCGATCGCGCTGAACCCAAAAGCGATCGTGCAAATGCTGACCAAGCGACCAGCAAGAATGCGGGACTATTTCAGGACTGCCAAAAACAGGATTCGCATTGCCGCTGTCGATATGGGTCGCTCAACAAGTAATACTGACCAGGGGGTATTGGCAGAAATTGAATCCTGCCAGTGGGACTGGCCACTGCCTAATCTCTGGTTAGGCGTATCGGTTGAGAATCAGCAAGCCGCAGACGAGCGCATACCGTTATTGCTGCAAACACCAGCAGCAGTCCGGTTTTTGAGTTGTGAGCCATTGCTCGAAGCGGTGGATATTTCAGGGTTTTTGAACAGCCGAAATCGCTCCAAGTCAATAGTGAAAAGTACTTTCTGGACGATCATCGGGGGTGAGTCTGGTCCGGGCGCTCGGCCTTTCTATCTGGAGTGGGCGCGATCTCTGATCCAGCAATGCCGGGATGCCGAAGTCCCAGTATTCCTCAAGCAAATTGGCAGCAATCCTATGCATTATCAAAATTCATTGGTAGACAAACCGGGGACACCCCCTTGGATGTTGGTTGAATACCTTGGATATCAAGGCAGGGGGATGCGCGATCGCAAAGGTGGCGACATCCAGGAATGGCCAGAGGATATGCGGGTGAGGGAGTTTCCTGATTTTTCGTGTGAGGTAATATCAATCGAGAGGAGCGAAAAATGATCTGTCCCGAATGCAATGGCAATGGTTTTCTCCGCATCCCCAGTACTCCCGACTCCTGGGAAACCAGCCAAAACCCCTTCGCCAATGAGCGAGAGATCAACTGCTCCACCTGCGAGGGTCAAGGGGAATTGCCGGATGAGCCGCCCACGAATCACTGCCCAGCCTGTGGGGAGCCAATCCCTGGTGGCTCGGAATGGTGTGAGGAACATCAGGCGGCTGGTAGTTTTAAAAAAAAGGAGTGTCTCTGATGAGTGAACAATCAATTCTTGATAATCCCGGCGTTCTAGCAAAAGTTCGCCGCCACTTCAATTATCTTAACGATTACCCATCTCAACTCCAGGGCCAATTCCTAGAAGATGCTTGTCATCTAGGCATTCTGGAGGCCGATGATTTTCTGGGACTTATCCTGGGTTACCCCATAGAAGAGGGTACAGTATCACCAGAGCATTTCCCGATGCTTTCTAGAGAGGAAAACTGTCAGATCAGTCACTATCGTCTGCTCAAGCCTGCCCTACCCTGGCCCCAGCCGATTATTGGTGTATCTGTCCCACAAGATGGTCCTGGAAAGGTGACAGGTATTCATGGCGTCCCTGTGGTACTAAAGCCTTGTGGTTCAGCACAGCTTTGGTGGGGTGGCGAGGTAGGCATCCTTTGGGAGGCATTTCTAGAAGGGGATATCCAACAAAGAATTGATCACGAGGCTCTCATGAACCAGCTTTGGGGGACTTGTGAAGAATACCTGAAGAGCCAGGGAGTACGCCAGGTCTATACCAATGATCGCGATCTGAGTATCCCCTAGAGTGGTATCAATCTTTTTGAGGTGCCGGGGGTACATTCCAGTTGATGAGGATCGGAAGATTACTATGAGGAAGGTGCTGAGATGAACCATGAAGACTTTGACCTTAACGAATATCAACAATTGTCTGATTTGGACAAACTGAAACTTGTTGAGCAAATTGCCAAAAGCCTTAAGAAACAAATAGATGAAAAGGATTGCAACATTTTAGATTTGCAAAGCCAAATTGAGGATTTAGAATTTGAGATTGAGAATTTAGAATTTGAGGTTGAAAACCTTAGAGATCAGCAAAAACCATTTCGGGACGAAAGGAAGCGATTGCGGACTGCCTTGGAGCTTAAACTTCCCTCTCCAGAACAGTCCCCGCGCCGCTCACCCCCTCCTTCCATTGCAGGCAAGGGGAAGACCTTGGGCGATATCGTCAGCCCTATTGTCCCGGAAGAAGATTGGGAGTGCTTGAAGTGAACAGAACAACTAAAAACTTTTTATACTATTCCTCACTCACTCTTCTTCTTACCTGTTTCCCTCTTTGCTTCGCCTCGCTAACTGTCAGCAAAGCATTCGAGAGTGGCAATTGTGATTGGTTGCCTGGATGTGAGGACAGGCAACGGCTCGAAGCTGTTTTCTACTGGCTAGCACCTGGGTTTGTCTTGGGAGCAGCGGTAGGGTTTGCAGGTGTATCATACCTCCCACCACCCGAACACGCAGGCGACTTTAATCATCGCGGCAAGAGGTATCAATCCAAGCATCAATATGATGAAGCGATCGCCAATTACAATACAGCAATCAAACTCAAGCCCTTGGCAGAGTACTACAACAAT
>JAAUOM010000091.1 GCA_012034865.1 Acaryochloris sp. CRU_2_0 | reverse complement strand
CAGGGTCAACGGCAGGGCCGCGAGAACCATATTTTGTGTGACTAATGTGGCCACTGCTCCTAACAACACCGCCAAGGTACAGAGAGATTCAAAAACTTGAAGCCTGTGATTTTTTTTAGAGTTGCATTTATTTCTCGCTTGGAAACGATATCCATGCCTGCTCTTCCCTGCTCTCTGGAGGTCTTCTGGTTCAGATTTTTGGTGAATCTCAATTCATGGGGTGTCCTCATTAGCATTTTCGACGTTCTGAAGAAGAAAGAGGAAAGTCTTCACAGGATTTTAATGGCGCAAGAATCGCTATAATGATTGGTCTGTAGCTGCTCTTTTGTTCGCATGCAAATTCGCCGTCGTCCTCCCAGTGTGGCTGTTAACATCCAAGCATTGCAATACCAGGTCAAAACCCTCGACAATGAGCCTCGAAATATCCTAGAAAAGATTGTCTGGTTCAAAGAAACAGAAGTTGATCAGATGCGAGAAACCTTGTCCCTCGCAGATCTGCAAAAACAAGTTGTTGACTGTCAACCTCCTCTTGATTTTTTAGGAGCCTTGCGGGGTGGCAAAACGCAGCCCGCCCTCATCGCTGAAGTGAAAAAAGCCTCACCCAGTAAAGGGGTTTTACGCCAAGACTTCGATCCTGTAGCGATCTCGCAAGCTTACGAAGCCGCAGGGGCATCTTGTCTGTCTGTCCTCACGGATTCTGAGTTTTTTCAAGGCAGCTTTACCTATTTGCAGCAAATTCGTGAAGCAGTTGGTATTCCTCTGTTGTGTAAGGAATTCATTCTTTACCCCTATCAAATTTATCTGGCTCGAGCGCGAGGAGCCGATGCGGTGCTGTTAATTGCAGCAATCTTGAGTGATCAAGATCTCACTTATTTTGTCAAAATCATCAAATCCCTGGGAATGACCGCCTTAGTTGAGGTGCATACCTCGGTAGAACTAGAACGGGTGATGAATCTAGGGCAAGTAGAACTGATTGGCATTAATAATCGCGATCTAGAAACTTTTACCGTGAATTTGCAGGTTACTTGTGATTTATGTGCTGAGTATGCTCAATCTTTACAGGAGCGCAATATTTTAGTGGTGAGTGAATCAGGGTTACACACCAGTCAGGATGTTGCCCAAGTTGGGCGTGCGGGTGCTGGCGTTGTATTAATTGGGGAATCCTTAATTAAGGATGCTGATTCATCACCCTCTAGCAGTGAAACGGAACGGATGCAAGACAAGATTTCATCACTTTTCCCTTGAGTTTTGTTGACACGCCCAGTTGTCTTGTCTCACAGATGGTTTATCTCATCTGTGAACACCAAATGTTTGAGATTTAATTTTCTATATGCAGGTTGTTATGGGGATAGTTCCTCTGCCTTCACATGTCCACTATAAAATCTTGCTCCAAATTCTAGAGCGACAAACCCTGCCCGCCCTTAACCCTACGTCAGGAGAATATGCTCAGGCTCAGCAGGTTGTTGTTTCTCTACGCAAAGCCTTGGCGCATCAAAAAAATCTAGAAGATCAATGTCACCGTTTAGAGCGACGAGTCGAGCATCGTTGGTTCTTAAATGATGCCCCTACCCCTGAGCGGCCTGGTTAAGGTTAGGCCGATAGTTTGCGTAATGTCTAGAGAAACGGTCGTCAGATAGCGGATAGAGTGTGGGGCTTCCCGTCGAGGCAGCTTTAAACACAATTTAAAAAAAGCGTGAGCTTATCGAAGGCTTTACAAGTCGCCTGTTAAACTGTTTCACAATAGATTGCACCAAGGAATTGTCATCTCGGGGAGTCTTACGTTGACAGAGCAACTGGAGATCAATTGGGAACATCAAAGTTCGGCTGAAGTAGAAAAACAGCCTCCTACCTCTGAAGGTTGGGAGAAATCTTTGGTAACAACCCAAGCATCCCCGGGGACATCGCTAAAGCCCATTACCTTGGATAGAACTACAGAACAAGATAGCCCTCAACAACGGATTTGGCTGCTTGAACAAGCCTTAGAGCAATGCCAACTCTATATTGACGAATTGAAATCACAGTTGGCTGATCAAGCTTTTTTAGAAGAACAACTGGCAAGGACGGAGGAGTTCTCGCACATTCAAAAACAAGCTATACTCACCTTGCAAAATCAGTTGGCGAACCGACAAGAATTGCAAGTAGAATTAGAAACACTCCAACAGTCCAAAGTTGAGCTGAGTGAACATCTAGCCGAACGAGAAACCAGTATTCAGCTAAAAGATGCTGAGTTGGCAAACCTTCGTACCCAAGTTGCGGAGGAACACTTAGCCTTAGATCGTTTGCAGGATCAAACGGAGCGGTTGTCTGTTCAGATTCAATCTTCCCAGGAGACGGCTGTCCATGAGACTCAACAGCGCATCATTGCCCAAACGACCGCAGAACGTTTACGGACTCAACTGCGAGACAGTGAAGTAACCCTCCAAGTCTTAGAGGGGCAATTGCATGAGGCTCGTGTCAGTCATACGCATCAGCAGGAGATTATTGCTGCTTTGCAAAATGCCAATAAGTCTGACTCTCACAAAAATCAAGCCATTCAGAGTTTGAGTACCAGTTTGTTGAAAGCCCAAAATACCATCCTAGACCTGGAAACTCAGCTCTCTAGTCAGTCGATTGTACAAGCCCAATTTCAACATTCAACCCAGGAATTTGCTGAGAAAGCGCAATCCTGGCAAAGCCGTTCTGAAGAGTTGGAGCAGCAAGTGGCTGAGATGCAGGAGCAAATTCTGCATCAAGCTCAGCAAGCCAGTGAATATGAAACAGCCGTTCAACATTGGAAAGATCGATGTTTGACTGCAGACCAAACCGTTTCCCAAATGAAGCAGGTGCTTGAGCATTTGTTGTCTGATCGCAAAGAACCTAACCTGCCATTCCCTCCTAAGTTAGATGCTGCGATCGCAGAATTATCCAAAACCTGTTTGTCCGACATTACTGACACCGACGCCATGGCAGCCCGCAAAAATATTAAACTCGATCTGCCTGCACTGTTATACCGATGGCGAAATACCAAACCTTGATGGGTAACCTGAGACTCCAAATCGGTAGATCTCGATCAAGGGTGCCGTTTCCTAGATTGACGGGTTACCTCTTAGCAACTGACCTCCGTTTGCCGTGGCTCAATTGAAGGCTATGAACAACCGCCCTGCTGACCTATCCTCAGCAATTCCAGCTTTAGTATCACCACCAGCCTTATCAGCCCCCCGACCATCTGGGGAATCTCCACCTATCAAGTTAGGGATATTGGCTTCCGGCACGGGGAGTAATTTTGTGGCGATCGCTGATGCAATTGCCCACCAACAGCTAGCAGCCCAAATCCAGCTTGTGATCTACAACAATCCAGATGCACCTGTGGCTAAACGTGCCCATGAACGAGGAATTGCTGCCCATCTAGTCAACCATCGAAACTTCTCCCAGCGAGAAGTTTTTGATCAACAGGTAGCTGACCTTCTCCAAGCTGCCGAGGTCGAGTGGGTGATCATGGTGGGTTGGATGCGCCGAGTGACCCAGGTCTTGATCGACGTTTTTCCCGATCGCATGATCAATATTCATCCCAGCTTATTGCCCAGTTTCCCAGGAATCAGAGCTGTGGAGCAAGCCCTCGCTCATACCGTTAAAATCTCAGGTTGCACCGTGCATTTGGTTCGCTTAGAAGTAGACAGTGGTCCCATTCTCATCCAAGCCGCCGTGCCCGTCTATCCTGAGGATACCGCTGCCAGCTTGCATGCCCGCATTCAGGCGCAAGAGCATCAGATCATTGTGCAAGCCATTACTGAAATTGGCCAAAATTAGGGTAGTCCTAATTCGTGGGTCTCGACATTAAGGGCAAGCCCAATCCATTGTTTATTGTCTTTAAAGGGCAGAAATCCTACCCTCCGGAGTGCAAACGCTGAAAGCCTCAAAAAAATTTAGTGTTCGTCCATCAATCGCTTGCTATAAGATCGTAGCTAGAGATGTTGTAGACCCTTTGGACGATACCTTGTCATTTTCCGCAGACGATTTTGCTCAGGCACTTGCTCAACACGATTATGCTTTTGCAGTTGGCCAAACTGTAGTGGGGAAAGCCATTCATTACGAAAGTGATGGTGTCTATATTGATATTGGTGGTAAGGCTGCTGCCTTCCTTCCCGAGAAAGAGGCTGCTTTGAATAGGCCATTGCCCCTGGCAGAGCTGGTTCCCCTAGATGAAGAACGAGAGTTTGTGATCATTAAGGGTCAAGACGCTGATGGTCAAATTACCCTATCGCTGCGCCGCCTTGAACTGCAACGGCTTTGGTCTAGATTACTAGAATTACAAGCTGATCATCAAAGTATCCAGGTGACGGTCACCGGGGTCAATAAAGGTGGGGTCACCGTCAATGTTGAAGGGTTGCGGGGATTTATTCCGCGATCGCACCTGCTCAGCCGCGATCACCTAGAGGATCTGGTTGGAAGTCAGCTCACGGTGAGCCTTTTAGAAGTGGATCCTAATCGCAAGAAACTGGTGTTGTCAAACCGGATGGCAGAACAATCCAGCCGAATTGGAGAATTAGAAATGGGCCAGTTGGTGAGTGGTACCATTTCCGATCTCAAACCCTTTGGGGCCTTTGTCCAGTTGCAGGGGATCACAGGCTTACTGCACATCAAAGAAGTCAGCCAAAATTTTATCCCTAACTTAAACGCTGTTCTCAAAGTAGGGGAACCGATCAAGGCTATTATTTTGGACCTCGATCCAGGTCGAGGCCGAGTGTCTTTATCGACCAAGGTCTTAGAAAATAGACCGGGAGAAATCCTAGACAGTCTAGAGCAGGTGATGAGCGAAGCGGATATTCGAGCCCGTCGCTATGCTGAAAAGTTGCGCCAGCAAACCAGTTGAATCCCAGCAGTTGATGCAGCATCCCTATGGCTGAAAATTTCCAGGGCGATCGCCACAGGCCGACCGGAGTCCATCGTCTCCTTTCGGCTCTCACGGCTGGTAACATTGTCACGGTGGCCCTGCAAGTCTTTCGAGTCAAAAGTGACGATTACATCACGACCAGTTTGCAATCTTACCTGTGGTTTTTTCTGTGCTTTCTCGGAGCCTGTGTTCTAGGGGGTCTGGGATATCTCCTTGGACAATCTCTGGGTCTGACGGATAAAGCCCTCATTATTTTTGCTGGCCTCTTTGCCTTACCGCTACTGGCCTACGGACGGGGTCGGAAAACAGCAACGGGCGGGATCCTCTCGCGTTTAATCTTCAACCAGCTCATCAACCGCACCGAATCTAAGGAAAACGTTCAACGGCAGATTTTCCCTAGGACATGGATCTATCTGAGAGCCGAACTGTTGTTTTGGCTCATTCTCATCGGTCTGTATTTGGGTTTTGTTTTTATCCTGGGTCTATTCGCTGGGCTATTTTTTTCGTCATTTCGCCAAGGGGATATCCTCGATTTTTTGATCCGAGAGAACAACTTTTCAGGCAGTACCGTCTTAACTTGGATTGCAATCATAGCTTTGATCTTGCTGTTTTATCTAGGGATCATTTTATTCTTTAGCTATTTCGTGGCTCGCCTGTGGTTGTTTGATGTCATCATTGCCTTAGAAGAGGTCACTGCCATTCAAGCCCTTCGCAGAAGCTGGCAACTCACCCGTACCCAAGGTCGGGAAGCCTTAGCCGTGGCTTTGATTAGTGGCTCAATGCTAGTACCCCCCCTGATACTATGTGGATTTTTATCTATTTTTGGATTTTTATCAGTTTTATTCCTGATTGTTCTGGCTTTCCCCCTTTATCAATCCGTAAAGGCTGTCAATTATTATGATTTACGCAGTCGAAACGAAGGGTTAACCTTTGACTTAGAAATCGTCACCACTAACCCTCAGCAGTACTTACAACGGGTGATTCTGCAAACCCCAGAAAGTATTGAATTGGATTTGGCGTTAGGGGGAATTGGCAGCCGAGCCTTAGCTTGGGTCATAGACCAAATTCTGTTATGGGTGGGGATTTTTCTCTTTTGGTATTTTGGATCCGTTTTTTATCTGACGATTCTGCTTCCTATTCTTACTAATGCGTTCACTACCTTTTCCAGCGGGGATCTGGATCAGTGGGTAGAAGCGATCGCCTCTTTGTCGACTTTTGCCCTCACCAATAGCTATTTCATTGCCTTTGAAACCCTAAATAAAGGGCAAACACCGGGTAAAAAACTGGCCAAAATCCGCGTTGTTCGAGATACGGGTCAGCCCGTGGGTCTAAAGGAAAGTAGTATTCGCAGTTTACTGGGTACTGTAGATGTGTGTTTCTTTTTTGTAGGGGTGCTGCTGATTGGCATCACTAAATCCGAGAAACGTTTAGGGGATTTAGTGGCGGGTACCCTAGTGATTCAGAACCAGCAAGGCGGTCAACCCATCCCAGATCGGTTTGAGTTTCGCCTCAGACGGCTCAAATTGCCGAAACGTTGATGGATCGCACCAATCTAAACGTTCTCACCCCTGATCAGTTTTTAACTTTGCGGGATTTTCTGGGCTACCGATCTCATCTGGCGGTGGGGATGCGATCTCAAATCACCATCAAACTGGCCAGCCAAATCCGTCACTTGCTAGGCTCCAAAACCCAATCTCTAGTCTCAGATGTTGATGATCTTGAACTGGTAAAAGCAACTTATTTGGCTTGTCAACAAGCCAAATAGGGGTGTGATCGGAAGTAATAGGTGAGAGAAGAATTTTAATAGCCAGAAAAGTGACACTGTTCTCACCTGAAATTCAAACCGAGAATATTGCCATGATAGAACTCACGTTAGGGTACTTCGCCCCAAACAATGAAGTGGCGATCGCTAACCACTTGTACCTGTAATTGACCTAACCCAGCCTGGTGCAGTTGAGCAACAACTTCATCCAGCCGATAAGCTGCGAGCAAAGAATTGAGAAAATCCCGCCGTAAAATCTCTGGTTCATTCTGGGCGTACTGCTCCACCAACTGAGTGGCCTGCTTTTGTGTATCCGGTCGCAACAGATCCATGATAAACACGGCAGCCCCTGTCATCGCCCAACGCTGAATTTCTGTCCACAACACCATTGGATCCGCTAAATGATGGAGCAAACTATTGGCAAAGATTAGGGGGTAGTGCTTTGTCTCCCTTTTGATCTGCGGATCCTGTACCGGTAAATAGACATTTTTGAGCTTTACTCGATTTTGTAGACCCGCCCGTTCCACGGCCTGATCGCCGTAGAGGAGCATAGCCTCAGAAGCATCCCAACCGTCTACAGACCAGCGGGGAAAGGCATGGGCAAAGCGCAAGGCAATATCGGCAGGCCCACAACCCAAATCTAGGGCGGTTCCTGTGAGGGGTAAGGAAGGCAAAGCAGTTTGCAAACACTGAATAAACTGATTATGGGGTTCCTCGAAGTCAGCTTCAGCGTAGGCTCTGGCTTGCTGATCACCTGCCATTAACTCCGGTTCAGGCTGGCGAATTAGCTGGCAACCCGGCTCAGATCCAAGGTTGATCATCCTCTAAATCCTCAAGGGGGATGTTTTTGATCACAGTTTGATCCTGGGTCAGTTGTTCTAGATCGCGGTTGGCCTCCGGAGGATAACCCTGACGTTCATCCTCCGGAGGCAGAGGGTTAGACCAGTCTTCCGTCAGATTAAACGCCCCATCTTCCACCCGTTCCCAGAGGGTGCGACCCTGATGTTTGGCTTGTTGCACCCATTTTTGGGAACCTTGTTGAACCTGCTGCCCCCAATTTTCGCTCTTGTGATTGGCTTGCTGAGTGAAGGAATCTACCTTCTGACTGGTTTGCTGGGTGAGTTTTTGTAACTGTTCTTCGGCTTGTTGTGTCAACTTGTGAGCGCGGGAAGTTAAGGATTCGAGTTCTTGGGTGTACCCTGATTTGATGCGATCGCTCGTCTGGGCAATTCGCTCCTCCAGCCCCTCTTGGAACAGTGGCAAATTCTCGCTGGCGCTGGCGGTGACTAGAATCCGCCGACTGCCAAAGCTCATGATGGCCAAGGGAGACAATTGATAAATGCCACTGGTAAACCCTCGCCAACCACCGGATTTCAAAAGGTAATGCGTAATACTGCCCGTTTTGCGATCAAATAAGCAATCGACAATGCGACCCAGATTTTCTCCCGCATCAGTCCATACCTCATGACCCATCAGGGTTTCTAGAAGTCTGACCTCTTTGAGGGTTGTTTCCGCCGCCCTGGATGACACAAGAATGCTCTCAGTTCCTAGACGATAGAGCTGTTTGAGGTTAAACGCATAACGCTGTTTGCTCATAAATCCTGGTTTACAGATAAACCCCATGACCCGATGGGCAGGGGGGTGCATCCACACCGTCTCAATGCGGCCTAATGCCTCGGTTGTCTGGCGGTCTAAGACCAACCGATTTAACAACTGGCTATGTCGCAGGAGGCTTGCTGAGTCAGCCATGAATTAAGTCCTAATCATTCCCAATTGCCTATGACTTTCAGTGTAGCTTAGGGGGTCAGATGACGATGATCGCTGCGGTACTCGTGGTTCATGATTTGAGGGATGCGATCGCACTTCAACTTTTCTGCCTGAGAGCAATCACCCCTATTTTTGTCATTTAGAAGAGTAAACAATCATAAACATGCACAAAGACAATGGTCGGGGTTTTGAACATCAGAAGTAATAGCGCTCTGAAGTTTAAAGAACTTGCAGCCACTGACAAATAGAAGGCCAGTAGTTCTCGCTATAATCAGGCAGGCACTAAGCTACTAACCTCTATGGAAAACTGTAAGATTACTTTTTATAACATTGATCGATTTGGTTATTACAGACGTGGTCATGATAATCCAGAATTTGGAGATCTTGCCGAAATTTTGGATGATTTAAGAGAATGGGCTTTTCAACCGGATATGAAGCTTGGTCAAACTTGCACTTATGAAGTATCAGACAAAAGTGAGAGGGTATCATATCGAACTTTCTGCTTTGATCTGGTTAGAGATGCTAGCAGTAATACCTACTTGTTAACTACTTGGAATGAATCACCAAGTTCGCAAGGCAAAGTAGCTTCTGTCAGAGGACTTGATCCAGTTGGCAATCCTGAAGTGAATCTTACTAAAATACCCGAAGACTATATTCCTGGCTACGCTACGTACTTTTGGTTTGTACCCAATAAAGACACTTTTGCTACCCTTCAATTCCAACACAACTTCAATGGACGACAGAGTCTAGAAGTCTACTTGAGGAGTTATCTAGCTACGTTCAGCAAGCATGTAGCTAGCCAAACTATCATTGATAGTGATAGTATAAATATACTAGGATACCAGAAGACAAGCAGCCATGAAGTGTGTCAGGATCTATATCCTCAGTTTAATTCCAAGCCATATCAGCGAGTTGGTCAGTATGACTACATCAGAAACAATTCACAAGAAATCCGTCAAGTAATCCGAAAAGATACACTTAGACATTCTGTGCAACAAAATAGAGAATTATGGCAACGCTTGATTCAAACGATAGGTATCAGCGATCATAGCCCGCCAAATGAAGAGTTCGAACACCGTTTTAAGTTCACAGTTAACCATACTCCATCAGCACAAGAACTTGATGAAATAATTCGTTTTTGGAATGAGAAAGAGCATGATAGCAAGTGGGATGACATAGGCTTCAAGCTTAGAGGAGAAGAAAAAATACATTGGTTAAGTTACTCTCTAGCCAGAAATGATTTCCCTTTAAATGTAAGGAGAGTCAATGATGAAATTGTAGATGCTAGGTCTCTTCTGAAGCAGTTGCTAGAACATCAGGAGAAAATTTTTAGCTTGTTAGACACTTATGCGGAAAGCTCTACACTACATTAGATATATCCTAAGAAGATTAGCAAAAATCCTCTTAATAATTCCAATTGCTTTAGTGCTATTTTATTTTGGTCAGAATATCCCTTTTGACAAACAATGGCCTTTGTACGATGCATTACGAAATACTGCATCGATTGTTTCGGTGTTATGGGTGCATGGATAGCGCTCATTTATCCTGAAGCATTATCTGAATTATTAGGAAGAACACTCAAATCAGAAACTACAGATAAGGCAAAGGAAGTACATAAACTACTATCACCTCTAATCTATTCAACGGCAATTCTTATTGCTGTTCTCTTAATTGGCATTCTTGCACCTATTATTCAACAGATTTCTATATTTATTGCTCATTATAGGCTGATTCGAGGTATTTCGTATGTTGTGCTGGGGATGCTGACTGGATTGCAGCTTTGGGCAGTACTTTTGACTTTGCTACCTGCTGGGGTGGCCAAACAAAACATTGAGCGCCTACAAAGTAAACATGAAAATCGGCGAAGACTCTTGTCTAGAACTCAAGATCATACAGATCGCCCCTAAACACTGGCAAACTGAGTCGGCGATCGCTTATTATTGAAGCAAACTAGCTAATCCGTTTATCTCAATCTATGTCACTCGCCGCAACTGAGTACAAACACGTTCAGCTTAATGAAAATGGCGTTCCACTAATTGCTGGAACTACAATGAAAGTTGTTGAGTTAGTCACCTCTTACATTGCCTATGGTTGGAGTCCAGAAGAGCTACATTTTCAATATCCTCATGTTGCTCTCGGCAAGATTTACTCTGCATTAGCCTACTATTGGGATCACAAAGACGAATTGGATACAGATATGCAACGTCGTTACGAGCTTGCTGAAAAATTGAGGCAAGGATCAAGCTTGTCGCCTGTCGCTGAAAAACTACGATCTCAAGGGCTTTTGCAGTGAGCATTAAGCTCTACATGGATGAAAATGTATCTCGACAAATTACATCTGGTTTACGGCTTAGAAACATAGATGTTCTAACAGTTCAAGACGATAACTGTGCAGGTCTATCCGATCCGCAAATTTTAGATCGAGCCACACAACTACAGCGGGTGTTGTTTTCCAGGGACGATGATCTGCTAGCAATCGCAAATCAGTGTCAGCAGGTAGGGAAAATTTTCCTTGGCGTTATTTACGCTCACCAACAAAACAGCAGTATTGGGGATTGTGTTCGTGATCTAGAATTGATTGCAAAAATCTGTAACGTAGAGGATTTCGTCAATCATGTTCAGTATTTACCGCTATAACTTGCAGGCAAGAATCAGCAACAGAGCGGGATACAGCATATTTCAAGCATATGAGGCACAGTAGTCCCAGTACTTTCCCCTCTGTACAAGCTTTTGCTATACTCTATGAATCTAAAAACTGCTGTATTTTCGAGCATTACGGCAAAACTCCTGAAACTACTTTGGATGAACTCGTTATCATGGCTGAGTCCGATTTACGCCGTCAACGCCGGGAGAGACTTAAAAACTGCGTAGGTTTCAGTATTTGCCCAAACAACTGCTAGTTCAGGAATGGAACCAAAGTATAGTTCCATCATCTTCTAAAACTTCGTAAATCGCCCGCTGCATTGCGGTTGTGATATATGCTGTCAGCATAGCAGCGCTTTATATGTCATATCTAAAAGTAAAGCATATTTAGCTAGCGATCGCACCTCAAATCAATTACTGCAATACTTTTATCCGTGTGCAATAGAAGGTGATCTACGATAATCATAGGAAAGCAATAATTTGCCAACAGTGTCGCTTATTGCATCACCACTTGATCGGCCAGCAGGTTTTCCAATTGTGGACGTTGGTCAGAAGCAATTTCCACTAGGGCACTCCCTGGTCCGCGCCAAACCAAACGTACACTGCGAAAGGCAATGTCATGTTGGCGACATTTTTCATGAGTTCGGCTAAGGCTCCAGGTTTATCCACGAGTTTGACTAAAAGGGCATCCTGACTCACCGTGTGATAGTTGACTTGGGTCAGTATTTGAGTTGCTTCTTCATTAGAGAACGGACGAGATTGACCATAACAGCGGCCAATATCCAGGTGTTCATTCAAAATCTGTAAAGCCCGCTCCCGATCATTAACTCGCATATGGATGATGCTACCCCCTGCGGCTTTAACCGCAGTAAAATCCTCAATGGATATCCCCGCAGAGGCTAGGGCAGTGGAGACTTGCGTCAGCAAATGATCTTCGGCAGACCCGACGAGGGTAATTTCTTCATTGGTTCCGCCCAGCACCGTTTCACAGACAGGAATCTCAGATATAGAGGATTCAGGTTGGGGTTCAAGGGCCTGAATATCGGCAATGAGTTGATCCACCTGTTCTTTGACGACGTGGGGCATGGCAATCAGGTGGGTAAGGGTGCCATTACAGGCCAACTGCCATCGCTGGGTTACCACAGGGGAGGGTCGATCAAAGACGACAATATTGGAATAGGGATGTCGCCAAGCGTTGCGTTCCAGACCGTTGAGTTGAGCAATGGCATAGTCAGCCATGTGCAGACAGTTGGGCACAATTCGCTTAAAACCATCCACGCCAATCGTGTGCAAGGCATACCACAAAAACAAGGGAGTTAACCCATTGCGAGAGCCACTCAGGGTCGTATCTAAGGTGCCAATATATTCCACACTCTGGGCAATCCGATCAACGTGGGTCTTTTTGGCTAAGACGACGCCACAAGGAATCGGAGAACCTATCATCTTATGGCCGCTAATGGCAATGCTATCGATGCCCGCAGCAAAGTTCCAGGGGGGGGGATGATCGATGAAGGGGAGAATCATTCCCCCTAAAGCGGCATCGGCATGAAGATAGTGACGTTTCAAAGCCAGATCCCGAAAGATAGCTTGAATGCCAGCAATATCATCGACCGCTCCTTTCATCGTGGTGCCGATGGTGGCACAAACAATGGCGGGCACATCTCGATGAATCCGCAAGGTCTCTCGCAGATCCTCCAAGTCCATTGAGCCATCAGCTTGACTGCGAATCATGATGCTATGTAAACCCAGACACCGCAAGACTTTATCGATGGAATAGTGAGCATCCTGAGAATAGTAGACAATGCCATCGGGCATTAACTCCCGCGCCAAGAACAGACCATAATGATTACCTTCAGTCCCGCCATTGGTGATGTAGCCCCAGGTACTGCCAGGAGGGGCTTGGGTGAGATCTTGAAAAATTTCGAGGACTTCACATTCAAAGGCATGGGTATTGAGGTGATAGTTACTCGGTAAGTAAGGATCACCAACATTATTAATGGGATATTGCAGAAATTTGAGCAGCGGTGAGTAATCAAAGATGCCATTGCAGGGATAGCCCAAAAATAAATTGGATTCTCGCTGTATTTCCCCGAAAAACTGTTCTAGTCGCTCTTCATCATCGGTTGATAGTGAATACTCACAGAGCCATTGGCAGCGCATACAGTCCCCCACAAGCAATAGGTAGACAAGGAAGATGAGTGAAAGGAAGGAGTTCCAAGTTGAGATCAACTCTCTTGTCTCAACTATAGCCTTGGGGCTGATCGAAAATTAATTTAACGTTTCATTCATGATACGCTGAGGGTCACATCGGCTTTAGTGGGGAGCAGCCACTAAAACAATGGGGAAAGCTTGGTGAAAGTCCAACACTGTCCCGCAACTGTAAGCAGGCAATGCCTGTAAGTCAGGATGCCCACCGATGCTTAAGTTCCACGTTCAATACATCTGCGAGGTACAGAGAGTGGCAAAATCCTTTAGTTTTTCGATGGATCAATGGGGTCAATGGCTGTGGCAACGCAGCTTGTGGATCGCTGTATTGGCAAGTGTCTACCTTGTCAGTGTTCATGGTGCGGCTCATGCCCACCATGCCATGGGTGGCCAGACACCCAAAAATTTCTGGGAAGGCTTTTTGTCAGGATTAGCCCATCCGGTCGTTGGCATTGATCACTTAGCCTTTGTGATTGCTGTGGGTTTATTGGCAGCAGTTCTGCGCCAAGGATTTTGGGTGCCCTTAGCCTTTGTCGGCACTGCTGTGTTGGGCACGGGGATACATTTACAGAGTTGGAATTTACCTGCTCCAGAAGCCTTTATTTCTGCGTCTGTGCTGGTTTTTGGGGGGTTGTTGGCGCTAAAGCAACAGCCTCATCTGGGATTGACGACCGGCCTGGCGGGTCTGGCAGGTCTGTTTCATGGGTATGCCTATGGAGAAGCCATTATTGGGGCGGAGATGACGCCTTTGCTGGCCTATTTGGTGGGTTTCTCCTTGATTCAACTGGGAATCGCAGCCTTTGCCTATCGCTGTGGACAAGCTCTCCAGAATGCCCCGTCTGCACAGCCTGACCTCCCTCTAAGGTTTGCTGGTTTTGCGATCGCAGGTATGGGTCTGGCATTCCTCAGTGCCGTGGTCTTAGGCTAAATCAACCTTAGAGAACTTTTCATATCATGCATAAAATTCCTGTCACGGTGATTACCGGATTTCTGGGTGCTGGGAAAACTACCCTGATTCGGCATCTTCTCCAAAATCATCAAGGCCGTCGCATCGCCGTGATCGTCAACGAGTTTGGCGAAGTGGGCATTGATGGCGATCTCTTACGCGCTTGTCAAGTCTGTGATGAAGACGAAGCAACCAGCAGTAGGATTGTTGAATTAACCAATGGCTGTCTATGCTGCACGGTGCAAGAGGAATTTTTACCCACCATGCAAACCCTCTTGCAACGGCGCGATCGCATCGATGGCATTGTCATTGAAACGTCGGGACTGGCATTGCCGAAGCCTTTGGTACAAGCCTTTCGCTGGCCAGAAATTCGCACTGGGGCAACCGTGGATGGGGTGATTACGGTGGTGGATTGTGCTGCGATCGCTACAGGTCAGTTAGTAGGTGACCTGGATGCCCTAGAAGCCCAACGCCAAGCCGATGACAGCCTCGACCATGAAACCCCCATTGCAGAACTCTTTGAGGATCAATTGGCCTGCGCCGATTTAGTCCTGCTGACCAAGGGAGACTGTGTAGAACCCGGTACTCAAGAGCGAGTCCAAAACTGGTTGCGTCAACAGCTTCCCCCCGGTGTCAAAGTCTTGCCCTGCCATGGGGGTCAAATCAATCCTGAGTTGCTTCTAGGGTTTAATGCTGCCGTTGAAGATCATCTGGAGTCCCGTCCTAGCCATCATGACCAGGAAGAAGACCATGAGCATGATCAGACCATTAACGCCATCCAAATCTTGGTGGATCAGCCGTTCGGGGTCGATGATTTGCTAGCTAAGCTGCAACACCTGATGGCAACCTATGAAATTTATCGGATAAAAGGGTTTGTTGCCGTTCCTGATAAACCCCTGCGTTTAGTGGTTCATGGCGTTGGTTCACGATTGGATTCCTTTTATGATCGCCCTTGGCAACCCCAGGAACCTCGACAAACGAAGCTGGTCTTCATCGGTAAGGAATTGCAGGAAAGTGCGATCGCATCGGCAATTCTTGACTCTCCTTTAGCCAACCTCAGAACCCCAAGGTAATGGAATCACAGATGAGAAACCTTGACGGCTGGGCATCACAGCAACTTCGCATTTCTATCTTTAAGGATGATGGCTCCTGCCCGTTCACCTGCACGGGAAGAGAGAGCTAAAGAACGGGGTTGCTGCACCCCTAAGGCATCACCTAAGGCACTGATCAGGTTTTCTCTGGTTTGGGCATGTTTCTGTCGTTCTTGAGCTAAGGATTGCACCAATTGATCGCGTTCGGCCATCAGATCCCTGATTTGATGGCGCAGATAATCAACGGAATTCGATGCCCCAGGTGTCAAAGCTTCTCCTAAAGCGGAGATCGGTAACGGGGCACCCTGAGCTGAAAATTGGCAAAGGTGCTGAATCTCAGCTCGCAGGGCTTTAATCGTGGCCTCGGCAATCTCAGCCTCTTTTTGGCGTTGTTGGGCTTCGACTTCGTACAGGCGTCGCCAACGATGGGCACTCTCTTGGGCTTGATCGCGTTCACGCCAAGCAGCTTCCAACTGTTGCTGCACCTCAGCGTTGGGGGATGAAGAAGGATGGGTTGTCATAGGAAGGAGATAGCGCTGCTTCTCAAGTGAGCTTTAGCCGTCTAAATCCCTGGCTGGGAGGACAAGGATTAGCCTGCTACTACTCTAAGCATGAACCGTTTGCTCTGTTAAACGATCACTGTCTGAAGAAGAGAAAGGTGATTGCTGCTGCGTGGCAGCATACAGACGGTTCAAGGCATTGACATAGGCTTGAGCCGACGCCACGATAATATCGGTGTTGGCAGAGTAGCCAGCAAAAATCTTGTCCTCATACTGCAAGCGGATCGTTACCTCCCCGATGGCATCAATGCCCCCTGTCACCGATTGTACTGAAAATTCAATCAACCGATTGGGAACATTGACAACGCGATTAATGGCTTTATAAACCGCATCTACAGGTCCCGTACCAATGGCTGCATCGGTGAGTTCTTGATTGTCGGGGGTACAGAGGGTGACGGTGGCCGTGGGGCAAGCATGATCGCCACAGGAAACCTGCACCCGCTCTAGGCGAAAGCCGCCTAAAACTTGCGACTGTGTTTCGTCTTTAACAATGGCTTCTAGATCACGATCGCACATTTCTTTCTTTTTATCCGCCAGTTCTTTGAAGCGGACAAAGGCTCTATTCAAGTCTTGTTCGGAAAGCTCAAAGCCTAATTCTTGCAGACGTGTGCGGAACGCGTTGCGGCCTGAATGTTTACCCAAGACAATTTGATTATCCCTCAGGCCAATAGATTGCGCATCCATAATCTCGTAGGTGAGTTTGTGCTTGAGGACACCATCTTGGTGAATCCCAGATTCGTGGGCAAAGGCATTGCAGCCGACAATTGCCTTGTTGGGTTGAATCAACATGCCCGTGAGATTGGAGACCAGGCGGGAGGTTTTATGAATTTGTTGGGTATCAATCTGGGTCAAAGGCACTTCCGATTCGGGTACTCGTCCTAGGAAAGGATTGAAGTATTGACGACGGACATGCAAAGCCATCACCAGCTCTTCTAGGGCGGCATTGCCCGCTCGTTCGCCAATGCCATTGATCGTACATTCGAGTTGACGCGCCCCGTTTTTGATGGCTTCGAGGAAGTTGGCAACGGCTAAGCCCAGATCATTGTGGCCGTGGACAGAAATGATGGCTTGATCAATATTGGGGACATTTTCGGTAATGCCTCGAATCAAAGTCCCAAACTCCTGAGGTGTGGTATACCCTACGGTGTCAGGAATATTGACCGTGGTGGCACCAGCGGCGATCGCCCGTTCTAATACCTGATACAAAAACTCAGGATCGGAGCGCACCGCATCCTCAGGGGAAAATTCGACGTCCTCCGTAAAGGATTTGGCATAGGCCACCATCTCTTCAGCGATGGCCAGCACTTCTGGACGGGTCTTTTTAAGTTTGTGTTCTAGGTGAATATCCGAGGTGGCAATAAAGGTATGAATCCGCTGATGAACGGCGGGTTTGAGAGCCTCTGCGGCGGTTTTAATATCCTCGGGTGTGGTGCGGGCTAGACCGCAAATAATGGGTCCATCTTCGGTGCCGACTTCCTTGGCAACTTGCTGCACCGCTGCAAAGTCTCCAGGGCTGGCAAAGGGGAAACCTGCTTCGATGATATCCACTCCTAATCGCGCCAATTGTCGAGCAATGGTCAATTTCTCATCGATATGTAGGGTTGCCCCGGGGGACTGTTCACCGTCACGCAGGGTAGTATCAAAAATGAGAATGCGATCGACCTGTTGGGGGGGAATTTTAATCATAGTGGTAGCCAATATCAATTCGGTGAGGTAAGGATTAGGATAATGGACAATGCCCTTATTCTAATCTATCGCTCTTGGAGCGTCTAATCAGCCAATCTGCTAGCTCCTTATGACCATGAATCCAAAGGAAGGCACTACTCTAGGGCGATTTGCTGCACAATGGGTAAAGAAAGTCTTTACCCTTCCAGTGCCCTATGCAAGCAGAATATCGCCAACGCCGCCAAAAACTCATGGAGACCATTCGCACGGGCACAGCCATTTTTCGCAGTGCCCCGATGGCGGTCATGCATGGTGATGTGGAGTATAACTTTCGCCAAGAGAGCGACTTTTTCTACTTGACGGGGTTTAATGAACCCAATGCAGTTGCTGTGATTGCGCCCCATCATGAAGAGCATCAGTTTGTACTCTTTGTGCAACCCAAAGATCCACTTATGGAAACCTGGACGGGGTACCGAGTGGGGGTAGATCTGGCCAAGGCAGAGTATGGTGCCGATGAAGTTTATCCGATTACGGAACTTGATGAGCATCTGCCCCAGTATTTAGCGGGAGCCGATCGCATTTACTATCGGCTGGGGCGCGATCGCACCTTTAATCAAACCCTTCTCGATCATTGGCAATGCCTCTTGGCTAAAGTTCCCAAGGAAGGTATTGGCCCCATCGCCTTAGAAGATCCGATCACGGTCTTGCATCCCCAACGGTTGATCAAAAGTGAGTCCGAACTAGCGTTGATCCGCAAAGCCGTGGAAATCTCTATAGAAGCCCATCATCTAGCGCGTGAGATGGCTCAACCCGGTCGCTATGAGTATGAAATTCAAGCAGAGATGGAGCGCTTATTTCGGCTACGGGGTGGGGTGGGTCCTGCTTATCCGTCCATTGTGGCTTCCGGTTTTAATGCCTGCATTTTGCACTACACCGAAAATACTCGGCAAATCCAGGATCAGGATTTACTCCTCATTGATGCAGCCTGTAGTTATGAGTATTACAACGCCGATATCACGCGCACGTTTCCTGTGCAGGGTCGCTTTACCCCTGAACAACAGATCTTGTATGAATTGGTGCTAACGGCGCAAGAGGCTGCGATCGCCCAAGTTCAACCGGGCAAACCCTATAATGTCTTCCACGACACTGCCGTAAAGGTACTCACCCAAGGACTCGTCGATTTGGGCTTACTGCAAGGGACCGTCGAGACTTTAATTGAGGAAGAAAAATATAAACCCTTTTACATGCACCGCACAGGACATTGGCTGGGACTAGATGTTCATGATGTGGGGGTGTATAAACAAAACAAAGACACCTGGCAACCCTTTCAGCCTGGGCAGGTGGTCACAGTGGAACCGGGACTATATATTGGCCTAGACATTCAACTGGCCGAAGATCAACCCGAAGTGCCAGAAAAATGGCGAGGCATTGGCATTCGGATTGAAGATGATGTGTTAGTTACGGCTGACGGGCATGAGGTGCTGACGGCAGCCGTCCCCAAATCCATGGCCGCGATCACGACTCCCTAGACTCAGACTCTGAGCTGGAGGGGTGCGCCTCCAGGGGAGGAACGTTGAGTGCCATTGGCC
>JAAUOM010000090.1 GCA_012034865.1 Acaryochloris sp. CRU_2_0 | reverse complement strand
TCTCTTAACCTTAACCAGATATTCTCCAACAGACTGTAGAATATCTACAACCTGTATGAGTGTGGTTAGGGAGAAGATTAACCTATGTTGGTGAAGCACAAATCAATGAAATTAGTTCACTATGTTTCCCTAGCTATTCTGGTTGCCGGTCTATCTGCTTGTGCCAGTGGAGAGCAGCCTACTTCCTCCCCTGGCAACGGCACCGACAAGCCAGCCGCAAATTTAGAGGGCAAAATCGGCATTGATGGCTCCAGTACGGTTTTCCCCATTACCGAGGCCATGGCTGAAGAGTTTCAAAAAGCCAATTCTAAGGTGCAAGTGACAGTTGGGGTTTCGGGTACGGGGGGTGGATTTAAGAAATTTTGTGCCGGAGAGACGGATATTTCCAACGCATCTCGCCCCATCAAAGAAAAAGAAGCTGAAGCCTGTAAAGCAAAAAACATTGAGTATATTGAATTGCCTATCGCCTTCGATGCCTTATCTGTGGTGGTTCATCCTGAAAATACCTGGACTGAGTGCATGAAGGTGGAAGATCTCAAAAAAATGTGGGAGCCAGGAGCCCAAGGTAAAATTACTAAATGGAAGCAGATCAATCCCGCTTACCCAGATGAAGATCTGGCTCTCTATGGCCCTGGTACCGACTCTGGCACCTTTGACTATTTTACCGATGCGATTGTCGGTGAAGAAGGCAAAAGCCGAGGGGATTTCACAGCCAGTGAGGACGATAACACCCTTGTACAAGGGATTGAAGGCAACAAATATGCCCTCGGCTATTTGGGTATGCCTACTATGAAGAAAACAAAGAAAAATTGAAAGCGATCGGCATTGATGATGGAGATCCTAAAAATGGCGAAGGTTGTGTTCAACCCAGTAGTGAAACTGTTTTAGATACTACCTATCAACCCCTGGCTCGACCCATCTTTATTTATGTCAGTAAGACAGCCTTAAAGCGCCCAGAAGTGAAAAGCTTTGTCGAGTTTTACTTAGCCGCTGACAATCATCAATTTGTCAAAGAAGTCGGTTATTTCCCCCTCACAGATGCAATTTATACAAAGGCTCTCGCTCGTGTTACCGAGGGCAAAACAGGTAGCGCTTTCCCTGGGGGATCGACCGTCGGGGTTAAATTAGAGGAAGTACTTTAGACTTTGCTCAAGCCTCATCTTTATCGGGTAGAGGATGCTAGTTAGTGGCGAGAATGGCATCCCTGCCCAGCAATCACTCTCTATATTCCCATTTCCAGGTTTATGAAATCACACCCTTCTCCCCTGGCGCGATCCCAAGATGCACAGATGTGGCAACCCAAGCGGAATCTCAGTAAATGGTCTGAGCAATTGGTTAAATACATCTTTGCTGCTTTTGCCTTAATTTCTGTGGCGACCACCTTAGGGATTGTCTTCACCTTAATTTTTGAAACCTTTGAATTTTTTCGTGAGGTACCGATCTTTCGGTTTTTAACCGAAACACAATGGACTCCTTTATTTACCAATGCCAAGTTTGGGATTTGGGTGCTGGTAAGTGCGACCTTCATGACCTCCGTCATTGCTTTATTCGTGGCGCTACCCGTTGGCCTGCTAGCAGCCATTTGCCTGAGTGAATATGCCTCCCCACGCGTTCGGCAATGGCTCAAGCCCACTCTGGAGATTTTGGCAGGGGTGCCAACGGTGGTTTATGGCTATTTTGCCTTGCTATTTATCACCCCTATTTTGCAAACCTTCATCCCTGGGTTAAAAACCTTCAATGGTCTCAGTGCAGGTTTGGTGATGGGAATTGCCATTTTGCCCTTTGTCGCTTCTTTAAGTGAAGATGCCATTTATGCGGTTCCCCAAAGTTTACGCCAAGGCTCCTATGCCTTGGGTACCACAAAACGAGAAACCATTACGGGGGTGGTTTTACCCGCTGCCTTGTCTGGGATCGTGGCTTCTTTCGTGTTGGCGGTGGCTCGCGCGGTGGGGGAAACCATGATTGTAACCATTGCAGCCGGATCCAATCCGACTCTGACCTTTGATCCGCGAGTGCCTGTTCAAACCATGACTGCTTTTATTGTTCAGGTCAGCTTGGGAGATACGCCTGCTACGTCCTTGGCTTTTAAAACCATCTTTGCCGTAGGTATGATGTTGTTTTTAATGACCTTTGTTCTCAATATTTTTAGCTTCTGGTTTGTGCGTCGTTTCCAGGAGAAATATGAATGAGTAGCTCCCCCTATTCTGGCTCTGAACTCCCTGATATTGCCAACAGTGACTTTCAACCTAACCTCAGCAAACGCTATGCCTTAGATCAGGTATTCGAGCAATTAACTTGGATAGCAACTTTCATTGGCTTGCTTGTTTTATGTTTGCTCTTGTACGACATCATCAGTGATGGAGCGTCTCGCCTGAGTTGGCAATTCATTAGCAGTTTCCCCTCACGGCGTCCGGCTACCGCAGGTCTGTTATCTGCCCTCGTAGGCAGCATTTGGTTACTCTGTGTGACGGCGGTTCTGGCTTTTCCTGTGGGTGTGGGCTCAGGCATCTTTCTCGAAGAGTTCGCGCCGGATAACTTTTTCACGCAACTCATTGAAATTAACATCGGCAACCTGGCGGCTGTCCCTTCGATTATCTATGGCCTGTTGGGGTTACAGGTCTTCGCCCGCCTCATGCGACCCATTACCGGGGGACCGAGTATCTTAACGGGGGGATTGACTTTGGCTTTATTGATCTTGCCGATCATTATTGTGGCGACCCGCGAAGCCTTAAGAGCAGTCCCCAACAGCTTGCGACAAGGCGGGTTTGCTGTGGGTGCTACCCGTTGGCAAGTCGTGCGAGATTTGATTTTACCCCAAGCCATTCCTGGTGTTTTGACAGGAACGATTCTGGCGTTATCCAGGGCAATTGGGGAAACCGCTCCCCTGATTACCATTGGGGCTTTGACGTTTATCGCCTTTTTGCCACCTCTGTCCTTAGAAGGACTGCAAACAGACTTTACGGCCTTGCCGATTCAAGTTTACAACTGGGTCTCTCGCCCACAACCTGCATTTCATACCAACGCCGCCGCAGGTATTATTGTACTAATGCTGGTGTTGTTGCTCATGAACACCACCGCCGTTCTTTTACGGAATAAATTCCAAAAAGGACGAATGTAAGTGATACACCCCTCTTTTGAGCCTTGATCCATATCCATCAAATCCATCTATTCCTTAACCGGATAATAAGCAGATGGGTTTAAAGTAGAACTGATCCGCATGACCGTCGTTTGAGATGCTGGAGCCTCCTATGATGAGCAACATGACTAACCCAACTATGATCTCTGATTCACACGCTCACACCCAAGAACCCGCCCTAAAAATGGAAGGTGTTTCCATCTATTATGGGTCTACTCCAGCGATACGTGAAGTCTATCTGGATATTCCTCCCCATCAAATTACTGCTTTTATTGGTCCTTCTGGATGTGGGAAAAGTACGGTGTTGCGGTGTTTTAATCGCACCAATGATTTAATTCCTGGAGCCCAAGTCAAGGGGAATGTCTTTTTTCATGGCGTCAATCTCTATAGTAAAAAAATTGACCCGGTAGAGGTGAGGCGGCGGATTGGCATGGTGTTCCAAAAACCCAATCCCTTCCCTAAATCGATTTATGAAAATATTGCCTTTGGTGCCCGGATCAATGGGTATCAGGGCAACATGGATCAGTTGGTGGAAAATTCTCTGCGTAAGGCCGCAATTTGGGATGAGGTGAAAGATAAGCTTAAGGAAAGTGGTTTGTCCTTGTCGGGGGGTCAACAGCAGCGACTGTGCATTGCGCGGGCGATCGCCATTCAACCAGAAGTCATTCTTATGGATGAACCCTGCTCTGCCCTTGATCCGATCTCTACGCTGCGCATCGAAGAACTGATGCAAGAGCTGAAAGCGCAATACACCATTGTGATTGTCACCCACAATATGCAGCAAGCTTCCCGCGTTTCCGATAAGACAGCCTTTTTTAACGCAGAAGCCACAGAACAAGGGGGTAAACTGGGATATTTGGTGGAATATAACGATACCGTCAATATCTTTACCAATCCTAAGCAAGAGTATACCCGTGATTATGTCTCTGGTCGCTTTGGTTAAGCCCTTTGAGGATTAACGCAGACTTAATCAAATCCTGCCCTGCTCTTAACTCATTCCGCGTGGGGTTTCGGTTATCCTAACCTCGTGAGTTCTTGCTTCCAAGGATTCTAGGCATTCGACTGCTTTCTGGAGACACCGTGTTCACGCTCTACACTTTTCTGGCCAAGGGTGGCCCGGTCATGATTCCCATTGGGGGACTCTCGGTGCTGACCCTAGCCTGTGCCTTGGAACGCAGCATCTTTTGGGTACGGCTCCTGAGTCAAGAACAACGTATTGTTCATGATGTTTTAGATGCTGCTCGTTGTAGCTTAGATGAAGCGGCTGCCATTGCTAAACATGCGCGTTTCTTACCCATTGGCCGCTTTCTGCTAGCGCCGTTACGGTTGCATCAACCGTCACCGGAAACCTTTCGTCTAGCCTTGGAAGCAGCGGGGGACAAGGAATTTGTAAAGATGCATAAAGGCGATAAACTCCTAGAAACCATCGTTGCTGTTGCCCCCCTCTTGGGCTTGCTAGGCACCGTCACTGGCTTGATTAACACCTTCAGTAATCTCAATATTGGTGGTAGTGGCACCACAGAGCAAGCCACTAAAGCTGCTGCGGGCATCGGCGAAGCATTGCTGACGACTGCTGCGGGAATGGTAGTTGCCATTTTGGCCTTGTTGGTTTTGCGGATTTTTGTGACTTTACAAGCCCGTCAGATGGATACCTTTTCGCAAGTGGGCAGCGAATTGGAGTTAATCTATCGCCAAGTTTGGTACGAACCCCATGCAATCAGCCACCAGCATTTCTTACCGAGAGGGACTCGGCCAGAATCTGAATCGATTACCCTTGAAACCCCGTAGCTAGGATGATGCGCTTCCACTATCGTCACCGCAGGTCCCAAATCCCTGTGGTTAATCTGGTACCGCTCATGGATGTACTGATGTCGGTACTCACATTCTTCATCATTATTTCCATGACCTTGAGTCAACAGAGAAGTCTAGAGGTTCAGCTTCGCCAAAACGTTAGGGATCAAACCCAGGAGATGACCCTATCAGACCTTAAGAATCAGTTTGTGGTCAATTTGGATGCCAAAGGTCAAGCCTCCCAAAAGAAAGAACCTCTATCCTCAGAGGAATTACAAGCGAAAGTCCGTCTATTTTTACAGGAGCATCCCCAAGGCACCGTGTTTTTGCAGCCCGATCCGCAGCTTTCTTACGAAGCCTTAATGCAAAAGCTGGATCAACTGCGAACCATCGGGGGCGATCGCATTTCTTTAATCATCGAATAGAGTTATGAATTTTCGCAACCGTCACCGCAGTTCCCAAATCCCCGACGTTAATCTGGTCCCCCTCATAGATGTGCTGATGTCGGTGTTGACATTTTTCATCATCATTTCCATGACCTTCACGGGCCAGCAAATTTTGCAGATACAGCTACCAACTTCTTCTACACCATTGAGGGCTAAAGGCCAAAAGTCCCCGCAAGTCAATCCTCTTGTGGTGGGCTTGACGCTCCAAGGAAAAATTATTCTAGATAACCAGCCTGCCAATCTCGAACAGTTGGCTGCGCGGATACAAACCTATTTAATCAACAATCCCCAAGGAAAAATCATCCTCAGTGCAGATCGGCAATTGCCCTATGCCAAGATTTCCATCTTATTAAAACAGATGGGAAATATGGGGGGCGATCGCGTGTCTTTGCTCCTCCAGGATCAATAAACCCTGGGATATTACAACTGGTTCAGAATCAACCCTCAACTCTCTAAGGTGGTCATGATCATCTTCCTGACTTGTTGACTTTAATTGTACTGGCTGAACCTGAGTCAACTTAACCGAACAATAACGTCTCCATAAACCACAACAAGGTGTTCCATTAACTGTGCTTAATCTTATTTCGGTATCCTGCATGTGGCTGCTGCACAGAAGATTCATCAATATGGAGTAAGGTATGCAACTGAATCGTTCGACTTTAACAGGTGCGGTTGCGTTGTTCGCAGTCGCCCTCAGCACAACTGCTTTCACAGCTAAGTCTGCTGTTGCCGAAACCAGTAAGATCAGACTTGACGGTTCTAGTACCGTATTCCCAATTAGCGAAGCTGTTGCTGAAGATTTTCAAAAACAAACCCAGGGAAAAATTCAAGTGACCGTCGGTATTTCTGGGACTGGGGGTGGATTCAAAAAATTCTGTGCTGGGGAAACGGATATTTCCAATGCCTCTCGTCCGATCAAAGCAGAAGAGCATAAAGTCTGTCAGGGCGCTGGGATCGAATATGTTGAGCTTCCCATTGCTTATGATGCATTAACTGTAGTGGTTAACTCCCAAAATACAATCACAAGTATGACAGTAAAAGAACTCCAGAAAATGTGGTCGGCGCAGACTCAAGGAACCGTCACAAAATGGAGTGATGTCAATCCGAAGTGGCCCAATGCCAAACTGGAACTCTATGCACCCGGTACGGATTCAGGAACCTTTGACTATTTCAATGAAGCGATTGTTGACAAGAATCATCGGACGGATATTACTGCGAGTGAAGATGACAATATTTTGGTGCAAGGGGTGAGTCGGGATCAAAGTGCGATCGCATACTTCGGGTACGCCTATTACGAAGCCAATAAGGATCGCCTCAAAGCTTTGGCCATCGATAACGGCAAAGGCCCTATCCTACCCTCTAGAGAAACAGTTGAGAGTGGGACTTATAGCCCTCTTTCCCGCCCTATCTTTATTTATGTCAACAAAAAAGCAGCTAATCGTCCTGAAGTTCGTCAGTTCGTCAATTTTTATCTGAAAAACTCTGCTCAATATTCCACAGAAGTTGGCTATATCCCCTTGCCTCAAAAGGCTTATACCCAAGTCACTCAAAATTTCCAAAAGGGCAAAACGGGGAGTGTCTTCTCAGGACGGGATACCGTTGGGGTTAGCATCTCGGATATTCTTAAACTAGAAGCCAGCAATTAACAGGTTGTTTTACTCTCTCACTTTGCTGTTTCTTCCTGAGAAGGATGACGAGTCCTATCTCAGGAACTTCTTTTTTTTGCAAGTGAATAACGGCCTGTAGGAATTACTCCTAATCCTGCGGTGTCATGATTTTTTAACTGAGTGAGGATTTCAATCATTTGGGAAACTAGCAAAAAGCAAGATTGAATTGACGTAACCATGCCATGACTACTCAGATCAAACCTCCTCAACAGCAAGCGCCACCACAGGTTCCCTCCAGCGCAGAGGAAACTGTTTCTCCCCCATCGTTCTTGCTATGGCGACTATTGAAGCACCCTTACTGCTGATCTCAATCCTGATGCATGGTGCTCTCTTGGCGACTCCCCTGCCACAATCATCAACGGTTGAGACCACTCAGATCAAGGACATTCCTACCACTAAAACTGTTTCTTTAAAGCGAACAAAAGCTAAACCCAAGCGCCAACCAAAATTCCAGCTCAAGCTTAACTCCCCGGCCTCTCAAACTTTGCTCAGCTCTCGACCCACTTCTCAGCCCCGACCCGTATCACAGTCTTCTCGCCAAAAATTAGAAGTTCCTAAGCCCCAAAAGGTTAGCTCACCTACAAAAGCAACTGCTCCCCAAATACCCCCCTCAAACACTACAACATCTCAGTCAATCGATCTCAAAAATCCTAATCCGAAGCCAATTGATCCAGCAACTGAGGAAGCTCCCATTGACAACACAGAAGTAGAAACTATTTTTGGAGAGTTAGATCAAGCCTTAATCAATACTAAGCTGGAATCAAACTATGAGTATATTCCCAGCCCCAGAGAATTCCCTGAGCCAGAGAAATTTTTCACACCTGCCAGTATTCAAGCTTTTGATATCGTCTCTAATCCCAACTTGGTTGCATCTGGAGGAATTATCAATAGTCCTCGTTACTATCGGCTCAAGGATCCAGACGCAGTATTAGCCTCACTCCCAGGAATTCCTGCCTTCCAAACCGCAGGCAAGCCTAAACAAATTGGTCAGTATGGAGGGGGACCAGTTTATGCAATCAATCTGGGTACAAAGACTTATTACATTAATTTGGTCAAAGCTAAATCCATGAGTAAAGCTACCTTTGTGGTTTTCTGGCGCTGGGATCCGAACAATCCCCCTCAACAGTAGTACCTCATTCGATTCCTGATCACGACTAAGCACACTAATAATAGGGACGTCTGAGATCTAAACATTTTGGGTAAGGGATCTTATAGTACTGAATCAGGGTCAACTCCCAACCTTCTCAGATGGTCAGCTAATTGCTCCGCTCTTTGCCGCTCAGCTTCTGCGCTTTTTATCGCTAACGCTGCTCTGTGACGTTCATACTCCGTCTCCGTTAGTATCCATTCTCCCTCGGCGTCATACCACCTCAACCAGGCTCGAGTAATCCCCTGAAATTCTCCCTGCCAGAGTCCTAAGCCGATTCCTAGGTCAGATAACCAATACCGAAAGTTGCTGACATCTTGGACTTGGTATTTGCCATCCACAAGTTTAAAGACCCATAGCCGATCGTGATAGCGGTCAAAGACCACATAGTAAGGAACCTGGAGGATCTCCTCATAGACTTGCCACTTTGTAGGTGTGCCATTAGGTTCACGTTTGAGTTCTCCTAAGTCGGACATGGCCGTTCCAGGAGAGATCAGCTCTACGACCACAGCAGGAGAAACCTGTTCATCCCAAACCACATAACTTAATCGTAGGTCTTGGCCTGCATACAATCGAGGAACACCCGTAACCACAAACCAGTCTGGACGCTTATACCAGGTGGGATGGTCTAGGTCATAGTAAAGGTTGAGGTCAGTGCCTGTAAAAATCTGATCCGTGGCCACTGTTGTCAGGCGCAGCGTAGCACTTAAAAGGTGGGGTTGCAGGTTATGAAATTCGTCGGGCAATCCAGGCTCCTCAGGGTCTTCACTGGGCAAATCGTACATCGTCGGCCAGTCTCGCTGTGGGGGAATGACAGCAAGCTCTGGGTGTTGGGCATAGAATTGGCGAACCGTGGTCATGATGGCCTCGCTGACAGAGTATTCCAAACTACCCGACCGACTGCGGCTGCTTCATCCCCATGATTGACTTTGGTAAATGTTTCTTCCCCTGTTAATAAGCGATGACGGAACTTAGCGACAGTATCCTGGTTCAAGGCATAATTGACTTCGGGCGAGGACCAATTGTATACGGTTATAGCCACCAGATCCCCAAGAGGCGTTCCGCTACCCCATGTAAAGCGATCGCTGGTGATCAAACAGGAACCAATCACCTCTAATAGGGCAGGATCTAAATTGTTGATCAGTACAGCATCACACAAGGAAATGAGATGTTGGGGAGTCACTGCAAAATCTTCTGAAAGTTCTCCCAAGATTTGTAGATGTCCGCTGCTCTTTTCAGAGCCATCCACTTTCCTATTTAGATCTGCTGCTAACTCTACAGCGGATACCTCACCTGTGAAGAAATTTTGAAGCGTCGTCGTTTGCATCTTGTTCCCTCTTTGTACTATTACAGTTTACAGGGGTTGATCCTTGCATCGCACCATCAGCAGCCTATGAACTTTTTCTGAATAAAAGGTGACGTCATGGCCGCCAGCAACCCCCCATAATCTAGATTGAATTTGACCTCGCTCCCCACTTTTAAATGATCATTTTGCTATCTAGAACCACATGATCACTACTGGAGCCAAGTATTTCCCAGTGATGATTCAATTTTAAACTAGAGGTTGGTACGTCTTGTCTCCCCAAGGCAATAATCGCTCTCTTTTGCATCCCTCGATCAATAAAGGTGGGGACATTACCAAAAGCATCTTGACAGATTTCCCCAGTGGGTAAAGATGGCTTCTCTTTGGATTCGATCACTTCAGCAATCAGCTTAAAAGCACTGGTATATAAGCCTGGAATAGGTTCTCGATTCACAGTTTCACACCCTAGCAGAATCGACTCGCCCAGGCGTAGATTATTAATTCTCTCGACCTTTTGTGCCGATTCATACCATTGATAATTTGCCGAATTCCCACCAGAAATAATCTTCAAATCAATCTGAAATTCATGTTCAATCGCATCAGCCAATGCTGATAACTCCTGCATATTCTGGTTGTCTGGCTTGATGCCCCCATAACAAGCCAAGTTACAGCCAATGCCAATAATATTAATATTAGACAAACTAAGGGTTTGCTGAATAAACTCAGATAAATTACCAGGCAGGATTCCCTCGCGCAGATCCCCTAACTCTACCATCACAATAATCTGATGGATCTTATTCTGCATCTTTGCATAATAGGAAAGGGCGCTCACCGTTTCAATTTCTGTATTGAGACTAATATCCACATTGGCCACAACCCATTCTGCCTGACTTAAAGCAGTTCGCAGTAAGACAAACTCAGTCAAAATGCCTGCATTTTTCATTTTTAGAATATTTTCAAGGCGAGAGTCAGCAATAAATTTTACTCCTCCTTGAAGCATGGCATGTGCGATCGCAGGCTCTCCTAATGTCGCCTTAGAAACTCCCATCAAAGCAATACCTTTTTGCCCGTAAAGCTCAGATAGCATCTGTGCATTATGCTGGATTTGCGATAAGGAAATTTCTATTCTGGGTAGCAAGGCTTTCATCTATATCAATCCATTTGCCCCTACCGTATCGCCAACACAGGGGCTACTGCCCAACTCCCTCGTTTAATTTTTTGACTCAGCTTGGGAAAATGATCCGTTAGCGTTTGCACCAATTTTTGACAGCCATAGTTCAAGACATCAGTCGTGGGCAACCGCAAACTATCTTCATAATCAGCAATAATGTCCGGGATTTCTGCCTCTGCTAAGTTTTCGTGGCTCAAGGTAATGGCCAGAACCTGAGATTGAGAGATGGCTTCAATCAGTTGAATTTCACTTTCTAAAGTCGGCATGACTAACTGCGGAAAATCACATCGGAATTTTCGACTAGGGACGTGTTGAAGAATAACGCCATCCGGCATACTTCCTTTTAAAATTCCCAGAGAACTCATAAAAGCAGGATGGCTGACTGCACTTTGGCCCTCAACTAAAATAATATCGGGATCTTCGAGTTCAAAAGCCCGCACAACCGCATTCTCTATTTCACCAATCACAAATTGGGAAACCATGGCGTCAATCGATGCGCCATACTTAGCCCCCTGCATTAAGCCAGTTTGGCCAGTGGCAACCATCACCGATTTTATTCCCAGGCTGTTTAAGGCTTTGTTTAGCTCTACTGCGGTGGTCATTTTACCACAGGCACAATCAGTCCCTAATATGGCAATTACTGGTACAGTTACTGTTGATATTTGACCCGTAAAAACATGCAAATCTTCTAATTTAGGTGGTTTTCTAATATCTTTAATCTGAATACCAAACTGAGCGGCTATCCGCACAAATTCTCGATCGTCTGAAAAGAATTGGTGGAGGCCATTAATAATATTCATGCCTTTTGACATGGCTTCGAAGATCAAAAACCTTTCTGACATTGATATACAAGCATCTAAGGGCGCTTTCCCATAGATATAACAGTTTGGAATCTCTGAAAGTTGATTTAATGCTTCATACAAATCGGTAAATATGGGAATATTATTTTTCCATCCCCTAATGCTTCCCCTGCATCCTTGCCAGCTAACGCACTATCAATAACTCCAACAATAGTATATATTTCAGAGTGTCGAACTAAACCAGCAGCCGTTTTCCCATCCACTAAACCAAATTGTTTTTCACAATAAACTAAAGCCGTTTCTTTTACGGTTCTCATTCGGTTAGTTACCCTTAATTTAGTTGTATATCTATTGCTAAATCAAACAACCAAGATCACGAATTCAAGACCATCTTGAACCTGAACCAATAGTTTTATTAGAGCAATCTTCTAAACTTTGCTGGAACTCTTTTATAGTAAGATTTGCAAAAATCTAGGTTATTTGAGCAAGCTATAGCGATCCTAAATAATTCGTAAATTTTAGATGCCTTGCGCTACCCACCTGTAGTCCCCCCTATGCCCGAAGAGCAAGTTACGCTAAGGGTAAGGGGGAACGGCAACAGCCAGGGGGACAAACAGGGTGTTTTTACTCATAGATAGAGGGCTAAGGATGAACCTCATACGAACTTAGCGAGGTCTTGCTTTATTAACCTTCAAACTCCGCCCCATCCACTCTGCACCATCCAGGGCTTCAATCACAGCAGATTCCTCCGCATCTGCCGCCATATCAACAAAACCAAAGCCGCGTAGGAGACCCGTTTCGTAATCTGTGGGAAGCTTAACTCGCTTTACTGACCCATATTCCGTAAGCACAGAAGTCAGGTCAGCTTCTGTCACGTCATAGGACAGATTACCTATATAGATTGCCATAGATTTTCTCCAGAAAATTCAGAAATGAAGAGAGCGAAATTTTGCAGGGAAATCTGTTAATTGAAAAAACGAAGTTCCGTTAATACGAATAACAAAAGTTACAACCGCTATTTAATTCTCTGCTGCCATCTTAGCACGGTATAAAAACTTCTAGGCTCTTCGGGTCTTTTAGCATATTTTCCTATGATTTTGGCTTAATAATCATCATTAAGCCCCCATGGGCACAGAACCTGAGTTGGTTGCGTCTTGAAATGGGTAGAATGGCTAGAACAATAGCAATATTTCGGTTGTGTCAGCTTTGATGAGTTAGCATTTGAGGCTTTGAGTGTGCAGACTCGAACGCTGTTGGGGCGATCGCGGGCAAAGCCCCGGCGAGCCACTTCAAGAATGGCTCAGTAGATTAGAGTGATGATCGAGCATAGACATTGCCTCCACTGGATTGTGCTATAAATCAATTTACTGGGGAAATGGATTTGTTAAGACAATGACTCCTGTACCTATAAAATTCTCCAACGTCTGAATTGATGAAACATTTATGCAGCAACCCCAATCCCCTCACCCAAAAACAACTGAACAGCCAGAAGAATCTTGGTGGGTGGAAGTAGCCAAGACAGTGGGTTTGAGTTTACTGTTAGCCTTTGGAATTCGAACCTTTGTGGCAGAGGCTCGCTATATTCCTTCCGAGTCAATGGTGCCGACTTTGCAGATTGATGATCGGCTAATTATTGATAAAATTACCTACCGATTCCGCGATCCTGAACGGGGCGATATCGTGGTGTTTAACCCCACAGAATCCCTCAAACGAGCCAAATTCAAAGAAGCCTTTATCAAACGGGTGATTGGCATTCCGGGAGATCGCATCGAGATTAAAGACAGTCTCGTTTGGGTCAACAACCGTCCCACTCAGGAAAACTATACAGCTAAGGAGCCTACCAATAATCCCAGTCCAGAAACCTGCGGCAACAACTTTAAGACGAATGAAGTAGACAGCAAAGAGATTGATCCACCCATTCCCATTTTTTTAGAGGTTCCTCAAACCATTCCCAACAATCACTACCTTGTTCTCGGTGATAACAGGGGCAATAGCTACGATGGTCGCTGCTGGGGGCTGGTGGCTCATGACGATCTGGTGGGACAAGCTATTTTCCGCTTTTGGCCTTTTGATCGGATTGGAAGCTTACCCGATGCCCATGAAGTGGCTGGAAATTAGGATACTAGCTGCGGATTTTGACGCACACGCAATAGTAAAAACTGTGTGGGTTGCTCAGGTTCAAAGTTATTATCACTGACTAAGACTAAGGAGGGGCTACCATCAGCTAACAGGGGTCCCCACATCATCCCTTCTAGGTTGTGCAGGGGAATTTTAAGTTGCTGTAAATCGAGCAAAGGTTGTTTTTGCACAGGCCTGATCTGGGTTAGTTCGGTTGGCAGGCGGTCTAGACTAGAGGTGTCTGTGGCCGTGGCTGTGGCAATTTGGAAGAGCTGGGCAGCAAAGCCTGTTAAAGGGCTATAAGACCGTTCAAGACTGAGAAAATGGCCCCCATTATCAATGGATAGGAATTCCGTTAAGCCATTCACTCCCTTAAGAATATCCGCAGGTTGGATAGGATACAGGTGTTCTGATAAGAGCAGAGACTGGGGTTCACCGATCCAGTAATGGAGTAGCCGATTATAAACTCCCCGCTCTGAGGGTTCTTTGGGATAATCCTGTTGTAACGGTGCTTCGATGGCTGCAAAGACGCGATCGCCCTCTGGACTCAAGGTTAGGGCTTCAAACCCCCGATTATCATCAATGCCGTGGGGTGGGGGATTGGGATTCTCCTCTGTTGAGAGCGCCGCTAAAAAATGCGAAGGGAGGGAGAGTTGCTGTTGCCAGTTGCCTTGACGATCAAAGGCAAGCAAGGCAGGAAGACTGTTTTGGTTAGGAACCCCCTCACTGCTGATCCACAATTGCCCTTGAGGGGTGAGGGCTATGCCTTCAGGATCCAGTTGATCCGTGGAGTAGGGTTGAGCCTGGGCATCTTGGAAGAAGGTGACAGCTTCAACGCTGATGGTTTTGATGGTGGGGTGTTCAGGGTCAGATTGATCGAGTTGGAGATGGAGGGTATAAAACCGGGGCTGGGTGCGATCGTCAGCGAGGGCATAGATGCGATCTCCCTTGCGATCATAGGCCATCCCTGAAATTCCCCCCACTACAGTGGATTCAAATTCCGTCTGGGGCAATTGATATTCCCCCAAATAATCCAAGGATAAATTTAAGAAAATTCGAGCCTCGGGCGTGATTTGGGGCAACTCACAGCCCGCTAGTAAAAGAGCGCAGAGCAGAGGCAGCATCCACCAAAACAGCTTAGCCACCGTTATACCCCTAAATCCTGGAGTGCGAGGCGGATTTGCTCTATGCGTCTACGGTTGACGCCGAGATCAGATTTTCCTAAACGTGAGGCTGAGCGTACTTGGATGATCTTTTCTTCCTCTGGGAGATAAAACTCGCCGTCATCGACAAATCCCAATAGCCGACTTCTCGATTCAAAACGGATATAGCTATCGGTTTGGGTAATCACTTGAGTTTGAGGAACCACGCTCAACACTTTCAAAAGGGCTTCTTGGGCAGTATTGCGATCGCTTTGGTAGGTCAAAGGTAGGATCCCATGATCTACATCCCCATTCTGACTGACCACACAATTGGGAGAATCTGGACAGGGCGACAGTTGGCCATCATGAACCCCTAAATTACTGGGGGGCGTACCAGCCAATAAGCCCGCTACACCAGGTAAAGCACCGAAGAGCGATGGTGTAACGACTCCAGCGATAGAGGGAGGAAAAAGACCACTTCCCAAGGACAGCAAACTGGCCAAAACAAGGGCGATCAATGTTTGAACCATAACGTTTTAAGGTTTAATTATCCACTGCTAAGTGCAGTGTACAAGCATCTTGTTGAGAATGGGGCGATCGCATCTCCATCAATATCAACGCCTAAGTTGAAACCTGAGTAGAGGCGAAGCGTGACCTCAGTTCCAGTGGATTTTCTTACCCTGCTCTAAGTCTTCGGCCAATCTTGGATAATAAGGGTTAATAGAGATGGCCTGTGGGCTAGGAATGAGAGATTTTTAAACTCTCTGTCTGTGCCCACAGGCCATGTAAACGTTCAAAGTAAGATTGGGAATAAGGTCAGGCTTAGAAGGTCAACCAAGCCACAACTTGACCGATAATGCCTTGGCCGGTGAGTGCTTCAGTGATAACAGCAAGGGATAAGCCAATCATCGCTAAACGACCATTCCAGGTCTCGGCAAAGGTATTGAAACCCGTGAAAGATGGCTGATTATTCATGATTTAGGATCTCCTTTGTTTATAGCTTTGCGGGAAATTGTTCTTTTTCAGGTGCCTAGATGAAACAGCAGTTGCTGTATCCGTAAAGGCATAGATAGAGGATTTACATCAAGCCCCAAAAGTGCAGTACACCTTTGCCAGTAATTAGCTCAATGACTATGGCGATGTAGAAACCAACCATAGCTAAACGCCCACTCCAAGCTTCAGCAAAAGGATTGAATCCGAAAAAGTTGTTAGAGGTATTCATGACTGTAGACTCCGTTGAACCATGTGTGTTGTTGATGTAAATTAATGTAACAGTTTTGTAAATATATGTCAAGCATGGAGAAACTTAAACATTGCCATAACATTGGCTATGAACCGACGGCCAACTGCTAAACTCAAACTTTAGAAGCCGTCAGGGATATTTAGAAAAATTGATGCAACCTAAGAGCCTGAGTGGCTTGCAATTCTCTCACAAGATCACCTGATGATCTCTAGATAGTTGTCTGTCTCTGGATACTGAAGTCGCTTGAAAGACCAGCAGCAAAAGATTCTAGTCGCTGATGACGAAGCAAGTATTCGCCGGATCTTAGAAACTCGGCTATCAATGATGGGGTATGAGGTGATCACGGCTGCGGATGGGGAAGAAGCGCTACAAGTTGTCCACAATCAAGATCCTGACTTGATTATTTTAGATGTGATGATGCCTAAGCTCAATGGCTATCAGGTCTGTCAAACCCTACGCCAAGAATCAGATGTGCCCATTATCATGTTGACGGCTCTTGCTGATGTGGCTGATCGCATCACTGGCTTAGAAATGGGAGCAGATGACTATATGGTGAAGCCTTTCTCTCCAAAAGAACTGGAATCTCGGATCCGCTGTATCCTTCGTCGGTTGGCTAAACCTCATTCACCTCACCTGAAATCAGCAGGGGTGATTCAAGTGGGAAATCTAGAAATTGATACCAATAAACGGCAAGTTTACAAAGATAAGGAGCGAATCCCATTAACCCATCTGGAGTTTAATTTGCTAGAACTCCTTATCAACCACCTGGGTGAACCCGTTTCCAGATTGGAGTTCCTACAAAAAGTTTGGGGGTATAGCCCTGATGGCAGAATTGACACGCGGGTTGTGGATGTTCACATGTCTCGTCTACGCAATAAGCTCAAAGAAGATCCAGAAGGCTCCGATTTGATTCTATCGGTTCGAGGGGTGGGTTATACCTTACAGCGAGGAAACTAAAAAACAAAAAAGGGGCCTACGCCCCCCTCTAGGATATTTCCCCTGAGCTTCTTTTTCGGCCTTTGAGGGTTGGGCAGACTGCTCAAACTGTACCTTAGTCATAATCTCAAGATAAATCTCTTGCAGGGCTTGGGTGATGCTGTCGGGGTGATAGCCATGGTCTACCAAAATAGTGAGCTTGGCAATATCCAGGGGTCTGGCTTTGAAATAGTCGATATTTTGGCAGAGCATTTCAATCAATAAAATCGGGTGGATGGTGTGAAGGCTTACTCGTACTTTGATGCAACCACAGCAAGAACTCAATATTGCCCTTAGGATCGAGCAAAGGTGACCAAGTGAGACCTGCATACTGCCAGCCTAATTGGGATGCAGCTTCCCAGACTTGTGCGATCGCTACCTCATGGGTCACACCAATCTACCTTAAATGTCTCGGACATCCTTATTTGAGGGGCCACCAAGATACTTTATCGCGGGTGGTGCTGTAGATCTCTTTCATTCCTTCTGGATCAAGCACCCGAATCATATCACCCGAAAGATCACTAGAATGGGCCGTTTCAATGAGGCCATTTTGCCGCATCCCTTTGAGAACTTGCTCTACGGTGCGTTGATTCAACTGGCTGGCCAAAGCAATTAAATCAAGGGGTAAATCAAACCTATAGGTTTGGGCGGCGTCTGGTTGACTGCCTAGCTCTCGCTCTTGATAAATCAAGGCTCGCAATAAGGCAGCGACTGCCTGGGGCGGATAAGTACTGCAATTGAGCAAGTGATACTGAAATTTTTGGCGTAACTCAAAAAGCAAATTGTAGCGATCGCAAAATCCTTGATCTTTCTCATAGAGTTGTTGCACCTTGGAGACGGGCACCTTAACCACATCCGTGGTTTTATAGGCTTCTACCAAACTAGGAAACCCTCGACTGGTTGGCCCAAATCCGATGGGTAAGCTCTCAGGGCCAAAACAAGCACCGGGATAGTGAATGGCAATGATCCGATCTAAGGGACTGCAACGGACAATCACGGGTCCCCCCGACACGACCAAGTACAAGAACTGCAATACCAAGCCCGGTCGGTAAGCGGTGTAGATAGGCCGATTAGAGTAAAGCTTCTCGATAGCTAAATCTTGTAAATCCAAGATCTGAGCTAATTCAACCTTGCTGAAGTCTCGAAACAAATAATTCTGCTCAACCAGGGTTTTAATAATGTCTCTCTGCTTAGGTTTAACAGGCATGGCGATCGCGAATTTACAAAGGGGAGCGTCAAAAGTGATGGGGATTGAGAGGACAAAGCAATCTTTGACAGTCAATTTCATTGTGACATCAAGCACAAATACAGTCAGAGTCATTTTTAATTTGGATCAAAATTAATTTGAATTGTATTGAAATACATTTAATTTCAGATTAGAATCGAACGATGACTGTTAACAGAATAAATTGGTTGCGTATTTTTCTGAATCTGAGGAGTTCTCCATGAATCAAGCCAATGCAGTATCCCAGCCCAGGCCACCTATCTTGAACCTGCGGCATTTTGTGGTTGCTTGTGGAATGATGGGTTATCTGCTATCTGGATGTTCAGGAAATCAAGCTCAGGATTCTGGAAACCGTCAAGGGAACGAGGGTAACAAACCCGTTAAACTCACTCTGGTTTCCTTCGCCGTCACCCAAAAAGCTTATGAAAAAATCATCCCGAAATTTACAGCAGACTGGAAAGCCAAAACAGGCCAGGAGGTTACTTTCGAGCAGAGCTATGGCGGCTCCGGTTCCCAGACTAGGGCAGTCATTGATGGCCTGGAAGCAGATGTAGTGGCGCTGGCCCTAGCCCTTGACACTCAAAAGATTGAAAAGGCAGGTTTGATTGAGCCAGGTTGGCAGAAAGAACTCCCCAATGAAGCCATTGTCACCCGTTCTGTGGCTGCCTTAGTCACTCGACCGGGTCAGCCCAAAATCCAGAAATGGTCTGATCTGGGGCAAGGCAAATTTCAAGTGATTACGGCCAACCCCAAAACCTCCGGGGGTGCGCGCTGGAATTTTTTGGTGCTTTGGGGTGCAGTCAGCCAAACGGGCGGCACTGAAGCCCAAGCTCAGAGCTTCGTGGAAAGCGTATTTAAAAACGTTCCAGTATTGCCCAAGGATGCCCGTGAGGCTACCGATGTGTTTTACAAGCAAAACCAGGGGGGGATTGTGGCTTAAATAAGATCTAGAATCCAGCTTTCTGAGGTTTAGCCGTGTAATTCCATTTTGGGAGGTAAGCATCAAAAATAATTTCCATTGATTCCTTAAACTCCTGAGTGACTTTTCGCCCCGTTTGATACACCTTATCTAATACCGTGGTCAAGACCTTCAGACCCGTTTTAGTCTCGGCTTTACC
>JAAUOM010000202.1 GCA_012034865.1 Acaryochloris sp. CRU_2_0 | reverse complement strand
TTCTCTGGATTGCTCCAAATTGCACTCTGTTCTCGTCCACCCGGCAAACTCGTGAACTGCCAGTCGCTCAACACCTGATCCGCCGTGGCAAAATCCCCCTGTTGAATGGCACCCAGCAGATCAACCCCCTCCTCATTACCAATAATCTGAATCCAGGCGACGGCTGCTTGATCCGCCGTCGCCCGATCGCGTGACCAACCATCCAGCCCTGTCAGTTGCAAGAGGGTTGCCCTGGACTCTGGCGTAAACTGATAAATCCCATAGGCTCCTGTACTAGGGTTGGGATTCCAGTTTGTCCCCCCCGTGCTTTCACCCGCTGCTATGCGAGCCAAGTATTGCCGGAGATTATGGTCTGGACCCTTTGAAGCCACAGGTGTGCCTGACGTACTGGCTACTTGAGCGCCATCCGCTCCGGGCTGAGCCATCTGATTCGCAGCGGTTGCCATTTGAGGATCCGCGCAGAACTGTGAGGAGTTCGGTTGTAGTGCCGCGATCGCATCCGGCACCCCACCAGATCGGGCCAGCAGCAGCATGATTCCTCCCTCCTTAATGCGGTAGGGCGTGGGAATGGTTACAAAATGCGGGGTACAATGTTGATTTCCCAGGGGATCGGTAACACAGAGCTGCCACGCTGTAGAAAGCTGAGCTGAGCTGACTTCTTCCCCAGACCCTTCCTTGATATCTTCCAGTAGTAGCTTCACAGGCCCAGCCACCCAAGGCTTAATCCCCGTGGGTTCCTTCCCACCATTGATCCTTGCTAGCAACCCTTTACCCCCAGGCACCTTCTGGTCAGACCCTTGCACCCAAGCTTTTCCTGATAGTTCAGTCGGCTTGCCACCGCCGTCAATATTGTCCAGCTCAAAATGGCGACAGTTCTTGGTGCCCTCGCCATCAATTTTGCAAGGGGTGGGCCGGGGAATTTGGTCTTTGGTGCCCCCTGAAATCGTGTACTCAATCCCGTCCACCACCGCAGCAGCATCAGCAATATCAAAGCGACCCAGCAGGTCGAAACGGGTAAAACTCAGCGCGAGGGCCAAGTCGATCTGGTCTAAGGGAATATCACTCAGCCCCGGTATTTGGTCAACGGTCTTATCGTCAGAGCCAGGGATATCCTTGATGGCGGTCTCGCCAATTCCGGGCGCATCGGCCAAGCCCAGCCTATCTGTGGGTAAGGTGCCCAAAGGTAAATCCTTGATGAATTTGGCAATCTTAGGGTTTTTCATCAGCTCCTTGATCAGAACTTTGGAGCCTTCTTGAATGGCTAAATCCTTGGCTTGCTTTTTGACGGTATCCCAATCCCCAGCAATGATCCCATTCACGAGGGGAAAAAGTTGTTTGAGGGGCAACTTTTTCAGCTTTTCGTTGACCTTTTTTAGAGTCTCTGCGAGCTTACTTTGATCCTCTTTGGTAAATTCCTCTCCCCAATCCCCTTGTAGTAGGTCTTCTGCGGGAATATCTGATATCGCTGGGTTAGAGGCTTGTTGTTCAATGAATTCAAAATCAGTCTCTGTGATGGGTTCAAGAGTCAGAGGCTCATCCTCGTAATAACCAAAGGCTGATTGCACCACAGCAGGAGCCTCTTCTAAGGATTGCTCAGCAGCACCAGGGTTGATCTCAAGATACTCTCCCAGTGTCATTGAGGATGCGATCGGCACCTCTGCCAAGGTGACGGTGCTAGGATCTTTCCCACTCGCGGCCAGGGTTTGATTGATATTGAGTTCTGTGAACTGCTTGAACTGTGGACTTTGCTTGAGATAGCCAATCTTTAAGACTTGATCCGACTTAGCCCCTGCTGGCCAAGCCCCATTGACGTTGAAGCCAAATTGAGTGCCGGGTGGAACGCGAATACTCCCTGCTGTATCCGCTCCTGGTGTCGTGGCGAAGGTGGGAGCAAGCTGGCCAGAAGGATCATAGTAAATTCCAGGGATTGTCCCTTCAACGTCCTGCTGCTGGCCATCCCGGATGGCGGCTTCTTGTGTTTGCTTGTTGATGATCTGAGCCATTGCGGGGAACGATTGGAAGATTATCAAAATCGCGGGCAATAGACTGATGAGTCGTTTTGGATTTTGGAACATGGCGGGTCAGTGGAGTGTTAGAAGAAACTTACCCGCGCTTTCCTAAGAAATGAGGTTGGACTGCTAAAAAATCCAACCTCATCACAATCACAGTTAAAGGAGCTTGATCAACAAGAACATACCCGCACTTTCAGCCAAATTGGTTAATTGTGCCAACAACCGCGACCCAGATCTAGGCGGAGGATCCGTTAGCAGTCGAGATGACCCGCAGTAACAACAGTGCCAAGAGCGATCGACACAGTGGTGATATTATTTCAGCAGATTGTAAAACCAGGTAAGCAACCTACCAAGCTCGCTAATACATTTTCTTGCAAATTTAACTGGCGGAAATTTGATAATAGGTTCAACTATTTTCTCTATCAGAGTTTTCTGTTCCTCTAAAGATTCCTCCATGGACGAGGATTTTGGCCTATCTCGTACAGACTCAGCAGGTATTGAGCCAGGTCTGATTCTATACCCGCCGCCGTCTGTCCTGGATGTATCTTTCTCAGCCTCTTCATCCTGAGCATTATCTCTGGCTGGAGACGGTTCTATTGGTTCTTGTAATTTCGCCTCACTATTCAAGATCGCCATAGGAGGCTCAACCCAAGCTATTTGATCGGGGTGAGGAAGCAACCGTACTAAATCCTCCTTGATGAGTCCAACTGCACCCCAATCATCTGAAACAACCTTCCAACACTGTCGATGCAAATTGTCTAGACTATCTTCCATCGCTTGAAATTTCGGCGTTGGCTGAAGATAGCCAGCGGCAACAACATATCGATTTAAAATACTCTGCTCTGTCCAACCCCTCCTTGAAGCGAATCGATGCGGAATAGCTAAATACAAGCAATGGTCTTGGTATCCAAAACAAATACATAGATGTCCTTCCACATCACAAACTCTTTCAATACGGCCCCAGTATAAAAACGATTTTCGTCGATGATACGTTTGTATGTGTGAAGCATGAATAAACACATCCGTAAAAATCTCATGCTCATTTGCATTTCGGTCTGGAAGCTGGATGTCCTGATATAAGAATTGATCAGTGTAGTCACAAATAAATTGAACGGTTTCGATCACTCGCGGATACTGAGCTATGCCATACTTATATCGACCAATTGGTCGATCAGTTTCAGAGCCATCATCGCTTTCGTTTACCCCTCTATACTGTCCGCTTGAATTGTCTAGGCTATCAACTTCTCTGTCATTGGGTTCTGATAACCATTTCTCTATGACCGTAAGACGCCCATCCTCTTGAGCCTGTCTTCGTTGACTCTCAGTTAAGTATTTCTTGCCTTCAGACTTTTTTGTTCTAAACCTACATTCTCGCCATTTTCGTTTAGGAAAATGCCTAAAATCTAAAAGTGTTCCAACCTTGGTTCTATTTCTCTTCCTAGGATGCCTCCGACATGGATAACCACACCGAGGACAAAAATATTTTTGCGATCCCCAATTTTCCAGTCATACTCCTCAAGGGATGTTGGCGTCCCTTCTTCTAGAAGTCTTCTCAAGGAGCCAGTAAGACTGGGTTCCCAGTCTTCTAAGTAGTAAACGTACTTAAATGAATCCCTAGGCTTCCTTCGACGTCTCATCCATAAGGCTAAATTGCTTTTTCTTCATAACTATACCAGCGCACTTCGTCAAAAATGGTTCCAGTGGTATCTGCTCCTGTAAGGTCTGCCCCCACCAAGTCAGCGCCTGTCAAATCCGCAGATCTCAAGCAAGTGTTGCGTAAGTTGGCTTTTCTCAGATCAACCCCAATTAGAGTTGCATCAGTTAGATTCGCATGTGAGAAGTCAGCCTTTCGCAAGTCCGATTCAGAAAATTCAGCACTAACTAGACTGCTTCCTTGAAAACAGGCGTTCCTGAAATCTGACTCCATCAGCAAAGCGTCGTTAAGTTGACTTCGAGATAAGTTGATACCCTTTAGTTTGAGTTCGGCTAGATCCACGAGATCCAGGTCAGAGCCTTCAAAGTTCCTTACTCCTTTACGGTATGCCTCTAAAAGTCTATTCGCCGCATTTTTCCCTTCCATTGCCAAGGAAGCTGAATTTTTGCAATTTCCCCTGAGCTTTAAGGAGAAATTCCTAAAAGCCTCTAGTAAGTGACGAATCCTTGCCTTTCCTAGGCTCAAAACATGAATATGCATATTTTGTGGCTCACTTCCGATGAAAAGAAGCTTAAGCATGAAGTCGGCCTGAGAACTGATGACCCAAATAGCTAATGTTCCTCTGTCTTAGAACATTTAGGACGCTCCAGAGTGATTTTCCAAGATTCGCCACCCTCCAGCATTCCATCGGCAATTGTTTGAAATCCTTCGAGTAAGTCTTCGATTGTGCTGTAAAAGTTTTGATGGGGTTCATCCAGGCTATGGCAATCAACAGAAATCAAGAACAAGTCGTGTACAGGCGATACCTGATTCTCTGGCCACCAGGTCGGTTCCCAAGCCGATTCTTGATCGGGGACATCCATTAACCGATAGTACCAACTCGAATGCCCTGGCCCAGGCATTCTTGGATGCCAATCACCCGGCCAATACCATTGGGTGTACGCAGACGTTGGTGTATACGATAAAGGGGGTTGGTGGACGTGGGGATGAGCGTACTTATCAGAGGGGAAGTGTTACAGAGCATTGTGTGTCACCTTGATATTCAGTAATCTGTGAGTAGGACTAAAGGATATTGACCACCTGATACTTGGCCCGACTAGTGGGCACCACAAACAACACATGCTTAGCCCCTGAGTTAGTGACAATGACGAGCATCGATGACCCATCAGCATTGGGGATTTTGCCTTTGATTCGCTTTGACCTCACCCGCGTGAGTTGGAGCATTGATGGGGGCTG
>JAAUOM010000089.1 GCA_012034865.1 Acaryochloris sp. CRU_2_0 | reverse complement strand
ATGCGCCAGAGAGTCTCCCGTCTAGTGCGCAAGACTCTGTCGTTTTCAAAGAAGCTCGATAATCATATTGGGGCCATCTGGATGTTTATCCACCACTATAATGAATCCTTACAGGGCTAGGACTACCCAGACAAGAAGTGCGATCGCAATTTGAAAACTCAGATTCTTCTTGAAGATGATATGATAGGGAATCTGAGTCAATCAGCCTCAGTCTATTCCCTGAAGCCAATGCAATTTTCCTCGTAATGCTGGCTATTTTTCTTCTAAGGAGTATTTTCGACCGCTATGATCAAACTCAGACTCAAGCGATACGGCAAAAAGCGGGCTGCAAGTTATCGAATCGTGGCAATGAATAGTCGCGATCGCAGAGATGGTCGTCCCCTAGAAGAGCTAGGCTATTACAATCCGATCACCGATGAAACCCGTTTGCATGTGGAAGCGATCACCAAACGTCTCAAAGAAGGGGCACAACCCACCGATACCGTGCGCCGTATCTTAGAAAAAGCCAGCTTGCTGGAGCCAGCTAAGGCCAAAGCTTAATATTTTTTCTGGACTCATGCCCTCTACCTCTACCGCTCAGACGGATTACTCAGTCCTAGCTCGCTTTCTCATAGAACCCTTTCTCGAAAGCGCTGATTCTCTCAGTGTGGATTGTGAGACAAACGCCAGTGGTAAAGTTTGGATTCGTCTCGCCTTTTCTGGTAATGATAAAGGCCGCGTCTTTGGGCGAGGGGGTCGAACCATTCAATCGATCCGAACCATCTTAGAAATGGCGGGCAAAGCATCCCATCAATCGGTCTATTTAGAAATCTTTGATGAGCAAGGGTCAGAAAAACCTGCCCACCGCCCCCGAAAACCTCCCCAAAAACGGCATAGTTGAAAGATTATTCTAGAATTCAACTGGCTGTGGTTAGTGCAACAGGACGTCAGCTCTGGGAAACAAGGTAGGGGTTCGTTCTCGTCTAAATCTTTTTTCAATACTCATGGCTATGGGACTGACCATTCAGTTGCCCAGCTCGGATAGTGCAATCGCCCTAGCAGGGGAACAAGAAGCGAATCTGAAACTGTTGACCCAACAAACAGGGGCTCAGATCATCCTGCGCGGCCAAGACCTGATCATTTTCGGCACGGATAAACAGACCCAACTCTGCCAGCAACTCATCTACATGCTAGAGACCACTTGGCAAGCGGGTCAGCAGATCTCTCCCGTAGATATTATGGCTGCTCGTCAGGCATTGAACACAAAGCGCCAAGATGAATGGCAAGATCTACAGCAGGATGTTTTAGCAACGACCCGCAGGGGAGAACTGATTCGAGCCAAAACCTTCCGACAGCGGCAGTATGTGCAGTCCATTCGCAAATATACCTTGACCTTCGGTATTGGGCCGGCGGGGACAGGGAAAACCTATTTAGCCGCCGTCTTAGCGGTACAGGCGCTACTCGGCAATGAATTTGAGCGGTTGATTTTAACCCGCCCCGCGATTGAAGCGGGAGAAAAGTTAGGCTTTCTGCCGGGAGATTTACAACAAAAGGTTAATCCCTACCTCCGCCCCCTCTACGATGCATTGTATGAACTGATCGAAAGCGATCGCATTGCCAGTTTGATGGAGCGCGGCACCATTGAAGTGGCACCTCTAGCCTATATGCGTGGGCGCACCTTGAATCGGGCTTTTGTGATCTTGGATGAAGCCCAAAATACGACGCCAGCCCAAATGAAAATGATGTTAACCCGCCTGGGACGCGAGTCGCGGATGGTGGTAACGGGGGATGTTACCCAGACGGATCTGCCAGCAAACCAGAAATCAGGGTTGACCGTTGCCCAACAAATTCTACAAGGGATTGAGGGTATTGCCTTTTGCTATCTAGGAAAAGGGGACATTGTTCGCCATCCTTTAGTGGCCAAGATTATTGATGCCTACGAACAATATGAATCCCCTTCATGAACAGCAGGAGAGCGGTGTGACTTTGGTGGAGGATCAATTGCTAATCCAACGTTGATAGAGTTTTTGGATGGAGCGTGTCACTGACTCCCGGAATTGGCTCGTATCGGTATTACTGGGATCAAACTGCTGGAGTTGGGTTAAAAATTTAGCTTCTTCGTGAGCCACATCCCCATCACTATAGATCAAGCCACTGAGGTCTTCTAAGAGTTGTTGGTAAGCGGCCGTTGTGGGTTTGCTACCTAAATAATCTTCCACCCAGGTATAGCATTCTTCTTTAGAGACAGAGCGCAACCCATACAGCCAGGGGCGCAGGTCTGGATCTTCTGATACGCCTTTATCATGAGCAATTTTGCGCAGATAGACTTGCTCTGCTTGCTGAACAGTGCCATCTAACCAGGCCACACCAATGAGTAGTTTGAGGAGTTTGACAACGGTGGATGATGAAGGAGCCATGGGTGATATCCTCACATATTGGGGCGCAATCGAGAGATGCGGGTAGTCTGAGAAAAGCCATTTGTTCAGGATTATGTCTATAGAGTTTCGGTTCGTCAACTCCATGACTTAAATCTTAGAAATTTCAGAGAGAGATGACATTAAGGGGGTGGCAAGGTTGGGATGATGGTACCCTACTTTAGAATCATGCAAAATCATGGAAAATTATTCTGATCAAATGGCTGGGGTGGATGAAGTAGGGCGTGGGGCGTTGTTTGGTCCGGTGGTAGCCGCCGCTGTGATTTTGGCTGATGCTACAATCCAACAACTTCTAGACCAAGGAATGACCGATAGTAAGCAACTGCCTCCCCAGCAACGGCTGAGCCTTAGCCAACTTATTCGGAAGCAAGCCGTCGCTTATCAGATTGGCATGGCTTCTGTGTACGAGATTGATCGACTCAATATTTTGCAAGCCAGTTTGCTGGCAATGCAGCGCTCTGTACTCAGGTTAGCCATTGCCCCTGAGTGCTGTTTAGTAGATGGGAATCAGAAAATTCCGCAGTTGCCGATGCCGCAAACAGCGATCATTAAAGGCGATCAATCTGAACCTGCGATCGCAGCCGCAAGTATCCTTGCCAAAGTCTGGCGGGATCAGTTGATCATCCGCTTAGACCAGCGCTATCCCGGCTATCATTTGGCATCGAATAAGGGCTATGGTAGTGTCAAACATCGGCAGGCATTGCAAGATCTAGGACCTACTCGACAACATCGGTTGTCCTTTGCTCCCTGTCAGGTCAGAACACTATTCGGGTAGAACAGTTATCTTTGGAGTTTAAACTAAATTTCCCCGAAGCCTACCCAGCCGAGTCCAAGCGGCAATAGCGTGAAAAGCTTACGCAGAGAAGTGTGTACTGCTAAGCAGAAGAAACTTTTATGACTTATAGGTGACTTTTGGCAGGGTTTGACTCTGCATGAGATGTAACCAAACCCCTCGCAAAGTCTCTCAACCGCTTCCTAAACCTTAAGAGAACGGATCAGTTTTGCTGAATGAAGATGGCTGTAATTGTTTGTTTAAAGGGCTTCTATATTGTTGACCTGGCTTAGAATCCGGTGATTGGGATGGAAGTCAAGACACCAGATTAGTCTAAACTCCAGTACTGAGTTTGCGAATTCGACTATTAAGCTTGCGAACTAATTCTAAACCTGTCTTTGAATCTTAATCTTCATAATTCCTCAAAAAATACATAAATCTACTATAGCCGTTTCCAGAATCATAGAGAGCAGTCAAGTTCTTATCTAGGAAAGCTTTGAGCTATCTAGATGTTCACTTTATTTATGCACTCTGCTATAATCGAAACCTGTCATTTAAGTGAACGTTGATAATTTCTTGAAATTACAGAATCGGCACTAACAGAAAAGATTCATCTATTGTTTCCAACACTAAATATGTGATGTAAGTAAATACGTAGAATTAGCGATCTATTAATTACACAACACTTGATCTTCAAGGAGAAACCAAAATGGATATGGCTAAACTCAGTAATACGAACAGTTATCTGAAAGGCACTGATTTTGACCGTAGCTATCTCGAATGCGAAACAATGCTAGCCCAAGCCAATACATTAATTCAAGAACAGCGATCACAAGAAGCAGTCGAATTGTTGTTTAAGATTCTGCAATGCAATCCACACTTTGGCAAGGCATACAATCATCTCGCCTATGTTTATGAAATTGACTACAGAGACTGCACCCGTGCCGAGGAATATTACAAAGAAGCCATGAAATATGAGCCGGAGTATAGTGCTTCTTATACCCACTATGCTCGTTTGTTGTCAAGTTGCAAACGTTTTGACGAACTCAAAGCACACTTGGACTTGGCTTTGACTATACCAACTGTTTCCGATGAAAAAATTTATTATGAGTATGCTCTTATGTACGAGATGCAGCAAAATCCAGAAGTCGCAATTAATTATTATATCAAAGCTGCAATGATTACGCTTGATGCAAAAATACTCGCATCTTACCAAGAATCAATCAACCGCTGCCAAGTGAAACTTGAGTTAAAAAAATCACTCAGCCGCGACTAATTCGCAATGAATTTTTGACGACATATTCAGCGAACTTTTCGTCAAAAAAATCCTCGAACAACCGTCAAAATATACAACAACGCATCCCACTCACTTGAAGTGGACTAAGATCCTAGTGCCTTACAACTGAGAGAGCAAACTTGTCTGTGAGTCTGGATGATTCTAGATTGAAGGCATTAGACTTTAGGTCTAAAAAGGATTCTTCAACTTGAAACCTCAGTCGATATTCTGCGAAGGTCTGGAGATTCGTCGGTTCATTGCTGAAAATCACCCAATCCTCGAGATATTTCATGAATTTGCCATTGGCGAATCCTCGGTCTGCGAGCAGAACAACCTCAACTGACAAGATGCGATGGAGTGGGTTCGATTCTCATCTCCATGTTTTTCGAGTTCGCCAGTCTGCTTTAGAGAATATGGAGATTGGTATTCTTGTCGAGCCAATCCAACTGAATTTGTATGTTTCCAAATTAGTCCAAACTCAAGAGATTAGTCTAAACTCCAGTTGTACTTGAGAACCTCGCACTATCCAGATAGAAGAGATGAGGAAGAATTTGTGGCTGATCTTCGGGAATGGGTATTAGGGTTTGGAGGGAGGCGATGGGGGGTGTTGCAGCCATTTTTCGTAGAGATCGGGTCTGCGATCGCGAGTTCGTTGCACCTGTTGTACTTGTCGCCATTGCTCGATGGCAGCGTGATCCCCAGAGCGTAAAACCGTCGGAACCTGCCAGCCGCGAAATTCCGCTGGACGGGTGTATTGCGGATAGTCTAATAAGCCTGTTTCAAAACTTTCTTGTTTGAGGGACTCTGGCTTGCCCACCGTGCCGGGACGTAAGCGCAGAACCCCATTTAACAGCGCCAGAGCTGGAATTTCACCACAGGTTAGCACAAAATCCCCCAGTGACAGTTCTAGGGTCACCAGATGTTCTGCCACTCTTTCATCAACCCCTTCGTAGGCTCCACAGATGAGGATCAGTTGATCGTAATCCTGGGCAAGATCATAAAATAGCGGTTGGTTCATAGGCTGCCCTTGGGGTGTAAATAAAATGATCTGGCGACGGGGCAAGCAAGGTAGAGATTCTACAGCGGCAAAATGGGGTCAGGTTTCATCAGCATCCCCACACCTCCGCCGTAAACTTGGTCATCCACCCGATGATGTTTATCAGTGGTGAAATCACGAGGATTTGTGAAATGAACCTCAGCGATGCCATAGACCAAGGCTTTCCCCAATAAACTCGTGGTCAGGGGAGAGGTAAAAAATTCTGGAAACAGCGTCAGGATATCAAAACGCACGATAAATCCATGATCTTAAGCGGTGATCATTGATCCTATCCCAGCATCTGTAAAAATCTCTAATAGGAGGGCGTGGGGAACTCGGCCATCAATAATATGAGCCGCTTGAATCCCTTGAGCTAAGGAGCGGATACAACAGTTGACTTTAGGAATCATACCCCCAGTGACAATCTCCTGCTCAATGAGGGTACGGGCTTGGTGAATATTCAATTCGTGAATGAGGGAATCGGGATCTTGATAATCTTGGAGGATGCCCGGTGTATCCGTCAGCAGAATCAATTTTTCTGCACCCAGGGCAGCGGCCAGCTCCCCAGCGACGGTATCAGCATTAATGTTGTAAACTTGGCCCTCTTCATCAGCAGCCACACTCGACACAATGGGAATATGTCCTCCTTCCACAAGACTGCTGATCAATTGAGGATTCACCGCTGCAACATCGCCGACAAAGCCAATGTCAGACTCTCCTTGGGGGCGGGCAATAATTAACTTGCCATCCTGGCCACACATACCAACCGCCGAGCCCCCGGCTTGATTGATCAAAGAAACCAAATCCTTATTGACCCGCCCCACTAAGACCATTTCCACCACTTCAATGGTGAGGGCATCGGTAACGCGCAAGCCCTGAGAAAACTGAGGTTCAATCCCCAATTTTTCTAACCACAGATTGATTTCAGGTCCGCCACCATGCACCAAAACGGGTCGGAGACCCACACAAGCCATAAACACAATATCGCGGATAACGGTGGCCTTGAGGGTACTATCTTTCATTGCCGCCCCGCCATATTTGACGACGACTGTGCGTCCGGCAAAGGTTTGGATATAGGGAAGGGCTTCACTTAAAACCCGAACGCGATCGCTAGCATCAAACATGCCGTTGGAGACCTAATACAACAAAAAGCAAACCCTGCAAGGTCTGCCAAAGTAGAGAGCGATTTGCTGAATAGACAGCAGTGTAACCCGAAATAGGGTCGCACTGCTGCATCCCACTGTTATTACGACCTAACACGATGGTGTGGCTGGCAAAGGTGCTGTCGCCATTGTGTATCGCTGAGTGGTTAAATAAATACGACCTTGACGATCTTTAGCCCAACCTTGCGCTTCAACTTGCCCGATGGAAGAGGACTCAGGGCTAAGGGAAGGGACAGGGATAGAGTCTTGAGGCTTAGAGGATACATTTTTTGAGGATGGCAGACGAGTTGCGCGTAAATCCTGCCACAGGGCAACAGAAGTCAGGGATTCATTGGGGCTAGAGGGTAAGCCGCCACGACCGACAAGGGTAAAACGACTCTTGTTGTTGATGTCCTTTGCTTGGCACCCACGTTCTAGCTTCTGCGGCGGCTCTATGATGTCTGGTTGCTCAGAGAGGTTGTTGCTAGGATCCACCCCAGGGGTATTAATCGTCACTACACCGTTCAATTGAGGATTGTTTTGGGAAATGGCGGTGATGTCGTTGAGAGCTGTGGGGCGATCGCGCACAGCAATGCCAAAAAGTCCTTGGGTGGTAATTGTAATTTTTCCCCCTGAACCATTCAAGGCATTGGCGGTGATATTGCTGTCGCCATCTTTCGGTAAGGCAATGATCAAATCGGCTTTGATAGTGATATTCCCGCCCGCTTCATTTAATGCATTGGTGGTGATGTTACTGCCATTTTTCAAGATGAGGAGTTGAGTATCAAAATTGAGATTCCCCGCCGGACTATTCTTCGCATTACTCGTGATACTCCCTCGGTTATCCAACAACACCCTGTTAGCGTTTACCTGCAAAGACCCTGTTTTCCCCAAAGATTCACTATTGAGCCGAATAGCTGCCCCATCCACAACCTTAAGGTCTGCGGTTTTAATCTGGATATCACCGGAATTGCCCGACTTAAAGGTACCAGAGTTGATCTGGCTGGGAAATAAACCCGTCCGAATCGTACCTTCCACTTCTACTGCTTCAGAGGCTGTAATCAAAATATTGCCCGCATCCCCAGCACCAAAGGTACTGCTTGCTAAAATCCCGCCCTCTCGAATACTAAGTCGTTTAGCATTAATGACCGTATCTAAGGCATTGTTATTACTAACGGAAGCTGACACGATGTTACTGCTGGATAAACCACTCTTGGTAGAACCAAAGATTTCTACAGTCCCAGACGCATCAATCCTGATTGATCCACCAGGTCCAGCATTAGAACCTGCTGCAATACTGGCACCATCCTGAAGGGTGAGGTGACCTGTCCGCAGAAGGATATTGCCGCTGCTGGAACCATTCTTGTCAATAAAAGCGCTGCGAGCATTAATTTGGCTGACCTTTGCTTGATCAATGAGAAAATTCCTGGTGTTTGTTTCTGTGAAAGGACTCTCCTTCGGATTAAATCTTAGCAGTACGGTTTCACCCCTGAGATTCACTGAGTCCGTGGCATTGATGATCAGATTGCCCCCTCGGCCTAGACCATCGGTAGCAGCAGTGATATCTGCACCATCCGTCAGGCGCAGGTGACGGGTATTAATTACAATCGCATTGGATCGACCCTTGCCTAGTGTCGTTGAGAATATCGTTGTCTTTTGAGGGAGTAAGAAGCCTCTCTGGGCAAAGAATATATCTACAGGACTGGTAATATCCGTGTTGCCGAGTAAGTCCAAAGAGTCTGTGGCATTCACCGTTATAGTTCCGCCATCCAGATCACCCCGATTTATCGATTGCAGTCTACCGCCATCGGTTAGGCGCACCCGTCTACCTTGAACCTGGATATCTCCTGTCCCTATACCGCTGGCATCTACAATCGCTAAATTGGCAATGTCAATATCTTGAAAAGAGAAGGCATTATCGTAGTTGATCCCCCATAGATGTGGTTTCCCAGGAGAGTATTTAAAACGAACCTGTTGATTGCTGCTCAGGGATCCTAGTTCGATTCGGCCCCCTGGCGCAGTCAGATTGCCTCCTTCTAAATTCACGTTTCCCCCCAGCAAACTCAGGGTCTTACCGGGTTGGACTTTCAACCCTAGTCAGATCGCTGGGTAATTGGACCTGGATTATTGTTAAAAATGAGTCCCAGGGGGCGATTAATCGAGAGCAGGGGGGCAGACTGGCTACTGGGCGTGGCACTAAAGACCTTGCCATCAGGGAATAAGATGCTATTGGCAGTCGTCGCTAAAAAAGCCCCCCCCAAATTTAACTGAGCATTGGGGCCAAACAGAATACCATTGGGGTTGAGTAAAAACAGATTGGCAGACCCATTGGCTTGAATCAAACCATTTACAGAGGAAGGCTTGCTGCCCGTAATTCGGGCAAAGATATTAGCAATCGCCGGATTTTGGTCAAAATAGGCTACTGTACCCGTGGATACATCAAATTGTTTGAAACTATGAAATAAATTCGCACCCGCTTGCGTACCCCCTACAATCCGATTTGTGGTACCTTGCAACTGCACCACGGAAGGATTGGGTAAGGTTGCATCGGGAACAATTTGAGCCACCACCTGAGTAGGGCTAGATATCCACGCCATCCAGGAGATAGAACTCAAGAAGAATAATTGTTTTGGGTCAAAATAGCAGCGGTCTAGCAAAGAACAAGGCCTAAGGAACAAGGGAACTTAAGCCTACTTTACCGTTTAAGTGAACCAAGGTATTGAGCGATCGCGTCCTGATATCTACCTATTGCTGAGCGATCGCATTAGGAAAAACATCCTGCTCAAATAAGTCTTGGACTCGTTTTTTAAACTCTTCTGGTTCCAATTGCTCCAAAACTTCCCTGTAGTCTGCTCGTAAGTCATAATCTGTTCTAGGTGGAGGAGACTCCAGTTTACTCAACCAAGCTGTATGCAGAGTCGGCCCAATATTCAACTGAGGATGGCTGAGTCGATAAAGGGGGCCTTGGCTGAGATAAGCCGCATCAAAAATCCACAACTCACTCAGCTTCTTGTCCTCTTCTTGATCGGTTTGCCAGTTATCCGTGGCAACGACCACACAGACGATATAGCCATGAGTTGCATCGTTGCCGCCCTCTGCTTTCGGGACAAATTGAGGTGAGCTAGAGTAGCATCCCGGTGGAAAGGCATAACAATCTGCAATCTTGAGTTTAGCCCTGTCTGCGGTAGAACATGGGTCAAGATCCACGACCTGACTGACCCGGAGAAGACTGGATGGCCTCCCTTCTTTGGCAATTCGATTCAGTTGTTGATCAAGGATTTTCGGCTCAATTTGATTTTTGTACAGGTCAAAGTGATTGAGGGTGTGATGATTCGGCCAAGCACCACCACAATTCCAATAGACATCACTCATCTGATCCGATGTCTTCTCATTCAGGGTAAAGAAGGCTAGCAGTTGAAATGTGTCATCCTCTGCTAGGATGACTTTTTCTGGTTTACCTGTCTTCAGATCTAAGATCCAAACGCCGATTTGATTTGGAGCCATGCTATTCGCCAAGACCCCTGGTCGAGCGTGCAGGTGTTGATTGATTGCCTCAGGGGCAGGTTGAGCAGTATTGGTATCAAGGCAATAGTGGCCAACCGCCTCATCAATTCTATTGACAAATTCGGCTGGGTCTAAGCCTTGAATGTGCCCCACATGCAGAACCACTTTATGATCAGGATTGTCATAATTAGCTAAGAAATGCGCGGTTTCCGGTTCTATGCGAAAGTGATGGGCCTTGATCTTTTGGGGCGAACTTACTCCAAGGTGGCCACTGGCAACCGAACCCGATATTGAGTTCAAAGCCGAGCGGGGAACCACATAAATATCCGTGTAAGGGGTCTGTGCATAATTCAAAAATGAGAATAGAAATTGCCAAGAACTTCTAAAGTCTTCTGGTAATTCGGAAATAGTTTCTACTTTGGGTGGTGTGGGAATCGGTAAAGGTTCGGATAGTTTCGAGGTTAAATTTTTGATCTGAATGGCAGTATTGACAACAGAACGAATATTTTTGGCGAGGTCTTGGGGATTTAACAAGCTGGGCAGAACATCAGCGAGGACAAATTTAAAGCTGGAATCAGAGATAATAATATAGTCTCTGGTGAGAGCCATTTGATGGCCAGATTGATAGATGGCAATGGGACGTCCTTGTTCATCAACCACTTCCCATTTTTCTGAGGGGTTAATGGCAGTCTGATCACTGTGCCACCGATAGAGAAAGAGATGATCTCGCCCGCCAATTCCTAAGAAACTTAAGAAGGAAAAAAGGATTTGGCTGATCCATAAAATGACGCTTAGTAAAGCTAGCAATATCTGATCAGTCCAAGACGCTTTTGCAGGAGGGTCTTGTTCAGGATTTGCTCGCAAATTTAGAAACTGCAAGAATCCTTTTTTGAAGTAAGGGGCTAACCTAGAAATTTGCAATAGGCTATTGAAGGATTTAGTGCCATTGATGATATAAACAGCATCCTCATACTCGTCATAAACGGGATGAGCCGAGGACAAAATCATCGGAAAAACATGGGAGGTAATGGAGAAAAGGTTGGATAGGCCCGGTAAGTTTTGCAGGCGACGAGCGAGGCCAGTAAGGTCAAAAGTGGGTTGCCAATCTTTGTGCAAGCCGACCGGGGCAACAAGGACAAGGGAACAGGGATCAATTTCATAGGGGCGTCCTGCATCCCAAGTAACGAGTAGACGCTCACGCTTGCTGTTTTTGGGTTTTAGGGGTAGCCATGCCGTATTCAGGTAATTGCGCCCTCCTAAATTGATGGATAAGCGCGTTAAGGCTGCATCCTTAAACATGGATTGAGTATAGTTTGGCCAATTTTGATACCGTTGATTTGTCTCTAGGGCTAAGTCGGCATAGTAGTCGGGGGTTTTGATCAAACGGGTTGCCAAATTAGCCCAGCCTAGATGTTCAACTTGATGTGGAGTTGTCGTTTGGGAGACATTTTCTTCCCTAGAAAGAGGCAGGATAGCGGAATGAAAATCAAGACGATAGATCATGCCATCGCCTGAGTAAATATGCTGCCATCCATCTTGAGTGGGTAGATAAATATGATCCGTCCCCTCGATTCTTTGAGAATCAAAGGAACCTGCTGTGCCAATAATAAAGACATGGCCTTTTAGATCATCGGGCAGAGGGCCATGTTCTTGGGCATGATCAAATGAATGGCGCTGCCAATACTTTGGATTCAAGAAATTTGCACTAGATGGATTGACTTGATCCGTTTGCAGACTCTCATTATTTCGTGAGTCAATATGTAGACTCAGAGGCTGATGATAATGTTCTTTGCGGCTGACTGATAAGATGGCTTTGGGAAAATACGGCCAAGAGGATGGATTAGATGCAGGTTGTCTGGTTTCTTGCTCTTCACTCACCCTAAACTCTCCTTACCTATTCGATTAGATGATCTCAATTGTTATGTGGGACTGATCATTGCAAGTCAATGGGTTAGATAGATCCTTGCTTTGAGTTTGCATTGATAGTCAGTTCGCACAATATTCGATGTTATTCATCCTAATTTTTCTCAAATTAATCGACAGCTAACCACTTACTTTTTTAAGCTTGTGGTCAACAATATTTTGATTTTTAATTTTTGGCTCATTTTTTGATTATTTACTGATGACCAAATAAAAATAATTTTTTATGGTTTCCAACTAAAAATACGTCATTTTTTAACGGGTTTTGGAGAGAACTGTCAGTCTAGACTAATGTGTGATCCCCAGGCATCTTGGGGTAAGAAGGTGCGATCGCCAGCAATAGCCGCCACGGGTTCAGTCAGCTTGAACGTCCCCGATTCAATCCACGCCTTGAGTTCCAAAGCCACTTGGCGAGCCAAGGCTATGCTAGCTAAAGGCGCTGTACGCACTTGGGCATTCTCCACCTTAATTTTGCCGGATTTGAGTTGGGCATAACTCACCAACCCAAAGGTAGGACGAACCCGACGGGGAATGGAAAAATCGATAATGGGTGCAACCAAATCCTGATCGGTGACGGCACAACACCGAACAACCTCTTCATCCAGCACAGGCAAAGGCACACCCACCCCTAACATCAAAGAAGGACCATATTGCTTGAAATAACAGCCGCGCACCCATTTGGGATCCATTTGTTTGGCATCGCCAATCAGGGCTAGGGTAGCGGCAGGGCCAATGGGCGTGGCATTCGGTAGCCGCTTTTGCAGCGGGAAATGTTGGGTTCCTTCCCAGGTCACATAGCCAATACCTCCGCCTAGAAAGATGCGGGTTCCCACCCCGATCAGCCGCAGCTTAGGATCATTGAGTAAAGGGGATAACGCTCCCGGATTGGAATAGATGGCATTGCCGAGGCGAGGTTGGAGGGGACCTAGATAGGTATAGAGGGGATGATCACCCCCATTGACGCCAACGATAAAGTTTTGATAGAGATTTCGAGGATTAAATAGATAAAACTGATTGATCGTGTCTTTGGTAATCATGGTATCCAGCGTGGCGCGGGGATAGCAATCCGTCATCTGTCCCAGCGCCCGCAAATGAACAGCTTTGCCAGCGATTAAATCTTCAATGACATAGCCCCCCCCTTGCACTTGGGTTTCCTCTACTTCGCTAAAGTCAGCAGGTTGTTTGCGCTCAGGGGCTTGGGATGCCCCTAGATACAGATCCACTGCTCCAAAACCTGAATAAGCCGCGACGCCATCCAGCCAACATTGCCGGATTTTGATGGGGGGTCAGTATGGCCAAGATTGAGGATAGCTCCGGAAGATTCCATCGGTTCAAATGTGCCGGTGGTAATCACGTCTACGGTTTTGGCTGCTTGAGGAATTCCCACCTCTGCCACTTGAGCTTTGAGTTCTTCAACCGTCCAAACAACAGCTTTCTTATTCTCAATTTTGTCGTTGATATCTGAGAGGGTTCGCATGGCAAGCAATGATTAGGACTCATCTAATACGATGGCATAATCAGGCCGATGTCCTGCTCAAACCCTAATCGGAATCCGTAGATTGTGACGCAATCCAAGCGGATAATTGACGCAAAGCTTGAGCTTCACCCAAGGTTTTGGAGTTATTGAGATATTCGTAGAACAAAGATTTATCCATCCAAGGCAGACTAAGGCTCTGTTCGACTTCTTCATATTGGCCATCTTGCAACTGATAAATCGTCAACGATTGACCATTGAAACGCCAAAACTCAGGTACACCAAACTGGGCATACAATCTGTTCTTATCAATATCAGTGTGGGTAATGTCCACCTCGACCACCAGGTCAGGAGGTGGGTCTTTTTCAAGATCGACTACTCGACCTCTGACTTTAGATTCATTTTGAATGTAGAAACATTTATCCGGTTCTGCTCCCTTCTGTAGAGCCTTTCGACGCAATGTCGTAGACGCCATACTTTTGATATCGAGACCACTATCTACCACTAACCGTCTAATAAAGGCTCCAATAACATCGCTGGGATTCTCGTGTGCCTCCAAAGGAACCATGAATTCTAGGACTCCTTCGTCATAGTGAAAGCGAACGGCTCGATGTTCACCAAAGGCATCCAGTAATTTTTCATAGGTCTGCCAAGAAACGTTATGGAGGGTTAAACGCTGCTCAGCTATGAGGGTAGACACCGCACCATTAGCGGGTAGGGTTTCAGCTTGAACCACGGTCAAACTCCTGATCGGAGGGCTGTTTCTAGGATGACATCGATCCCAGATTTACGGGGCAAGATCCCCATCAGATTACCATGGGACTTTTTGTCTAATATATTGTCTAGAGCTTGATCGGGCGTGGTAACCACTCCGGTAGCTTGGATTCGGAAAAGTCAGCTAAAGCGCCTAGGGCTACATTAAAGAGTTTTTCTGGTTTCAAATCGTCCTTGATCAGGTTCCAGAGTCGTTCTACTTCTTCGGTGTGCAGACGATCATCTTCGATGAGGGCTAGGATCACTTGCCGTCTTAAATAGGCACCCTCAGATGACATCAGATACTGCATACCCAGGCGAGCCGTAGGAATCAGATCGAAGTTTTGATCGGTTTGGGCGATCGCAATCAAATTCTCCAGCCGTTGCCATTGGAACTTGCCATCCTTAAACAGCACCTCCAACAGCCGGCGTTGAAAGTCTGGGGTTTCGCCTGCTAATAACCGTTGAGCCACATAGGGATAACTGACTTCAATAATTTTAAAGTTGGGATTGAGACATAGCGCTACCCCTTCTTGGGTCACTAGGGAACGAATGATCAGGGCAAACTTAGCAGGAACTCGAAATGGATAGTCATACATCAACTCCGAGAAGCGATCCGTAATTGTTTTGAAGTTGAACTCGCCAACGCTGGCTCCCATCACATCATCGAAAACATCTTCTAAAGCTGGAATAATCGGACGAATATCGGTTTCAGGTGTGAGAAAACCCAACTTCACAAAATCTGCTGCCAGCCGGTCGTAGTCTTTATTGACCAAATGTACGAGGGCATCCACCAGTGTATTTTTGGTGTTTTTATCCAACTGATCCATCATGCCAAAGTCAACATAGGCCATGCTGCCTTGAGGGGTGGCAAACAAATTCCCAGGATGAGGATCGGCATGGAAGAAACCAAATTCTAGGAGTTGGCGCAGGCTAGAAATCACTCCAATTTGAACCAGGCGATCGGGATCCATCTTGGCATCTACGGCACATTGCGTATCGGTGAGTTTGAACCCATCAATCCACTCCAAGGTCAACACCCGCCGACTGCTATAGGCCCAATGAATAGCGGGGACCTTGACCTCTGAACAGTCTTTGAAGTTTTGGGCAAACCGCTCCGCATTTTGTCCTTCGTTAATGTAGTCAATTTCTTCAAACAGTTTGCTGCCAAATTCATCCACAATCAGGGTTAAATCATGGCCAAGATTGAGGGGTAACCAGGGGCCGAAACAAGCGGCCATAATCCGCATCAGGTAAAGATCCAAGGTCAGCTTGGGGCGCAAACTGGGTCGCTGAACTTTGATGGCGACCTCCTCGCCTGTCCACAAACGACCGCGATAGACTTGCCCTAGACTAGCTGCTGCAACGGGTGTAGCAGAAATCTCTTGATAAATGTCTCGGATCGGTTGTCGTAGCTCTGTTTCCACCAACGCAAAAGCCTCGGCATTGGCAAAGGGGGGCAACCGATCTTGGAGGAGCATCAGTTCCACCAAAAAGTCCTTGGGAATTAAGTCTGGCCGGGTGGATAGAGCCTGTCCTACCTTAATGAACGTAGGCCCTAAGCGGGTCAAAATCTGTCTAATTTGAATGGCACGTTGAGGAGAGTGGGTCTTGCTAGTCTGCGCCCATCGATCCCATTGCAATCCCCAGACAAAGCCGCTAAAAGACCAAATAATATAGAACAGACGCCACAGCGCTTTCCAAGGCCGCCATCGATAGTAAGTTGCGATCGCCGCGCATCATAGCACTCTAGTAATCCCTGAGAGGGGGGGGAAGATGACATGAGTTGTTGCTGGATCACGACGCATTTGCCTCGCAACGTCAAAACGGTTTACCGGATACCTCAAGCCTTTGCAAATTTAGCTGCTTTGAAGTGTTTAATACTCGCCTAAGAGAGCATTTGAAAAGTTGCATAGACCTTACACTTGCCCCCCTAGCCCCCCAATCTGGGGGGAAATCGCCAAAATCTTAGCTGTCTCCCCCCAGGATTGGGGGGTTGGGGGGGCTAATGCAGAGTTGCATGATGACTTTTCAAACAGCCTCTAACGATAAATTTGCAGCTCAAAACCTAGGGTCTGGCAACTACGCCTTAGACTTATGTTTTATTAACTTAAATATAGTATAAGAAAGTACAAAGTGACATCCTCCCGACGCTGTTGGCGGCACTGTTCAGTCATGACCCTTTCTCATCCTTTTGTGAACCAAGGTGGCAGCGATCGCACTACGGCTGCCAGTTCACAGGCTCCTCCAAGATTTCTGCCTCAGAGAAGGAGCAGGATTGGGGGAGTTGTTTGGGATCGAGGGGTATTTCTTTACCAACCAAATCCAGACCATCCTGATAGCCCCGCTTGATAGCTTCGGGGAGATAAGGCTTGAGGCTGGGGTTATCGGCCAGATGTTCTTGAATACGCCGACGCTGCTCCCGAATGGTGTAGAACCAGCTCCTGGATCGAGCCTCTGGCTGATAGCGCCACTTGAGCAGATGTCCGAGCAACACCCCTAGTCGATTGCGAAGCTCCTGCCGTTCCTGTCTGCCCAATGATTCAATCTCTTCAATCAGGTTTTCAGTATCAAGTTCGTTCAGGTGGCCCGCCCGTAATAATTTTGCTTGATACTGAGTCCAGGCATAGAAATCTTGGTCATAGAGAATGCTGGTTTCCATGAGAGTCGTCACAGTGCTTCCCTTTATTCTGCCATTATCCTGTTTTTAATTTTTAACTGTTGACTATGACTACACAAGCAGTGCCTACGGGTAAGGTGCGGGACTTATAGCTTCCCGAACCCTTCATCAGTTAAACTGGATACTGCAAAAGCCTTCAAGTTTTCTGAACTTACACTTATCTAAAACTGTTCTAAAACTGTCTTCACAACCGGATCTTCTGCCATGAACCTATCTTCTTCGCCCAAATCTACTGTGATTTCTCCGTCCATCCTATCTGCGGATTTTAGTCGTTTAGGCGAAGAAGTCCGCGCAGTCGATCAAGCCGGAGCAGATTGGATCCATGTGGATGTCATGGATGGTCGCTTTGTCCCCAATATTACGATTGGCCCTTTAATTGTGGATGCCCTCCGACCCGTCACCACAAAGCCCCTGGATGTGCATTTGATGATTGTCGAACCCGAAAGATACGTCGAAGACTTCGCCAAAGCAGGGGCAGATATCATTTCTGTCCATGCTGAAGCCAGTGCCACCATTCACCTGCATCGAGCCTTAGGTCAAATCAAAGAACTTGGTAAACTGGCGGGGGTTGTCTTAAATCCTGGCAGTTCTCTAGAGCAAATTGAGTACGTTTTGGAACTGTGTGACTTGGTGTTGATTATGAGTGTCAACCCCGGCTTCGGTGGCCAGGGCTTTATCCCTGGAGTTCTCCCCAAAATTCGCAAGCTCCGCCAAATGTGCGATGAACGTGGATTAGATCCTTGGATTGAAGTGGATGGCGGCTTAAAAGCCGATAATACCTGGCAAGTCCTAGAAGCAGGAGCGAATGCCATTGTGGCAGGTTCGGCAGTGTTCAAAGCAAAAGACTACGCTGAAACCATCCAAGCGATCCGTAACAGCAAGCGACCTGAACCTGAATTAGCCGCCGTTTAATCTTCAGATTTTCAGTGGAATCCAAACAAGGCGGCAGGCAATCTATTGAAGCCTGAGATCTCACCTTAAAGGTTGATAGCTAAGTAGCAGGGCCTAATTAAACATTAAACCTGCCGCTGGTTTCGACTCCCCTTCGACTTCGCTCAACCAGCTAGATTACATGACAGGTTGGGGGTCGAGGGTTGAGCGCGTTGCCTTGAGCGAAGTCGAAGGGGAGTCGAAACCCGTCTACAAGATAATTGTGGCTATCTACTTATCTCGCCACGCAGCTACCGACGAAGGTAAGTGCGAGGTGATGTCGCGGAAATACGGGTGGGCGTTGGTTGGAGTCGAAAAGACTCCCGATGATCCTGTCTTGAAGGTTGATTGTGTTTTTGAAGGCAAAACTGAGTTTCCCAAGCCCTATCACGAGAATGAAAAGGAGTCAGACTAATGCATAAGTACATCATTTTTCAGGCTGAACCCAATGCAGAAGGATGGGAGAACCGAAAGTTGCAGCACACCCAGACTCTCACTCGGATTCTGGCTGAACATTGGGATTCTTCGGATAAACCCATTCCTGAACCAGGATATCGCCCCCTTGAGTTTATTCGTGTTGAGGCACTCCATGATCCCAATCAACATGCCCACAGCACCCATTATCGAAAAGGGGATTGGGAGGTTGCACGGGTTGAAACCTACACCCCCGATGTGCCAATGGGTAAGTACGATATGGTTGTGATTTGCTACTGCAAGTATAGTCCCATCAATGCTTCTCTCAAGCCCATGCCAGAACGGCAGATTTCTATTGATTCCTTCGGTGGAGATGAGGCGGCTTACAAACAGTGGCTGGAGTCCCAAAAGGAACCTGCTGAAGTGTAACAAGTGAGATCTATACTCGTTCTCAAGAGGGGATTGGGTCGTTTCCCTAGATTTCAAAGATTATTGCAGAGTATTTGCTACATTTCTGGAGATGATCCCCTCCTAGGAGGGGCAGGGGTGGGTTTGCCCAGAATTACGCCATTCGGGGGAAATAGGTATCTACGGCAGCCCCCAGCTCCCCTACTGCTTACGCACAAATGACTTAAGCCCAAATTCCAGAAGGGAACTTACCTACAGTGCTTGACTCTAGGCAAACCACTCCACCCTACGGGCACCCCTCCCCAGAGGGGATTGGGTCGTTTCCCTGGATTTCAAAGATTATTGCAGAATATTTGCTACATCTCTCTAGATGATCCCCTCCTAGGAGGGCTATCCATTACACACAAGTCGGCAGACTGTAGACAGGGCTTAGGTCTTAGAAACAAGTTGTGCTCCTTCGAGTAAATGGTGCAATACCCCAATCCCTCTCCAAAGAGTTTTCAATCCAGGCTCACCATCCCCTTTACGGGCAAGGAATCCCCCCAATTGAGCAATCCAGCGCACGGCTTGATGAAGGGTGGGTGGTTTTTG
>JAAUOM010000088.1 GCA_012034865.1 Acaryochloris sp. CRU_2_0 | reverse complement strand
CCCATGCCGTTGACATACATTTTGAGACATTCCCGTTTCATCGCATCACTATAGCCTTGGGGCGGGGCATAAACATCAATAAATTGCCGACCGCAATCGACGCAAATGTGATTTTGCTTACCTTTTTTGATTCCATTTTTACGGATATGAGTTGAGCCGCACTCGGGACATTCCATGCTAATTCACCCTAATTCATACCCCCATTATGCAACGCCAAGTAGGGTTCCCCCGCTTTCTCATTGATACAGTGGGTGAATTGGGAGCCATCCAAATTACCAGAGCGCCGACGGCTACCCAAATTGTAGTGGGCATCAAAACAGAGGTCGAAGTGTTTCTTCACGGCTCCAGTGCATTCAGTATCCTCTGCACAGACGGCTAGCAAATTTTTCTTTACTTCACCCGCTGTCTGGGACTTGTTATACAATTTTGAGCCAAAGACAATTCCTAAAGCGATCGCAACCCCAGCAACTATTTTCACCCAGTTCATAAATATCTCCGTGAAACCGCATCCCCTTGTGGGTGCGGAGGGATAGGAGCGTCAATTGAGTGGGGTTCGATGCCCCCGAAATTGACACACAATCTTTGCAACAAACAGATAACCCTTCTACTATATGATGGTAGTACATCTGTATGCAAAGAACGATTCGCATCCAACTTCAACCCGACATTGAAACGGCTAAAGTGCTGTCTCAAACGATTGAGCAATACACCTGGTCGTTCAATGCCGTGTGCAAGCATGGATGGGAAAACGACTTGGCAAATGGCGTAGAACTGCACAAAGCAACCTACTACGACCATCGCGCTATCACTGGCCTGCCTTCTCAATTGGTTTGCGCTGCCAGAGTCAAAGCGACTGAAGCCTTGAAATCGGCTAAGAGCCTCAAGAAGAAGGGCAAGACTGTTAGTTTTCCAGCCTCGAAACGCTGCCCAATTCGGTACGATGCCAGGTCTTACACGGTCTTCTGGTTTGACCGCTCGGAATTGTCGATTCTCAGCATCAAAGGACGGGTAAAACTGACCTTTGAAATTGCTGAATACTATCGGCAATACCTGAACTGGAAGAACACCAGTGCAGACTTGCTGCAAGACCGCAAAGGACGCTGGTGGTTGTACGTTGTCATGGAGGCTGAAACTCCTGAAGTTAGTGCAACTAATGAGGTTGTAGGTGTGGATTTGGGTATCGCTTCCCCGGCAGTTGATAGCAGAGGGAGCAAATATGGTTCTGATCATTGGAAGGAGATAGAAGACAGAACATTTGAGTTGCGTCGCAGACTTCAAAGCAAAGGCACGAAATCCGCCAGACGACATCTGAAAAAGTTGTCGGGCAGACAGAGACGTTTCAGAAAAGACTGTGACCATGTGCTGAGTAAGCGCTTGGTTCGGTCTGTTCAGTCCGGTGCAACATTGGTTTTTGAAGACCTCACAAACATTCGTGGTAGAGCCAAAATGAGAAAGGCTCAACGCCGCAGATTGCATGGATGGAGCTTTGCTCAATTCCAGGCATTCGTTACCTATAAAGCCGAATCTAGGGGCGTAAATGTGGGCTTCGTTGACCCGCGCTACACCTCTCAGAAATGCAGCCAATGTGGACACATTGAGCGAGGGAATCGCCCGTCTCAGGCTGAATTTCGGTGTCAGAAGTGTGGGTACGAGTGCCATGCAGATTACAACGCTGCGGTGAATATCCGTGAGGATTTTCTAAAACTCAGGGCTTTAGTCAACCAGCCTATTGTGGTCTGCCCAGCAATGGGAACTTGAATCACAAGCCCCATCCCCTTGTGGGTAGGGTTGTTGACGAATTGAATTCCTCTTTGATCAATGGAGTTTAGGGGGGATTGAGATCCAGTACCTCACCCTAGCCACCGTCAAACCTATAATAGCAATCGAGGATCTGTACCATGCTGCTTGATTTTAACCACATTCCTTACCAAACCCATTCCAATTATCCTGCCCCCTTTCAACTACGAGTTGTGGGTCGCAGTAAACAACGGCTTGGGGATGCGGCGGGTTTGCAGAACTTTGGCGTTAATTTAGTGCGCCTAGCCCCCGGTAGTTGTTCAGCACTCCGCCATTGGCATACTCGTCAAGATGAATTTGTCTACGTTTTAGAAGGGGAGTTGATCCTGACAACAGAAGCTGGCAGGGTGTGCTTAAGTTCTGGAATGGCTGCTGGATTCCCAGCAGGCGAAGCAGATGGTCACCATTTATGTAATCAGTCTGATGGGGATGCTGTTTACCTAGAAATCGGCGATCGCACCCTCGGTGATATCGTTCACTATCCCGATGATGACCTGGTAGCCCAAGATGTTCAGGGACGCTGGCAATTTACCCACAAAGATGAAACCCCTTATGAAAGAAAGTCAGAATGAGGGGCTTGACACCCTTGCTGCCTTCACTTGCACTATGATTAAGGTTTAGGCTTGGCACGATGGCTCCACAGTTTTAAGGGTTGCACAATATAATGTCGTATCTAACATATTGGCTACCTGGCTTATGGTTTGTTGTCTGAATCCTAAGTGTGAGAAACCCCTCAACCCAGATATCAACAAATACTGTCAGCAGTGTGGCTCACGGCTGACACCCTTGCGGCAGCGCTTTAGGATGACTCGCCTCTTGGCAAGAGGTATGTTTGGGAATACCTACCTTGCTGAAGATCGGGATAACCTCTATGAGCCTTGTGTGGTCAAGCAACTGATTTGCCAAACGCAAGGGACAGAAATCAGTCCGACTGTCGTTGAGCCTTTTATGCAAGAAGCTGAACAGTTAAGACGCCTGCAAAAGAATCCACATATTCCCAGCATCTTGGCCTATTTTGAAGAAAATCATATCCCCTACTTAGTCCAGGAATATATCGATGGTCAGGATTTGCAACGAGTGGTTGAGAGCCAGGGCGCTTTTAATGAAAGCCAGGTGCGATCGCTATTACTAGAGTTATTGCCCATCCTGCAAACGATTCACGACCAAGGGGTGATTCATCGGGATCTTAAGCCAGCCCATATTATGAGACAACAGGGCAATGGGAAATTGATCCTAGTGGGTTTTTGCGTATCCAAGCAAGTGAATTTGTCTCCCTTGCAGACAATAGCAAGTGCCCAGGAACATATCAGTTATACGCCACCCGAGGTTTTTGCGGTGGATACTCGATATCCAAGCAGTGATTTGTATAGTTTGGGGGCAAGTTGTGTTCATCTACTGACGGGTGTGGCTCCCCATGCCCTCCCCCTGCAAGGGGGAGATCGTTGGGTTGATCATTGGCACCAACATCTGCCTGAACCGATCAGCCCTGAACTCCAGGCCATTCTTGACAAGTTACTAAAAACGAAAGTAACGGATCGATATGCTTCTGCCCTAGAAGTTCTCAAAGAAGTGCGTGTTAAAACCAAAAGTGAATTGCCCGTAGCCCCAGACCTTGCTGCTCAGCCCGTCCCATCCCCCGTGGTCTCTAGCCGACCACCTCCAATCATCCAAAAGTCACCCCAACCTGTATTGCCCTCCCCTTCGATTGAGGTGGTTCAGGTTAGCCCCAAGGGTGAAATTGTGGATCGGCAAAATCATACCATTCATCCCATCACTGAAAATCTGGGTAAAGGGTTGACCTTAAAGCTAGTCCCCATCCCTGGGGGGCGTTTTTTAATGGGTTCCCCCTCCAACGAACTGCATCGACAATCGACGGAAGATCCCCAACATATGGTGGCAGTGCCTGACTTCTATTTAGGACAATTCCCAGTGACGCAAGCCCAGTGGCGAGCAGTGGCGGCATTGCCCACGATTAAGCGCGAAATCAATCCTCAACCCTCTACATTTACGGGGGACGATCGACCCGTGGAAGGCGTATCTTGGTTTGACGGGGTTGAATTTTGTAGTCGTCTGTCGCAGTTGACGGGCAAAGATTATCACTTACCCAGTGAGGCCGCTTGGGAATATGCTTGTCGGGCTGGGAGTAAAACCCCTTTTGCCGTCGGCGAGACCCTGCATACGGATATTGCCAACTACGATGGCACAACGGTTTATGGCATGGGCTTAGAAGGCACTTATCGCCAACAAACAACAGCGGTGGGCAAATTTCCTCCCAATCATTATGGTTTGTATGATATGCATGGCAATGTTTGGGAATGGTGTGCTGATCATTGGCATGGCAGTTATACCCATGCACCGATTGATGGTAGCGTCTGGCAGGATCAGTATTTCTTTGCTTGTGTTTTAAGGGGAGGGGCTTGGAATGCGCCAGTGATGAATTGTCGTTGTGCTGCAAGGATTTGGGAGGCAGCATCTGAACAAAGTCATCATATTGGTTTCCGGGTAGCCTGTACCTTGGGTAAACCCTTGAGTCGTTAGAGTGGAAGGTAGGATCTTGGGTAACAAGGTGAAAGCATCTCAAAGAGGGGTGTGAATGCTAAGGTCAAAGGGTTACCACCTTCTGCGGAATGGAAGTTCTCTCAGTTACGCTGAAAAATTTTAAAGTCCATCGCGATCGCTACTATGAGTTTCGCCCCGGAGCCAATGCCATTTGTGGAGAAAATGGGTCTGGGAAAACCACCATTTTAGAAGCAATTGCTTGGGTGCTGTTTGACCATAGCGAGTACACCCGATCAGAACTCATCAGTGTGGGGGCTAAAAGTGCCCAAGCGACGGTTCGGTTTGTCTCTAATTTGGATCATCGCGTGTATGAGGTGTGTCGCTGTACCCATCGGGGCTATGAGGTTTATGATCCCCAACTCCACTGCAAGTTAGAGCTGAGAAAACTAGAGGATGTTCGCTGCTGGTTGTGTGAGCATTTGGGGGTAGGCGTTGACACTGAATTAGCTAAGCTCTTTGCTGAGACCATTGGCATCCCTCAAGGAACCTTTACGGTGGATTTCTTGAAGCGTCCGGGCGATCGCAAAAAGGTCTTCGATCCGATCTTAAAAGTAGAAGCCTATAAACAAGCCTACGACGACAGCCGCGATCTAGAAACCTATGCCCGGACTCAAGTTGAGCAATTAGAACAAGGCTTACTTACCTATGACCAACAACTGAAAGGATGGGCAGACCTGAAGCAACACCATGCCGATCTCGCCGCCAGTCTCAGCCAAGATCAAGGGCGGATCGCCCAGCTAGCGGATCAACTTGCCCAACTCCAGGCTGAACTCAAAGTCTTGAATGCCCAGGCTCAAGCTCTACAAGTTTTAGAAAACAGATCCAGCACCTGCAAACCCAACTGGCTAGTAAACAGGAAATGCTGCAACTGCTGGAACACAATTGGCAAAACGCAGAACAAGCGGTGCAAATCTGCCGTCAACATCGACCCGGCTTTCAAGCCTATGAGCAGGCTCAAGCCACCCTCAAAACCCTCTCTCAACAGCAGAAGCAACGTCAGCAACTGCTGCAAGGGCGCGATCGCCTGCAAATCCAACTGCGCGATCTTCAGGTTCAACAGTCCCAAATTCAGGGGCAACTGGCAACTTTGGCCAATATGCGCCAAAAACGCCAAGACTGGCAAAAGTTAGTGCCGCAACAGCATCAGCTCCAACAAGAACAGGCTACCTGTGAACAGACCCTGCAAACCTTCATGAGCGATCGGCGTCAGTACCAACGGTTACACCAACAACATCAACACTATCAGCAACGTTCCGATGCCCTTAGCCAAACCATTGACCAGTTATTGACTTTACAACCCCAAGTCCAGGCCATTCCTGACCTCGATCTCCAGCGCCAACAGATCCAAGAGCGGCTAGGTCGAGGGCAAGCAGCACAAGCGCTTATCCAAGAATTACAACAATTTATGGCTCAAACTGCACCGGAACAGCAGCGCTATCTCCAGAAGATGACCCAAGCCCAAGACTTGATCCATAGTCTGTCTATCCCCCCCCCTCAGCAGACCCAACTGTTACAGATCCTAGAGCAAGGTACAACCTTAGCGAACCAGATTTTTGAGCATTTACAAACAGCCTTTGCGGATTGGGCTGATCCACAGCTCATCAGCCAGCTTGAACAGCAGTTGCAACAACTGAATAGCCAACTGCAAACGGCCAAAACAGTTGAGCAGCAATGGCTAACCTTAGAGGCTAAGCAGCAACAGCACAGCACTTTAGCGCAAGAGATGTCCACCTTGGAGCAGGAGTGCGATCGCCTGCAAGCGAGCTTCCAACAGGAACCTCAACTCCAGGAGCAATTGAGCGTCCTTGAAACTCAGCTCTCTGCTTTAAATGATCCCCAAGGTCAAATCCGCGTTCTCGACTCAGCAACTCCAGGGGCAGCTCAGCTAGAAACTAAAATTGCCAGCTTCGACCAGCAGGGGCAGAACTTGCAACAGTCCTTAGACCAGATTGAAACCCAACTCCAAGCCTTTGCAGATCTAGAAGCTTTGGTTGACGCTCAACATCAGATCCAGCAAGAATACCAAACGGTCTATCAGCTCTATTTGCGCCATCGTAATCAAGCTAATACGTTTAAGGAACTCGATCAGCAACGCCGAGAGGCGATCGCCTCTCAAGCTCACCTTCAGCAACAGCTCACCGAGGTTCAAACTGCTTGGCAACAGCAGTCTGAAAACCACGATCCAGCGTGTCTAGCGTTGATGATGCAAACCTACGAACAGCTCCAACGAGAGCAAGATCAATTGCAGGGGGGGCTAGCGCCCCAACAAACACAATTAGAGTCTCTCGCTCAGCAGTTGCAGACTCAAGAAGGCATTGCCCAAAAGCGAGACCAAGCCTTGGTGGATTTAGCAACCAAGCAACAAGTCTTGCAGTTCATTGCCGATGCCCGCAACATTTACAAACAAAGTGGTTCACGGATTACCAAGTTTTACCTCACGGAAATTTCTTGGGAGGCGGATCGCCTCTATCGAGAACTCCTCAACCGCCCAGATGTGGCACTGCAGTGGACGGAAGATTACGAAATTCAGGTACAAGAACAGGGGCATTGGCGTAGCTTTAGAAGTTTGTCGGGGGGAGAGCAAATGTGTGCTGCCCTCGCGGTTCGCCTCGCCCTGCTCAAGGTCTTAGTGGATATCAATATTGCCTTTTTCGATGAACCCACCACTAATATGGATGAACCGCGTCGCCGCCAACTCGCTACTGCCTTGGGTCACTTAAAATCCTTTCATCAACTGTTTGTGATCAGCCATGATGATACTTTCGAGAGTGTGACTGAGAATATTATTCGGGTAGAGCGCTCATCCTAAGAACGGGCGCTGATGGGATATGCTACAGATATGTAGACTCCCAAAAACGGATGACTATCCTCACTCTCACGTTAGATCCGGTGATTCATCTGAGCGATGAGCAGTTTTATCAGCTCTGTCAAGTCAACCGTGATATTAAATTTGAACGGACGGCTACAGGAGAACTGATTATCATGCCACCCACAGGCGGGGAAACAGGTAAGCGCAATTTGGGTTTATCAGGTCAACTTTGGCTTTGGAATCAACAGACTCAGCAAGGGGAAGGGTTTGACTCTTCCACCTGCTTTAAACTTCCCAATGGGGCTGATCGCTCCCCTGATGCAGCTTGGGTAAAGTTAGAGCGTTGGCAAGTCCTGACACCAGAGCAACGCCAAAAATTCCCACCCCTTGCTCCTGATTTTGTGATGGAACTCCGCTCTACCACTGATTCTCTCGTAGCACTCCAGAAAAAGATGCAGGAGTACTTAGAAAATGGGGTATGTCTGGGATGGCTGATCAATCCTCAAGACCAACAGGTGGAAATTTATCGGCCGGGACAGGGAGTTGAAGTGCTTCAGTCTCCAACCCAGTTATCTGGAGAAGATGTATTACCAGGGTTTGTTCTGGACTTAAGCAAAATTCTGACTTAATCCTATGTATGAGCAGGGATGATCTGAGATCCTCTGCTGATTGAATTACTGGGGCAGATTAGGCAACAATGAAGAAGCCTTGCAATTGATTGTTTTTTGACTAGCACCCTCCATGCCTCAGGTTGAACGACTGTCCTCAATTTTCCCTTCTGTTGTGGGTATCTCCTTACACGCTAGAGAGGACTATCAACCCTCGTTAACTCAAGGCTTTGATTATGATCTGGCCATTGTGGGGGGTGGAATTGTGGGGGCAACCTTGGCAGCGGCGCTCAAGGATTCAGGGTTGCGGGTGGTGGTGATTGAAGCTCAACCTCAGTCCGTTGCCGTGGCTAAGGGGCAAGCCTATGCGATTCACCTGAGTTCTAGTCATATTTATGAAGAAATTGGGGTGTGGGATGCGATCGCACCCCAAGTTGAATATTTCACCCACGTTCATTTATCCGATGCCCACTGTCCCCATGTCGTCAAATTTAGACCCGCCGATCTGAAAACCCCCGTCTTAGGCTATGTGGCCGAGCATCGGGTTTTATTGCAAGAACTCTTGCAGTTCCTGAAAACCTGCGACCATGTGGATTGGCTCTGTCCCGCCCAAGTGATCGCCACCCATTATCACCGGACGGGGGTGGAGGTTGACATTGCTCCGCCTACTTCTGCTGAGACTGAAGGCGGGTCAACAGCCTTGCCTCGCACGGTAAGAGTACGGATGGTCGTGGCTGCCGATGGGGCGCGATCGCAAATTCGCCAACAAGCCGGTATCCCCACTCAAGGTTGGGACTACTGGCAATCTTGTCTGGTGGCCACAATTGCCCCGGAAAAGTTTCACAACCATATTGCCTACGAGCGATTTTGGCCCAGTGGCCCCTTTGCCATTTTGCCCATTGCCAAAGATCGGTGTCGAATTGTCTGGACGGCTCCCCATACTCAGGCTCAAGCCTTGCTCAAACTTCCAGAAGATGAGTTCATCGCCTTACTCCAGCAACGCTATGGATCGCAGATGGGCAAACTTACCCTCGTGGGTCAGCGCTTCCTTTTCCCGGCTAAATGGATGCATTCCAAACAGTACGTGGCTCCTCGTTTAGCCCTAGTGGGGGATGCAGCTCATACTTGCCATCCTGTGGGCGGCCAAGGGCTAAATTTAGGCATTCGAGACGCGGCAGCCCTCGCTCAAGTTCTACAGATCGCCCAGTTTAGAGGTCTAGACATTGGTGATATTCAGGTTTTGCGCCAATACCAGCAGTGGCGACGTCGTCAGAATTGGTTGGCCTTAGGCTTGACTGATATTCTCAATCGTATCTTTTCCAATCGGTGGTTTGTGGTAGTGCCCATCCGACGCTTTGGCTTAAAACTGTTGCAATGGATTACGCCCCTGCGTGTCTTTACGCTCCGATTTATGGCAGGCTTGAGTGGGCGATGGTCTCCGACTGGCCTAAGTCCTTCGGACAGCAAGCAACGGCCATCACCTCACCTGGTTCAGCAAAAAATTATCTTCGATAACAAGGGATGAAAAAACGTAGGCATCAGGTTGTTCTGATGCCCATAGTCCTAGCACCATAATAAAAGTAGACTCTACTCTTGTGGCTCTTTGGCTTTCTAATTTTAAGGATGTAACCGATGTTCCATCGACTCTTGATCACCACTGATTTTACCGATGGTCTCCATCGCCTGGTTAACTTTATACCCGCGTTAGCCCAGATGGGTCTGGAACAGGTTGTCTTTTTACATTGTGTTCCTTTACAAGCGGATCGCAATATCCCCCAAGTGGATGTCCAGAGACAGGCCGCAGCCAAGGCCAAGCTCGAACGTGCCTTAGAAAACTGTCCCAGTAATCTCTCAGTCCATATAGAACTGCCCACAGGTCTCTCCTCAGTGGGGGCAAGGGCAAATGCTATTCTAGCAGCCGTGAAAAAATATCAATCCGAGTTGATTGTGGTGGGGACCTCTATCCATAGCCTTTTAAATGAAAAATTGTTTGGCAGTACCACCCGTGAGCTAGCGCAAAAGACCTCAGTGCCTCTACTCATTCTACGTCCGCAATTGGTGTCTGCCTACACCGATGAAGAACTGTCCCTGCGCTGTCAACATTTACTGCGTTACTTGCTGATTCCCTACGATGGCAGCCCGTCAGGTCAGTCTGTGGTTAACTATATCGAAGCCCAAGCCAAAAACCGACCACCGCAGTCTCTAGAAGCCTGTATGCTCTGTTGGGTACTGGAAAAAGCGGGTCGCAAAGAGGTTTCGCTGTTGCCTACGGCTGAAGACTGTACTCAATTGCTACAAGCACAACAACAGCGGCTAGAGGCTCTGGATTTACAAGTCAACATTGATGTGCGCCAGGGCAATGCGATCGCCGAAATTCAACAAGTTGCCCTAGATTTTGATATCAGTGCGATCGTCGTCTCCTCTAAGCACTTTGGTCGGCTTTGGGAATTGTCCATTCCCAGTTTTGCCGGAGAAATGGTGCGTCGCAGTTGGCATCCCATCCTATTCATTCCACCGATCAACTAGCCCAACCATCCTGCAACGGCTACTCATCCCCAGTTTTGAAGCGTTGCTCTTGGGCATTTTCCAGCTTCGTCACAATATTAGGCTTAATTTTTCCAATTCTGCTTTTAACAGTTGCTTACTCGTCGCCATCGAACCAGGAACCACAGCTCCTCGGCTAATTCGCATCCAGTCTTGAAAAACTTGTTTTTGATAGGGGGCAATCGGTACTGTACAGACATTGGTGGGTTGCTGAGGATGCTCTCGTGCAAAGAAAATCAAGGGATAGTAGCCCGTCTGACTTAATAACTGAACTGCCTTTTCCCCACGCGCATCCTTGAGATCTAAATAACAGGGCAACCACCGTGGCCCTGAAACGGGATCATAAATGGTCGTAATCCACAGCACCATAGGATGGGGATGAATCGTACACAGAAACTGGTTATAACGGGTATTGAGTAAACGTTGACTAATCTCAGCTTGAGGTAACATCACCCAGAGGGCAATCGCTTCTTCTTTTTCTGTTTGCAACAGTTGTGGGAAAACAATATCTGCGATCGGTTTGCCTGCTGGCCAAGATACATTCCAGCCTGCATCTTCAATCGACCAAAATCGTTGCTGCGGATTAGGAATAGAGGGAACACGCGCTGTTCCTAAGGTTCGTCGGCGATCGGTTTGCTTGGCTTGATCGGTCTGCTTGGCAGTTGCCATTGGAGAATCAACTGCAGGTTGGGCATCCTGCCGACCCGACGTCAGCAATGATTGCAATACCGCCAGAATCTCAGCCATCGATTGAGGGCGATCCTCCGGTGCCTTAGCCATGCAAGCCATCACTAATTCATTCAAAGAGGCTGGGATGTTTAACCCAGGTGCGACTTGAGCTAAGGTCTTAGGCGGTTGAGCGCGATGGGCATGATACCAACTACCGATGGAGTTTGCTTCTGCTTGAATGGGGATATGTCCAGTGAGCACTTCAAACATCGTAATGCCCAGACTATAAATATCGGAGCGATTATCCAGTTCCTTCCCTGCAATTTGCTCTGGAGAACAATAGGCCAAGGTTCCCATAAAAGACCCTGTCTGGTTGGCCTCTGTACTGTCAGACAAAAACTGAGCAATGCCGAAATCAAGAACCTTAGCCAAGGATCCCAGACTCGGATCAGAAACCACAAAAGCGTTGCTAGGCTTAATATCACGATGAATAACTTGACAGTGCTGGCCATCAATTTTAATGCCTTGATGGGCACATTCTAAGCCCAAGCAAATATGCCGCATTAACCTCAAAAACTGATCGATAGAGAGGGGTTGCATGGCAATGAGATCACTCAAGTTTTGACCTGCCATGTACTCCATGACATAAAAAGGAGCCTCATTTCGATGCACGCCATAATCTAAAACCCGGACAATATGCAAGCTGCGCTGCCCTAGTTGTGCTCCTGTTCGAGCCTCATGGGCAAATCGCATTTTCATTTTTTCGCTCAACAACGCTTGCGCGAGGAACTTCACAGCAACTGTAACGCCGCCCAGCAACTGATCCTCGGCTCGGTATACCTTACCCATGGAACCTTGTCCAATTGCCTCGACTAGCCGATATCGGTTGATGAGGACTTGGTTAAGATTCGGATCACTACTGTCGTCGATCATAGGATGATTACTCTCCAGTGCCTAAGGTAGGGTGATCCTAGAGATAAGGAACGGGTGGTTTGATGCTTGCGGTTTACTATCAATGGAATGTCATCATCTATCAATATTTCAAAATTTTCTCAATTCTTGGGTTTGCACAAGGCAAGTTTGATCTCAAGAGCAGAAAAAGGATTGTTTTTGCATCTAGATCTAGCTTTGTGCCAATTCCTGAGACTGGATACTATCAGGGGTAGAACTTACGAGTACAACAATCTTAACTTATTCGTTTAGATTTGCCTTTGTCGTCTACAAGTCTGTTCTAGACAAGATCAGTGATTGATATCACACCGCAATGACGCGTATGAGTCTATACCATGAACCATAAAATTGAGATAAATTCAATTTTAAGAAACAAAATTGGGAATTATAATTTTTAGTGTTAGCTCGAGTATGTTGGTTAATCAGTTTAGCTCTGTGCAAAAACATCTACTGGCAGCCACAGATTAACGGCCTGATTTTAGATGATGCTATGTTGTGCTGATAAACTGAGCAATTGATCTAATACATTTCCATTCAGATCATTAGGTAAACCGGGGGGATTATCTTTAAGATTATTATTTTTGTCATTAATATAACCAATTTTGGGCATTTTAGAGCTAAATCGTCTTTAGGCTCTGTTTTGCCTTTAAAAGCACAGACTCGTAAGTCCTTACTCTATATTTATGCGTAAGTAAGGTATGTCAAGTGCTTGTTTCTCTAGGGTAGTTATTGTATCTCTAAATTTTTGCCAACCCTACTGGCAAAAAGGTTGGGATTTTGCACCTATAGGAAAAATGTCTTGCTGGAAGTTTTTTCTGGCTTGAAAAATAGGTTAATGACCCTAAGTTGTTGGCCTTCGTGAACAGATTACTCACTCTATTTGCTAAAACGATAGCCCATGAAATTTCAAGATATCTATCGATACTTTCAAGAGCCACCACCTATTTATTTGAGTAAGGAAGTAGCTGTTTGTTATGTTTTATCTGTGCTGATGGAACAGGGTGATTCCTATGGAACTGCATTGATTCATTTGGTAGAAACTCAGCATCCTCTCTATCGTCTCTCGGATACAGTTCTCTATAGCGCCCTCAAATTCTTAGAAGATGAAGGGGTAATTCGGGGATATTGGCAAAAAGTTGAAGGTCGAGGCCGTCCACGACGGATGTATGAACTGGTAACAGAAAAATTGCAAGAAGCTAGAAAGCTAGGTTCTTTGTGGCATCAATACCTTGGGGAAGAACAACAAGTCTCCCAGGGTTATCCTCTTCGCTCAAGTTAGAAGTGCTTTCAATCACTATTGAGACCTGTTTCAGCATAGAAACAGCACCAGGCCGCTAGGGGTCTGTCAACACTGTTTTGACAGGTTGACAGACCCCCAAAGCAAAGTTCATGGTGGTGGATTTGAGTTGCTCTTAAACCTATCTTAACGAGCTACCAGATTCGAAGCGGAGAGGGAGGGATTCGAACCCCCGGAACCCGTAAGGGCTCATCTGATTTCAAGTCAGACGCAATCGACCAACTCTGCCACCTCTCCCTATGCTTTGCTCTGGTAAGGCGTAAAGTCCAACGTTTATCTTAACCTAAGCTGCTCGGTAGTGCGTCAAATTATGCTTGGGATGGAACAGAAGTAACGGTTTTGCGATGCGTGTGAGTTTTAAGATGACCATACGGCATGTGTGCCATAGTTTAATAAATAAGCACAGAATCTTTCTTCTTTAGCTAATCCACAATTGCACCCACAATATCTTGGCTCACTAACCCTTCATGATTACCAATTCAACGCCATCTTCTCAAAGTTCTTTAGTGTCGCCTTTATCTTCCCCAAGCTCAATATGGAAAATTAAGCTCCTGTATGATGGGGCTTGCCCCCTTTGTGTACGAGAAGTCAATTTTTTACAAAAGCGAGATGCGGGTCGAGGTCTGGTTGAATTTGTAGATATTGCAGATCTTGATTATGTACCGGAAGAGCATGGCGGGATAGACTTCGAGACAGCGATGGGACGTATCCATGGGATTTTAGCCGATGGCACGATTATGGTTGGAGTGCCCGTGTTCCATAAAGTTTATGAAGTGCTGGGGATGGGTTGGGTCTATGGCATTACCCAATTGCCTGTCCTGGGTTCCATCGCCAATTTTATGTACGATCTGTGGGCGAATTGGCGTTTAAAGTTGACTGGCAGAGGAGATTTAGCCACCCTTGTTGCCCAGCGGCAGCAGCAATTAGACGCTTGTGCTTCCCAGTGTTGTCAATGGCCACAGGCATAAATCATCATCTTATTGGTTTGATCTATGAACTGAGGGGCTTACGATTTGGCCTCTTCAGGGGCTGTTGAGAGTAGGTCTTGGGCAAATTGATATAGCTCTAGTTCCGTTTGGTGTTTGAGTAAGCGATCCTTGAGGTCTATTAACCCCGAAGATAGTGCTTCAGCGCGATCGCGGTAATGGACATTTGCCGCTAATAGGTCTGTAAACACCAGCCGTTCAATTTCATGGCGCGAAGGCAGTTCTTCTTGATCGCTGAGATAGGAATGGTACTCAACCCCGGTAACCTCATACTTAATCAGCATCACCAAGGCTTTGCTGAGGGTGTGTAGGTGCGATCGCAACTCCCGCACATTTAAATCGGATCGTTCAAAGCCAATGGTGCCTTGAATTCGCAGCTCGACGATGGCCTCTTGGGTTTGGCTTTGATCGGCAGCAGTTTGTAGGGTTGCGATCGCTGCCGCCTCTAGCTCCGCTGCCGTTTGCTGGGGAACGGCCTTCAAAGTCAATCGCACAATGGGTCGTTGATAATAATCCGATTTTAGATCCGCTTGAATCCCTTTTGCAGTCAGGTTCACCAGAAATACACCGCGAGGATTCTGAGCCTGGTTTTCTAGCACACTATTCGCTTCCACCGAGCCGGGATTAAAAATCCAGCTTTCGGCAGTGTAGCTGCGGTGAATATGTCCCAAGGCTAAATAATCCACCCCTGCCGTGAATAAGGGCGCAAAATCTTGATAGCGCAGTGCCCCACTATAGCGAGAGACATGCCCTTCTAGCCCATGATGAAACATCATCACTGTCTGCGCTGGCCCAGGGGACAACTGTTCGATCTCAGTTGCTAAGCTCAGAATGGCCTGGGGTGCTGCTGCCCCGTACCAACGTGAGCCAATCACCCGAACCCCACAGGCTAGATCGATATAGCCCCCCTGTCGGGTTTCAGGATCCCACGGATCTAGCGCTTCTTCGGCATTGGGTTCTAATAAAATTAAACGCCCCCAGTCGGCCAGATAACGCAACCAGCTTGTTGAGGTGCCATAGGGTCGATAATCATGATTGCCTTCAATCGCCAAGACGGGGATGCCTGCCGCTTGCAGTTGATCCAAACAGAGTTGGGCTTGATTCAAAATTGCGGGTAGAACCTGACGATGTTCAAACAAATCCCCCACAATCAGGACAAAATCAACTTGGGGTTCGATAGCATAGCGCTCCAAGGCATCTCGAAAGGCCAGAAAAAAATCCTTGGTGCGCTCAGGCGTATCGTATTTGGTGTAGCCCAAATGTACATCAGCAACATGAAGAAAACGCGGCATAAGCCTTATCTGATAAACAGTAGGATTGTGGAATATTGGCAATATTTTGGCGGGAGAAAATTGCTATAGCAGTCCTATTTGACTCAGGAAATTACCTTTACACGCCCCTCTATAGTCTTCCGTTTTAAGGGTAGGACTAACTCGTTGTCAGGAGGCGAAAAGTTTGAGCAGATCATGACTAAGCAGACGGATAGCTGAAGCCAGGGAGAATTTAAGTTAACTTATCAATGATAAGAGTCCCATCGCTCCTAGTCATCCTTTAATTTACAAAATTTGTATATATAAATTTTGTTTGTCAATACTTCAGATGGAAGAATCGTGTTTCTCTCTAATGACAGTTATGGCGGTTTAGCTATGGACATGCTGTAGGGCTACTGTCGAAAAACGTTCTTCAATTTGTGCATTTAAACTCCGTTGTTTTGTACATCTTATACACAGAGAAGGGTTAATTAACGATGACTTACACTGATAGATCTATAGAGCGTTCTAGCGTTGACGAAGTAATTGAGTATCATGATCGGGTACGCTGGGGACCAATTTTTGCAGGCTTAGTTGTTGCATTGAGTGTTCAGCTAGTGCTTAGTGGATTAGCTGCAGCGATTGGTTTGACCAATATTGCTGATACAGGAGTACCTAACTCAGCTTCAAATAGCACTGTAGCGGCAATCGGTATTGGGTCAATTATTAGTTTATTTATTGCTTTGTTTGTGGGTGGGTGGATTACAGCCCGTGCCAGTGGGCCAATGAGTTGAAAGACAGCTTTGTTAAATGGTGCAATTCTCTGGGCAACTACTGATAGATAATGTCTGAATGGATGGGTCGCTCCTCTTTCAAACTCTATTCCCCGCGAGGGGACTAAAATACCTTAAAAAGGCTACTGTATGCACAAAAATCTTGGAGAAAGCCAAAAGACCTGTCACTAGCCCCCTACCTCCCTTTTTAGAAGGCTGAAGGCTATATCCTAGGGGAAAATGGCTAAAATTCGGCTTTCTAGCTACAAGCATTGCTAAACATAGATTGAAAGGGGATTGAAATGATATCTGCGAAAATACTTCGTCTGTAAAGGTAGCTTCTCTCAAGCAGGTATTAGCCTCACCAGTAACCCTAAGCTGGCACCCACGAGGACTAATTGCCAAGTGGGTCGCTTATAGCGGATTAATGTGACGAAAGCAGCGACTCCAATCAGCCCTGATGCGATCGCAGACCACCCATTAGCTTGGGTGAATGTTGTTTGTAGAAGAGGGGTACTGGCGGCTGAGATCGCCCCCAGTGTCGCCGGGGTTACCCTTGCTAAAAAGCCTGAATCTAATTATTCTGGCGGATTCTCAGCAGCAGCGGCGCAGCCAACATACAAGTCTAATCCAGCACCGTTGTCCCTCTTTACTATTAGAGGGCTGCGATAAGATAGAGTCTAGTGCAGTTGTTACTATTGATTTGCATAAGGAATAGATAGACCCATGACACAAGCAATTCAGTCTCAGCAACGCGGAATTATGATGACGGATAATGCCCTCAAGCATGTATTCGAACTCCGCCAAAAGCAAGGCACAGATCTGTGTTTACGGGTAGGTGTCCGGGGAGGAGGCTGCTCTGGGATGTCCTACACGATGGATTTTGAAGATCCCAGTAATATTCAAGACACGGACGAAGTGTTTGATTACGAAGGATTTAAGGTCATCTCTGATCCCAAGAGTATGCTGTATATTTATGGGTTAGTACTCGATTACAGTGATGCGTTGATAGGAGGCGGGTTTCAGTTTACCAATCCGAACGCTACGCAGACCTGTGGTTGTGGGACTTCTTTTTCTGCTTAGGATTTTGTTCTATTAATGACTGAAACAGAAACCCTTGATGACGCCTTTAAAGACGCGTTGGATCGCTATCAAGCGGGGGAACCTGCTGAAGATTTGATTCCCGTCTTTAAGGATATTTGCGATCGCGCCCGCAAAAGTAGCCCAGCTTGGACTTGTCTAGCCTGGTTATATCTGTTAGCCGAGAAGCCCAACTCAGCCTTGAAAGCCGCGCAAAAAGCTGTGAAATTGAACCCCCAAGATCCGCAAGCCCACGTTAACTTAGCCATAGCCATGCTGGAAACGGGTCAAAAGGGGGTTCGCAAACATGTGGAAGTTGCCCAGCAAATCGCCATGGCCGTGCCTGAGTTAAAACAAGAGCTAGAAGACAGCTTCGCCGATGGTTTAAAACGCAAACCGGAGTGGTCCAGTTTGGAACGGGTGCAAGCTTGGATCTTTGATGGGTAGAACTAGGATCTTGTGAAATAAATGGGCAGGCGGTATCAGCTTCCATCCTATCCCTGATATTGTGGCTGCTATAGTGCTTGTGTCGTTACAACCCAAAATCAAGAGAATGCCATGCTAGAAAAACTTGTCAATGGGATTAATACCGTCCTCATGGTCAACTTGTTTTTCGTACTCTTTTGTTTTGGCTGGTTGGTGGTTGGTCTGGCGGGGCGACAACTGGGCATCCCGTTAGGCTTTGATATTTGGTATTCTTTATGGCCACTGGTGATTCAACCCGCCATTGGGCTGCTCATGGCTGGCTCCATCCTTACGGGTCTAGTCAGCCAGATCCGTAAGCGATTGCCTTCCTCTCAATCAGAGTGAAAGCTACAGTCGTGCAGTTATAAACGTTCAAATTTATCTTTAGACATCTCGTCGAAATCTTCCTCGTCATCAAAGTCATAGTCAATGACGGGATCAGTCAGAACCGCATACTGGGCTTGATATAGGGTTAACCACTGTCCTAAAGATTGAAGTCTTTGGGGGGGATTTTGATAACGGGCAAAAAACCAAGGCGGAGAAGTGGGCTGAGTAATTTCAGCTTGAACCCGGTAAGGTTCTAGGTGGGGATAGTTAGGATCCCGATCAACCTTAAGCCATACTTTTTGGCCAATTAATTCATCTGGAGATAACATGGTGACCTATCAAGCTTGAGCGCTAACATTCTCTGGACTATCTTTATTGTACAAAAATGAGAAAACTCCGATTTGTATCTAAACCTATTCTCAAGGTTTGGTTTGGTAATAATCTAATCGTTCTTGGTTCTCATCGCAACTCCACGCTTAAGCTGAGGACCGATATCAACGCTAGCGATCCCCGCCTACAGGAGATCAGCAAAAGCCAATAGGTTCAACAAATGCACCCCTTCATTGAAAAATTAGTGTATCCCTAAAAAAGGAGGCTATTAAAACTAGCAGGTCTTGGCAAAATGCGATTCTCATCTTCTAGCGTGATCCATTTTTGGGCATCACCGAAATAGCACACCCTTCCCAGATCAAACCGTTTTTAAGGACACAATTGTGACTGTTGCATTAGAACACACTCAAACCAACACCTATTGGCAATGGCAAGGCTGGCGGATTCACTACGTCCAACAAGGAGAGCAAGGTTCTTGCCTGGTCTTGTTGCATGGCTTTGGAGCATCCACGGATCATTGGCGCAAAAATATGGAAGAATTCTCTCAGTATTATCGAGTTTGGGCGATAGATATGCTGGGTTTTGGCCGCTCTGAGAAACCGAATCTGGACTACACGGGTGATTTATGGCGATCGCAGGTGCAAGCCTTTTGTGAAGAGGTCATTCAAGAGCCTGTTTTTATTGCAGGTAATTCCTTAGGCGGCTATGCCAGTCTCTGCTTTGCCGTAGATTGTCCGCAGTGGACACGAGGGTTGATTTTACTCAACTGTGCTGGATCCTTTGCTGAAATTGACCCCCAGCCTGATCTCCCTGCTTGGCGGCAGCGATGGCAAGCCCAGCGCCAAAAGATGATGCGATCTCGCCTCGTCATCAATGTCATGAGCTACTTTTTGTTCAATCGGATGCGTAAACCCGAAATATTCGCAAGGCCCTGCTCC
>JAAUOM010000201.1 GCA_012034865.1 Acaryochloris sp. CRU_2_0 | reverse complement strand
GGGTTGATCTGCTGGGTGCCATTCAACAGGGGGATTTTGCCACGGCGGATCAGGTGTTGAGCGACTGGCAGTTCACGAGTTTGCCGGGTGGACGAGAACAGAGTGCAATTTGGAGCAATCCAGAGAACCATCAGATTTATGGGCCGAATGGAAACGCACCTCAAGGCGCTCCCATCAGCGCCAGTGGGTTTAATCCTTGTGTGACTGCGAGTGGATCTGTGGCAACAGGACCAGCACCAGAAGCTGGGGAGATCAATGCAAGTATTTATCAAGCTGCAAGACAAATGCATGGGTTTGATACATCGAGCGGGCCTGAAGGAGGAAATCAAGCATGTGCTTGGGCTGTTGATCGTGTTTTGGCCAAGGCTGGAATTGAGCCGATGGGTACAGACAATGTATTAGTAGTAGCCAACCGCATGAGAGCAGGAAAGGGTACAAGGGTTAATCCCGACCAAGCTCAAGCAGGCGATATTATTTTGTCGAAAGGTTATGAACATATCGGAATATGCATGAGTGCTGGCTGCACTGAGGTACTATCAAACTCATCCAGTCGAGCGTCTTTTTCCTGGAGGTCTGACCGAACTTTTGATGGGCAGTATGAAAGCTCTGTTCATCTGAATGAAGCACCGACTGAAGAAATTTGGAGGATAAAGTGATGAAAAAGGTATTAATTGCAATAGCTTTAACTGGGTTTACTGTGTTTGGGATTGCTAATATTGCCCATGCTGATTTAGCCCAAGATCAGCAGCAAGTTACTCAAGTTATTCATCAAATGATAAAGGAGCATTATAAAAAGCCTTCAGCCCCTGCACGCATTACTAAAATAGCTTTTTCTGGTTCCTACGCAGCAGTTAAATGGGAGAAGGGCGAAAACCTGAGCGCAACAACTACTCTGAATCGCACAGACAAAGGGTGGGTGGTTGTCTCCGCTTCAACTCGTGGATGGGGAGGGATGAGGATGTTTGCTGAGGAGGGCCATATGCCGGAATCTAATGCTATCGAGCTTCTCGACCAGATTTTCCCTGACTGGCGAAAATTCGAGTCTAGATCCTCATCTCCCTAGCAGTTTTTGGGTCTAGGTCAACTCATCGCTTATGTTATCTGGTCAATTAACGGGTTTCCTCTTGAATAAATTGCTAGGTTATGCCCTATCGAGCGAATAACCTAGCTGAGGCGGAACGATTGGTCTGCTTGCACGGCAATCTCAAATTGTTTGGCAGCCAGATTAAATTTCAACTGTTTTTCAGAATCGCGGGTAATGTTTCGGTAGTCACCTCCAACTGCCATGCAATATCACACCCAACAACCCGCACAACGACCCCAGATATCCAGCCCTCAGATGGACTTTCAGGTTTATGTGATGAGTGGACTGTTTCTGCTCATCGTGATTCTAATCATCATCACTAAAGGAGAGTTTGGACGCAAGAAGCAGAAACTAGGGGATGCCCGTGTCGCTAAAGACAAAGAGATGCGACGAGCGCAAAACCTAGCCTATGATGCGCTTGAAGCGAGAGAGAGGAACAAGATCACTCTTTGGGCAGGGGAACCCAAAGGGCTGATAATCGACAACGACAACCGCCAAATCTTTATCCCCCGGGATTTCAGGTCATGGATCTTTGCGTATCTGGAAGAACACTTTCTCGCTTTCGGTTCTAGTGGAAGTGGAAAAACTTTCTCGCTGATGGCACCGATGCAGCGATCCATGATCAAACTGGGCTTGCCCTTGTGCATTTTTGACGCCAAAGGCCATGAAGAGATAGAGGATCGGGCTTGTCCTAGCTCTGAGATTGCAGGATTTGCAAGGCTTCATGGCTATAAGGTCAAGATCATCGCCCCTGGCTATGATGACTCAGACATATTCAGCATCTTTGACATGATGCAGGCCAAAGACGGTAGATCTGCCTATGAGGACAAAGACGGAGCCTACACCGTCAGTGATGTCCTCAACGAAAACATGCAAATGCATGTATCAGAGTCCGGCGATCAGTTTTTCCCCCTGGCCTCGAAACAGCTCATGCAAGCTACATTCATGTGGGCGAAAATGCTGGATCCTGATGGTGATGAACTCATTCTTGCCTATTACCTCCTTAAAAGAATTGCCCAGGTGGGAGCGAAAGGGATAGAGGCATTAGACCTACCCCCTTATGTCCAGATAGCTTTTGACCAATTTTTGGTGAGCGCAGGAAGTCCAGAGACAGCGGCCAGCATTGCGGGGACAGCACTCATCTTGTTTGGTCGCATGATTACCCCTGCAACTCTTGCAACCTTCTGTGGCAAGTCCACGGTGGACTTGAATGTCACAGGAAAAACCCTTGTCATCTTCCGGTTAAATCCCAAGATGAAAGCCAGTGTAGGGCCAATGCTAGCCACCGCGATCCAGAGTTTTCTCATCTCCAATTGCTACACCGCTCGTAAGCAGCCCCTGGCATTTTTTCTGGATGAGTTTCAGATGATCAAGATTTGTGAAGTGCAAAAGATCCTAACCGTTGCGAGATCGAATGGCGTTGGCCTTTTGTTTTCGACCCAAGGGATGAGCTTTATAGAGGAGACGTATGGAGAAAAGACGGCTATGGGGATAGTAGAAGGGTGCAAAACCCAGTTACTCGGTCAGCTCAACGCCAATAAAGTCGCTGAGTATTTTGGCAAGCAACTCGATAAGTGTGAGGTAGTGACCCGCAGTCGATCAAAATCCAGTGGCAAATCCTCCTCCACATCCCACAGCGATAGTCCTCACGCTAAAGACTTGTTTGCCATTCGTGAATTACTGGGAATACCTCAAGGGACATTTATTGTTCTGAGTCGAGCGATTGAGAATAAGGAACTGGCTCGAATTCCCATGAGACGAAATTTTGTTATCCCGCAATGGGAGAAGCAAGAAACCAAACGAGGCATCCAAGAATGGTTCAAATATCGTCCAGTGGCCCGCAAACTCAGCAAGGCAAAAGCCATGTCTAATGAAGAAATGCTTCGGTATCGGGATCGGTCACTTGAGCTTTTGCCTGACCAAGCAGAAGAGGTTGCCGCACCCCCCCAGGATGATGGCACTCAAATTTTAGCGATCGGCCTCTCAAATCTCTAAAAAACGAGGGTAAGTTTTCAGCATAGCGTTCAATTTATTAACTATTAACTATGAGTGAATTTACAGAAACCCAATTCCAAGCCCTGCAATCGTTGGGGATTAGTCGCTCTGAGCTATATACCCAATACCCGAATTCTCATCACAATGCCATCCGCACGATTGCGGAGCGAGGGACGGATGTCTTGCCGAAAGATACCGTCATTGATGAGATGCAGGTTTATTACGGGGATGTGGCTTATTGTGCCGCGATTGAGTATCGAGGTGGCAGATTGGTCGGCTTTGATCCAGTCGCCTACGCTCATCCTCCTGATAACGACTGTGTGAGCTACCGCATTAACGGCGTGTGGGCCTACATCCAGGTTGCCCAGCTCACTCTATTAGACCTCATCGGAGAGATTACGCTGCCGCCGATGCCCACAGAACAAGACGTTCTGGCATTAGTCACGGCCTAATTTCCGTTTTTTCAATTAACCCATTTTGGAGTAAGAAAATGGCAGATATTTTAGACAATGGCGGCAATGCCCAGGAAGCTCAACAGGTGAACGATGCGCTCATTTATGGCACCGCTGAACGCCTGCAACAACTTGGGAAACTTGCCTGGGAGTTACTGAAAAGGGTGATCAGTGGGGACGGCAAGCCTTCAGCAACATGGAGCTAGGCAACAAACTTCTGTTGCCAGAAACCACTACCCAAGCAGACCTTGATGCTGTGGAGGAGGCAGTACAAGACCCGAAGAATGCGACAGTGGAGGTGAATGCTATAGCCACGACAGAACAAGGTGAAGTCGTTCGCCAAACCGTAGCTGATCCGTGGGATGAGGAAGCAGAACAGGCATTAGCGGAATTTGAGAACTCACCGGACTACCCTGAAGACTATCCTGGAATGGATCAGATAGCAGAACCCGTTGAGGTGGTTGAAGCAGTCATCGACAACCCTCAGCCTGACTTAGAGATGCAAGAGAAACCGCTTGTCAATGAGTTCATTGAGCAGGCGGGTCAACACCTCAAGCAAAATACTAGCAATTTCATTGCTCAAGCGAATGCCTACCTGCGTGACAACATCCATGTGGAATATCAACCCATTCCACAAAAAGATGGATCTCTTGCATTGGCCGTAGATACGCCTTCACTGCTGACTCAAATGCAATTAGCGGGCGGAAAATATGCTGAAGCTGCTCAGGAAAAAATGCGGAGTCTTGCCCCGCATCAGCTTGACCGAGTTTCCCAGGCGGTCAAGAATACCCAAGAGCGGTTGAAAAACGCTTTAGAGTCTGTGTCTGACACGGTGCGGGAAAGATTGAATGATCCTCCTTTGGGTCGGCATATTGATGATCTAGAGCACAGCATAAACCAACGGCTTGATGATCTCTTTTCTGAAATTATTAACATTGGACAAGACAAGTGGACGTCTGAGTTTAACCTCACACAAGACATCCATGAGTTCAAGGGTGAAATTTCAGCCTTGCGTTCTCAGGTGGGCAATCTAGAGGGTCAGGTTGCAGCCATGCAACAACAGCAAACTAAAGCGGAGCAAATGCTGAGCGCACTGCAAACCCCCAAACCGCAGCTCAACAACCCTCGACTCAACCAATGGCAGTCTAACTTTGTCGCCACCATGAAAGACCGTGTTCAACAAGTCAAACAGTACCTTGGTGAAAAAATCAATCAGGTCAAGGCCAAGGTGTCAGAGATGGTTGAGTCGTTCAAGCAAAAAGCCGTTGAGTTCCTCCAGCCCGTGATGGATCGACTCCAGCCCGTTTATGATCAGGCCCAAGAACTGAAGCAAAAAGCGGGAGAACAAATCAATCAAGTCAAAGCGACGGTGGGAGAGGCCGTC
>JAAUOM010000087.1 GCA_012034865.1 Acaryochloris sp. CRU_2_0 | reverse complement strand
AGAGATAATTTACCCAATTTTCAGGACATCTCCCCGGATCAATATCGAATTACCAATGATCAACGCTGGAAAACGTTTTTTTTTCTATGCCTATGGTGTTAGAGCAGAACAGAATTGTGGGCTTTGCCCTCAAACGGCTGACTTGCTGGCCAGGATCCCTGGCTTAAAAACGGCCTTTTTTTCAATTCTGCTACCTCACAAGCAGATCCCTCCCCATCGAGGCCCCTACAACGGGGTGCTACGGTATCACTTAGGACTGCTGATACCTAAGATTGCCAATCAGTGTGGGATTCGGGTGGGCAAGGATATCCGGCATTGGCAAGAAGGCAAAAGCTTGGTCTTTGATGATTCTTTTGAACACGAGGCTTGGAATCATACCGATGAGGTGCGTGTCATTTTATTTGTGGATGTGGTTCGTCCCCTCAAATTTCCGGCCTCTGTGTTGAATCAGTTGATTATCCAACTGATTGCCTGGTCCCCTTATATCCGAGATGCGGAAGTCAATCAAAAGAAGTGGGATCAGCGGCTTCGAGGACTCCTCAAATCTCAAGTGAATCAGTAATCCCTCGGTGAGCATGGAGTATAACGTGGCAAAAACAAATCAGAGTCATACCAAAGAGGCTTGTCCACCCCTTGTGGATAGCTTGGTTGATTTGCTGCGCTATCGAGCTGCTCACCAGCCGGATCAGCAAGGCTTTACCTTTCTAGTCGATGGTGAAACCGAAACCCTGCATTTAACCTATGCAGAACTAGACACTAAGGCACGGGCGATCGCAGCCGCATTACAGTCCGTCTGTACGCCTGGTGACCGAGCCTTGTTAGTCTATCAGCCCGGTCTAGAGTATATTTGTGCCTTTTTTGGCTGCTTATACGCTGGGGTGATTGCGGTGCCCATTTACCCGCCGCGTCCCAATCGCTCTCTTACTCGCCTGCAAAGTGTGATTGCCGATTCCCACGCGATCGTGGCTCTCACCACGCACTCGATTTTATCCAAGCTAGAACGGCAACTGATCGATGCGGTGGACATTAGAGCCTTAAGGTGGCTAGCCACTGATAGCATTGATATCACACAATCTTGCCAAGCATGGCAAGAAGCCCATCCTGGGGGTCATGAATTGGCATTTTTACAATACACCTCAGGATCCACAGCCACCCCCAAAGGGGTTATGATCACCCATCATAACCTTTTGCACAATCTAGAACTGATTTATCAATCCTTTGAACACAGCCCTGAGAGTCAGGGTGTGATTTGGCTACCACCCTACCACGATATGGGGTTGATTGGGGGGATCTTACAGCCCTTGTATGGGGGATTCCCTGTGGTGCTAATGTCTCCCTTCATCTTTTTGCAAAGCCCCATTCGCTGGTTACAAGCCATTTCTCGTTATCAAGCCACCACCAGTGGCGGCCCAAATTTTGCCTATGATCTCTGCCTGCGTAAAATTAAACCTGAACAATTACACGATCTAGAGTTAAGCTCCTGGCAAGTGGCCTTCAATGGCGCTGAACCTATTAGTGCCCAAACCTTGCAAGATTTTGCGACAACCTTCAAACCCTGTGGATTTCGTTCAGAAGCCTTTTTCCCCTGTTATGGCCTAGCTGAAGCCACCCTGATTGTCTCAGGAGGGCAAACCATCGCCCAACCTGCGATCAAAACAGTGCAAGGAGCTGCCCTAGAGCAACATCAAGTAGTACCCATTACCGCTGATGACCCCGATGCCCGCACCTTAGTGGGGTGTGGGTCTGCCCTGCAAGGGCAGCAGATTGTGATTGCTGATCCTGAAACCCTCTGCCAATGCTCAGCCGAAGAAGTGGGTGAAATTTGGGTCGCAGGAGACAGTATTGCCCAAGGCTATTGGCAGCAGACGGATGTTTCTGCCGAAACCTTTCACGCCTACTTGGCAGATACAAGTGAAGGGCCTTTCTTGCGAACAGGGGACTATGGCTTTGTCGCCAACGCAGAATTATTTGTTACAGGCCGATTGAAAGATGTGATTATCATCAATGGCCGAAATCATTATCCTCAAGACATCGAATGGACTGTAATTCAAAGTTATCCAGGAATTCGACCCAATTGTGCTGCTGCCTTCTCGATATCAGTGGGTAGTGAAGAACGCTTGATCGTGGTTGCTGAATTAGAACGCAACTATATCAACCGTTACCAAAAAAATGGCAAAAAGCCCTTAGCCCATTCAACTCAACCAACCCTCACAAACTTTGTCCCTCCCACCACGCTTATGGTTGAATCGGAACCCAATGCCGTCGAAAAAGAGATCCTCGCTCAGATTCGTCGTGCCGTTGCCAAAGAGCATGATTTGCAAATTCATTCTCTGCTTCTGCTCAAACCGGGCACCATTCCCAAAACCTCCAGTGGCAAAATCCAACGGTTTACGTGTAAAGCCAAATTCCTAGACGGTACCTTAGAAAATGTGACGACAAGTACCCCTTTCAATTGAAGCCTACTCGTGGATACCGGAACTTTTTGGAGTTGCGATCCCGTCAAGAACTACACCCTCATCCCCACATAGGAGATAAAATCGCCATTTCTGACATGAGGAATATGCTTCAGTGCGACCCGAATCACAATCGAAGAATATCGTCTGAGCTATACAATGACCAAGGGTAGATATTAAGGAGCATGCTACCCCATTCAGGTAACCCATCGTCCTAGCGCACGGCTACCCAGTCTAGCGATCGGAGAATGAATGGGCCAATTGATTAATCTCAACATGCCTTCTTGTTGCCATTAAATAAATCTTTTATGATTAACCGAAGTTTTATCTTAAATTCACAATTCGGTTTAACCTGTTGTTTAAGAGCTTTGAGTAAAGAAAATATGCCAATCCAGGATACCTATGAGCCTATAGCCGTTATGGGGTCAGCACAGTCTCTAAAGACTGTCTCCACCCTATCAGCCTCTCCCACGATGGAAGATATTCAAGCATGGTTAAAGAACCACTTAGCGACCTCTCTGGAGATCAGTCCTGAGGAGATTGATATTGATACCGACTTCACTGATCTCGGCATGACCTCTATGAATATGGCCGATGTCTCAGGTGCGCTGGAACACTTCTTAGGACGTCGCTTAGATCCCACATTGGTTTTGGACTATTCCAATATTCGAGCCTTGTCAGAACATCTGGTAAATGCCAATGAAAGCACTTCCCTCTCTGGTTCAACCAGCACTTTACCCTCAGAGGTCAATCAACTGTTATCCCAATTGGATGTGATGAGTGACGAGGAAGTTGATGGCCTGCTGCAAGCAATGTTATCAGAACATGATGTAACGCATGACTAATCCTTCTAATTCCCTGGATCATCTCTCCGCAGAACAGAAGCGGGTGTTGTTGGCGGAATTATTACAGAAAAAGGCAGAAACTGAATCTTTTATTCCTCCAGAATACTATTGCTTCGATCTGTACCCTGAATATCTTCAACTCAAAGACCAACAGGCTCACCTGCAAACCCATCACATCCGCAATCCCTACTTTGCGGTTCATGAAGGTATTGCTCGCGATACTACTTGTATTGAGGGTCAGGAGCTAATTAACTTTGCGACTTACAATTACTTAGGTTTGGCCGGTCATCCTGCGGTTTCAGAAGCCGCCAAACAAGCCATTGATCGTTACGGTACTTCGGTCTCTGCCAGTCGGCCTGTGTCTGGCGAAAAAGCCCTTCACCTAGAGTTAGAGCGGGGAATTGCTAAGTTTATTGGTGTCGATGATGCCGTTCTCTTCGTTGCCGGCCATGGCACAAATGTGACTACGATTGGTCATCTCTTTGGCCGGAATGATTTAATTTTGTATGATGCTCTCAGCCACAATAGTATCTTCCTTGGTTGTATGCTTTCTGGGGCAAGAGCCATCTCCTTTGCCCATAATAATGAAACAGAACTAGAAAGACTCTTACAACAGCATCGTCACCGTTATCAACGTGTACTCATCGTCATTGAAGGGGTTTATAGCGCTGATGGTGATATTCCTAATCTCCCAAAGTTTATTGAACTTAAAGAACACCACAAAGCATTTCTGATGGTGGATGAAGCTCATTCCATGGGTGTCCTAGGAGAACATGGCCAAGGAATTAGTGAACACTTTGGCATTGATCCTAGAACCGTCGATCTGTGGATGGGCACGCTAAGTAAATCCTTTGCCAGTTGTGGCGGGTATATTGCTGGATGTCAAGCCGTTATCGAGTATCTCAAATGTACGGCTCCCGGCTTTATCTACAGTATTGGGATTTCTCCTGCCAATACCGCAGCATCCTTAGCAGCCCTGCAGATATTGCAACAAGAACCACAGCGGGTTACCCAACTCCATGTGCGGGCTCAGTTATTTTTGGACTTAGCAAAAGCGAAAGGATTAGACACAGGCACCAGCCACGGTTCTGCTGTGATTCCGATTATGGTGGGTGATACCTTCAAAGCGTTGCAGTTGTCGCAGGATCTCTTCCAGCAAGGCATTAATGTGCAACCGATGACTTTTCCGGTGGTTCCTCAAAATGCTGCACGTCTGCGCTTTTTTATGAGCAGTACGCACACAGAAGATCAAATTCGGTTGACGGTAGAGACGTTGGCCCGTTCCTTGGCTAGGTTAGGAGCTGGAGTCCAATCTTAAGTTCAGCCTTCCTGAGGCTTGATTGTCATGTCCAAAGTTGTCTGGATTGCTCGTCATGGCCATCGTCAAGATTATGCCGATTTGGGCTGGCGGCGGCAGGCAGATCGCCCCCATGATCCAGGATTATCGGCAGCAGGTGTGGTTGAGGCTCGGGATTTGGCTCAACGTCTTGGTCAAGAATCCATTCAGCATATCTTTGCATCGCCGTTCTTGCGAACTGTGGTGACGGCAGTTCATGTCGCCGCAGTCTTGAATGTCTCGATTAAACTAGAAGCGGGTTTAGGAGAACACATGAGTTCTAAGTTGTTTAGGACTCCCCCTGATCTGTGGTCAACGGCGGAGTTGGCCGACCGATTTCCTCAGGTCGATCAAACTTATCAGAGTCTTGTGGTGCCTGAGTTTCCAGAAACTGAAGCGGCGGCACTGGCTCGTGTTCGCTTGACGATTCAGCAATTGGTTCAAGAATTTCCTGACAATTTTCTGATTGTTACCCATGAACTCATTGGCAAGGGCAGCATTTGGGGTTTGTTGGATCATCAGCCCAGGGTGCGATTTCCCACTTGTGGGTTAGCCAAACTGATCCAAGACCAAGGACAATGGAAGCTAGCCTTCAGTGGAAAGACAGGGCATTTAAGTCAGCTTCGTCATCCGCTGCCTGAAGTTTGGAATTATCTGTTGCGACAAATTGTGCATCGGTAAGACCAAGGGGAGCAGAGAGGTTAGCGTTAGAACCTACAGACGATGCTTGAGGGAACGGTATTGATGGATTTTAACCAAAACCATGCCATTATTACGGGCGGATCCAGTGGAATTGGTAAGGCAACCGCCTGTTTGCTGGCTAGCCAAGGGGCAGACATCACGATTCTGGCTCGTAATCCTAGGCAATTGGCGGCAGCGACTGCGGAGATTGAAGCGGCTAGGATGCACTCCGGTCAGCGCGTCTTGGCTTTAGCAGTAGATGTTGCTAAAGCCAAAGAGGTCATGCAGGCGGTGCAAACCGCAACCATACAGATCGGCTCACCAGATATTTTGATCACGTCGGCAGGGATTACCCATCCCGGTTATTTTCAAGACATTTCTTTAGAGGTGTTTGAGCAAATAATGGCGGTAAATTACTTGGGTTCGTTGTATGCCATTAGAGCAGTTTGGCCGATAATGGTAGCCCAACAGCGGGGACATCTGGTTCTGATTTCTTCGGGGGCTGGATTGGTGGGGTTGTTTGGGTATACCGCCTATAGTCCGAGTAAGTTTGCGCTACGGGGTCTAGCGGAATCTTTGCGAGGTGAACTGCGGGGGACGGGCATTAGTCTATCGATTGTCTATCCTCCCGATACTAATACCCCCCAACTAGCGGCAGAGAATAAAATTAAGCCACCAGAGACGAAAAAGATCACAGCTTCTGCTGCGATGTTGCGTCCAGAGGATGTGGCTCGAGAAATTGTTAAAGGGATGCAACGAGGGAAATTTGTGATTACTCCCGGTTTGGAAATGGGTTTGTTGGCAAAATGGCATAGCGTTTTAGCGCCGGGATTACAGTGGTATTTTGATTGGATTGTGAGGAAGTGATTGTCCTGGAATGGCCAGGATTTTAGTCGTTAGGTATCAATACCGTGAACGATCATCAGCCATAGCTGAACTCCCACAGTGATTAAGGGAAGGCCAATCCCAACTAGACCCAGCCAACTCCCCAGGTTTCCCAAAAGGATCCAAAGCTTTTTATGCGGATTGGTTTTATGCATACGGAGTTGACAGTATTGCAGCCAACTTGAACACAATCCAATCACAAAAGCCCCACCCATACCCAGAGGAACACTAACCAAGACCCAAGTGAGGGTTTTATTGTCCCCAGGAATTACAGTGAAGTTAGGTAAGAGAACAAAACTAAACCCTTCTAAGATGATCCACACTAGCAAGGCACTGAAGATATCCCTTTGGGCTAGAAAGGTATCAATTACTTGAACAGGAGGCTTGTGTTTTATTTGCGCCATAGGACCTAGCTTTTGTCTAGCATAGAAAAGACCGTTGAGGAAGCCAAATTTAAAATAAGGTTTTGGCCCTACCCACAGGTTTCCCCGTCCCTTGTCAGATTTGACACAGTTACGTTACAAGGAATAGTGCAGTCTAATTCTAGGAGGATGACCATGGCAAAAGCCGTTTGGAATGGGGTAGTTCTAGCTGAAAGTGATCATTGTCAAGTGGTGGAGGGGAATCAGTATTTTCCACCGGATGCCATCAACGCCGACTACTTTCAACCTAGCAATACCCATACAACTTGTCCCTGGAAAGGGGCCGCTAGCTATTACACCCTTGAGGTCAATGGTCAGGTGAATAAAGATGCTGCCTGGTATTATCCAGATCCTAAAGAGGCTGCTCAAAACATTAAGGGTTACATTGCCTTTTGGAAAGGGGTACAGGTTCAGACTTGATTCAATATCTCTACGAAGGGCTTGCAGCCCTTTCCTGTTTACTTAGCAGCCAATTCAATCAAGCGCGTTAATACTTGATTAGAGCGTTCTGTAAACATTTGCATCCCTTCGGCATCAAACCCTTTTTGGGCCATGAGGGCCAAATCATAAACATGATGGCAGATTTGCTGGGCCAATTCAGCAGAAGGAGATTGACCCTCCGCTTGCACAACACTGCCCTGGCTCAGCGTCACCAAATTCTGAATAAGTGGATGAGAGGTATTCACCAACAACGTATGTTCTAGGGGAAATTGCATGGCTTGTTGTTGCATCATTGCCATCATCTCTTGCATTCGTCGAGCCGATTCTGGTAACAGAACCATCGCAGGCGGTGCCCCTTGCAAATTATCTGCTTTCAGGGCTTCAGTCCGAATCGTCAGATTGGGTTTATTAAGAGATTTCTCAAATAACGCCTTAATCACCTCAGTGCGGGTCTGATTGGTGGTGGGATCAACAATTTCGGCTGCTTTATCCTTATCGATTAAGGTTTCATCTAGATCGGCGTCTACTCGCGAGAACTTAACCTCTGTATATTCCCGTTCTAGGAAAGGGACAAAGTGGGTGTCAATGAAAGTATCCATAAACAGGACTTCCAAATTCTGGCTTTTGAGCAACGAAACATAGGTTGCCTGGTTGACTTCATCCGTACAGTAATAGACCTGATTTTCGTGTCGATCCTTATTACGGTCTAGATACGCCTTGAGGGTGGTGTGCGGTGGTTGTGAGGATTTGGATGGTGAATCCGCCCAAGCATCTTCAGTTTTAGCCTCCGTCTCTGCGGCTGGGGATGCGGCTACGTCAGCCTCTTGGTTGGCGGTTGTTCGGTAGATGAGAATATCTTCGACTTGTTTTTTAAACTTGTCGTTGTTAATGGAGCCAAACTTGACAAAGGTGCCGACATCTTGCCAGCAGCGAATATAGTTGTCGCGGTCATCGTTGTAGAGGGTTTGCAGGCGATCGCCCACTTTCTTGGCAATGTAGTCAGCAATGCGGCGCACCGTCCGGTCATTTTGCAAGAAGCTGCGGGAAACATTCAAAGGAATATCACTACTGTCAATGACACCTTGGAGGGGCATCAAGAACTGCGGAATGACTTCTTCGCAATTGTCGCTGACAAAAACCTGATTGCAGAACAGCTTAATCTGTCCCTTGGTTACATCAATATCGGGTTTGAGTTTAGGGAAGTAGAGAATACCATTGACAATGAAGGGATAGTCCGTGTTCAAATGTACCCACAACAATGGATCTTCCTGAAACGGGTAAAGATAACGATAAAACTCCAGATAATCTTCATCGGTGAGATTACTGGGAGACTCTTTCCAAGGAGCCTTTTGTTTATTGATTTGCTCCCCATCTAGCTTGATGGGAATAGGCATAAAGTCGCAGTAGGTCTTAACCAAAGATTGAATCCGGGCTGGCTCTAGGTACTCTTGCTCCTCTTCCATCAGGGTGAGAGTAATCTTAGTGCCGCGCTGATTCCACTCAGAGTTATCTAGTTGGTAATCGGTATTGCCTATACAAGACCAATGGACAGCTTCTGCCCCTTCTTGGTAGGAGAGGGTATCAATCTCAACTTTTTGAGACACCATAAACGAAGAGTAAAAGCCTAAACCAAAGTGGCCAATAATTGCCTGATCGGCACTGGCTTTGTATTTTTCGACAAAGGCTTCGGCACTCGAAAAGGCCACTTGGGTGATATATTGCTTCACCTCATCGGCGGTCATGCCAATGCCATTATCGGTAATGGAAAGCTGCTTTTTATCTTTGTCGATCGCAATGACAATCTCGGGTTCCCCCAGTTCGCTGGCATATTCTCCAGCTAAGGACACCATTTTCATTTTCTGAATGGCATCTACAGCGTTGGAGATCAGTTCCCGCAAAAAAATCTCATGATCCGAATAGAGCCATTTTTTGATAATCGGGAAAATATTCTCGGTATGGATCGAAATTGTGCCTTGTTCCAGCATAGTCAGTGATATCCGTTCAGGCCGTCTACTAGTAATTCCATCGTTTCTATAAAAATATTGCATAATCTTGAATCTTTTAGATACACTCAGCCTGGGTGAGATCTCCGATGGTATGGGATTCGGATATCCCTACCAAGATTTAAAACCGCAATAGAAATTGTTTAAGCTTAAGTCTCCGGTGGATAGATCCAAAGGGAGTGCTGAGAGACGGGGATAGAAATATTGGCCTTATCAAAAGCCAGTTTCAAACGACGCCGTAGCTCTCTAGACACAGCCCACTGTTGCAGGGGCTGGGTTTTGATCCAGATTTTGACAATCAGGCCACGGTGATCAAAATCATCGATACCCATTAATTCTGGGGTATCGATGATATGGGGTTGCCAGTCCGGTTCCTCGGCCATAGAGATGGCTGTTGATTGAATCAGATCGAGCATTTGATCCACGTTAGCGGTATAAGGAATGGGGATATTCAGATCCACCCGTGACCATTCACTAGAGAGGTTGGCGACAATTCTAATCTCGCTATTGGGGATGGTAATCAGTTGCCCTTCAGCATTCCGAATCTGGGTAATCCTTAAATTGAGGGTCTCGACAATGCCGCTAACGTTACCCACCACAATAACGTCGCCGACGCCAAACTGATCTTCTAAAATAACTAAAAATCCATTGATGGCATCTTTAATAATGCTCTGGGAGGCCAGAGAAAGTGCCACACCAATTAAGCCAACTCCTGCTAGGAGTGGACCTACATTGACCTTTAGTAAGATGAGGGCGACAATGACACCGATACTGCCCCACACGGGGACGGCAATGCCTTTGAGGACATTGGCGATCGTTGAAATTCTTAGGTGTATTCGTCGAGAGGCTAGGGGCGTCAGTAGAGGGCTGACTGTTAATGCTAAAGCAAACCGATTGACCAAGGCCCAACTTAACCGAATCGTTAGATAGGTACACACACTGACTAATACGAGGGTAAGGGGAATGGGTAGACTTTTGAGAATCCAGACTTTGAGGGGTCGGGTATAAGGGAATTGATCCAAACCGATCAAGAGTCCGCCAAACCAGAGGGCGACTTGAATCATGGTCAACGCTTGGCGGAGCAACGTATTGAATCCATCCCGAAATCGGGTTCGCAGAAGTGTGGGCGCTGGATCCAGGGTGGAGGGGGCAACAGTCTTAGTCTTGCGAGTTAAGCGTTTTTGCCAAAAATAGATAACGCTACTGATGATCAAGAGGCCGACTAGAATAGCTGCTGTGATTGTGCCTTGCTGTTTTAAGTAATGAGATTGACGTTCTTCTCTAGAGCGTTTGAGGGCTTTTTCTAAAGTGGATTTGATCTCGCTGGCCAAAGCAGGTAATTCGATAGCTCGCAAATCCGCATCTACAGAGGTAATGCTTAATAGATACTCTTGGTTGACGTAAATGACGGGTAAATTGTTGAGGCTGCGAATCTCGACCTGGGGATCAATGGCATTAGATTTGAGATAGCTTTGCTGAATGGTCTGTAAATTATATTGGACAGTTTGTTGGCGTTCCGATAAATTGCCTTTAGTCGCAGCAATTTGGAATAACGGATGCCCATCTAACCAAATCCAGTCAGAAACCAGTAAAGAAGATGAGTTTTTGAAAGTAAAGGGTTGCTGCAAAGCGGGTACTGTCGGCGGGGGAAAAACCGAAGGTACGGGTGTTGGCGATTGGGCAGTGCTAGGGAGATGCAACAGAAAGCATAAACAAGTGGTTCCTAGGCAAGTGATTAAGCGGGAACAATAGCGCGATAAAGCCATTTGTCCTATGCCCTTCCTGCTAAGCTAAACGCAGGAAAGGATTATCCCATGGTAGTAGCGTTTTCTGATGTAATCCCGAGGGGAGTTTGGTTGAGAATGTTATTGAGAATAGCAGCAGGGTCTTGATTGAGAGGCCAAGCAAAAGCATGGCGAAAGGCATTTTCCTGACAAGCTTTGAGTTCGGCAAAACTAATAACGTCTTGAGTCAACAAGGTTTCGTATTCAAAGGGTAAACGAACGTTGTGAAGCCCAGCATTATCGGTACAAATGGCGATATCGACGCCCGCATCAAAGCAACTGGCAAACACCACTTTGAGTTCTTGAATACTTTGCAGGGTTCCTGTTTTTAGATAGGTGGTCGGGCAGATTTCCAAACATTGACGGCGCTGAGCTACGGATTTAAGCAGTTCTGGATGGCGCAACGGAATTTGAATGCCATGACCAATACGCATCAGATAGGGAAGTAATTCTGGGTAAGCCCCTTCAGGAGTTTCGTAAAGATGTCCCGTGGTTTTCAGATTGAGGGAGCGGGCATAGGCATATAGATCGATAAATTCATGAAGGCGATCGCGATACCAATCGTCGCCACCCGCCAAGTCGATACCACAGACGTACTGAGGCATTTGCGCAGCTAAATCAACAATGGCTCGATTCACTTCGTAGGGCAATCGGGCATGCATACACAAAATCTGACTGGTGACAATCGGATATTCCTCCACCTTGCTGGCTTGACCGACAATCTCGACAATCTCTGCCATTTGGTCAATGCGCTCGGTTTGGCTAAGCTGATCTGGGGTACGAAGGTAGGGGGTATATCGGATCTCTAAATAGGCGAGATTCTCAAAAACGTAGGCTCCTCGAATCAAGCGGTAAATAAAGTAAGGCAAGGTTTCACGAGTCTGCACGCTTTCAACCAACGTGTGCAATTCCAGGTATTCTGCTAGGGACTCACGGGGACGGCAATAAAATTCTTCAAAGTTGGGATAGTCCGTAAAGGGTTGGGCCAGATCAGGACGATTGCGATTGAAGTACCGCCACAGAATCCGAGGCACAACAGATCCCCCTAAATGTCGATGTAGCTCAGCGTATAAAGACACAATTCCCTCTTGCCATGCTAATCGAAAACTTCTCTTCAATATAAGCAATATTTTTCAGTTTGTGTGGTTACTCCCTCAGCTACGGATGAGAATTCCTCAAGTTACCAATAGACCGCATGAGTGAAACCCAACAGGCGCTTTGTAGAGCGGTACGGAGGGGGGAAGGCAGTAAAATTTTGTCAGATGAGATATCGATGATGGCCTATCCCTATCAGGAGGAACGATCATGATTCAAGCGTTGCAACGTTCAATGACGTTTGAGGAATTTTTGGATTGGTACCCAGAGGATGGAAATTGCTATGAGCTAATGGATGGGGAGGTGATATCAGTGCGACCTAGAGGCGAACCCGAAGAGGTGATTAGTCTGCTGACCCGCAAGGTGGATCGTGAGGTGGACCGGCCTTGGTTCATTCCTAAGACCTGTTGTGTGAAGCCTGCAGGAAATTTGGATGGTTATGTGCCAGATTTGATTGTTTTGGATCGGGTGCAATTGCAATCTGAGCCGCTTTGGAAAAAGGCTTCTACAATTACGCGGGGAAAGTCTGCTCGGCTGGTGGTGGAGGTGGCGAGTACGAATTGGCAGGATGATTATGCTAAGAAGCTAGAAGACTATGAGCTGCTGGGCATCCCAGAGTATTGGATTGTGGATTATCGGGCGTTAGGGGGACGGCGATATATTGGGTCTCCTAAAGTGCCGACGGTGAGTGTGTATCAGTTGGTGGACGGGGTGTATCAGATGCGGCAATTTCGGGAGGGGGATGCGATGACCTCCGGTCGGTCGGAGACCATCGCATCTGCTATTTTCCCTGAACTGAGGCTAATGGCAGCAGAGATTTTGACTGTGGTGGACTAAAAATATGGAAAAGTCAATAAATGAATTGCTCCGTAGAAAGCGCGAAGAAATCCTTGAAATTGCGGCTAAACATGGTGCATTTAATGTACGAGTATTTGGCTCTGTTGCAAGGGGGGAAGCAGATGAACAGAGCGATATTGATTTTTTAGTCGATTATTCGCTAGATCAGGTAAGCAGTTGGTTTCCGGCAGGGTTGGCGCTTGAGTTGGAAGCTCTTTTGGGGCGTAAGGTCGATGTTGCGACGGAGAAAGCACTAAAGGAACGGATTCGGGAGGAGGTTTTGCAACAGGCTGTTCCCCTATGAGAAATGACAGTGAGCGGCTAAAAGATATTCTGGATGCGATCGCCAAAATTGAAAGATATTCACTTCAGGGGCGAGATAGATTTGAGCAAGATGAACTGGTTCAGGTTTGGATTGTTCATCATCTACAAATGGTGGGTGAAGCTGTTGGTACTTTATCTGAACCGCTGACTCGCCAACGTTCTGGAGTACCTTGGGCAGAAATTGTGGCGCTCAGAAATGTTCTGGTTCATGAGTACTTTAGGGTCAACTTGGAATTGGTCTGGCGTATTGTTGAGCAGGATTTGCCAGATCTGAAGGCTAAGGTTGAGGCAATTTTACAGGGAGGCTGAGATGATGGGTTTGGATGGCGATCGCCTCGGCAATATTTCCTGAACTAGAGCTGAGGGCATCGGAAATGTTGAAGGTTAAGGAGTAGGGGGGATTTCTCAGTAGTTGAAAGTGTACATCCATTAGTACACAAATACAGAACTAAACTGACCCAATTTCGCTGGATTGTAAGAAGAATTACATCGGCAAAAGCTGTAGAGGCGCGGAAATTCATCGCATGTTAGTCTAGCTTTAGAGAGCCTCAAATTGGACGGAGTTATCCCCTGAGTGGAGACCACTAAACAGGATTATGGATGGAAAAGGTTTTGGTGTCCGAGATCGTCGCAGATTAACCTTGGCGATCGCGGGGGATATCTAACCGATCCAGAATCGGAACATGGGAAATACGCTAATCCTAATCTGGTTGGATTGGAGGCAATCCCAGACGTTCCATGTCTAGTTTTGCTGGGAGAGCCAGGTATCGGAAAATCTCAGGAGCTGATTAACCTGAAGGATTACACAGAGAAAAATCTTGATAGCGGTCATGAAATTCTTGAACTGAATCTTCGCTCATGCACAAGCTTGAAAGAGGATTTATTGCAAGATGAGCAATTCATTGCCTGGAAGGATGGTACGCATCGTCTTTATTTATTCTTAGATAGCTTGGATGAAGGGCTATTGCAGATCCAGACCCTTGCGACTCAGCTAGTCGATACATTTAAGAAGAGTCAATATAGCAACAAGCTGAGCCGCCTCTACATCCGCATAGCTTGTCGGACGGCTGTTTTCCCAAATATTCTGGAAGAAGGATTAAAGGATCTTTGGCAAGAGAGCAATGTAGGGATTTATGAGCTAGCTCCATTACGCCGAGTTGACGTACAGTCATCCCTGACTGCTCATGGCTTAGATGCTGATACATTTTTGAGAGAGGTTGATCGTAAAGGTGTTGTACCGTTTGTCATTAAGCCAATCACCTTAAAATTTCTGTTGAATATTTTTCAGAAAAATAATGAGCAATTTCCACCCGATCAAAAGCTAGTGGAGCTATACCTTGATGGATGTAGGTCACTTTGTGAGGAACAGAATCAAAGCCGCCGTGGATCAAGACAAATCGGTAAACTTGATGTTACACAACGGTTAATGGTTGCTGCTCGTATTGCTGCTGTCACTGTATTTGCAAATCGATTTGCAGTCTGGACTGAGCCGAACTCAGGAAATGCCCCTAGGGAGGATGTCTTACTTGAAGAACTTTGCCTAAGAGACGAAATTGCAAATGAAAGACGATTTCAAGTTACTAGAGATGTAATTGAAGAGGTGTTAGATACTGGATTATTCTCATCTCGTGGATCCAGCCGCATGGGGTGGGCACATCAAACCTATGCTGAATTTTTGGCAGCATGGTATCTGAAACAGCGGAATCTTGAGCTTAGCCAAATTCTAAATCTAATTATTCATCCAGATCATAGAGTTGTTCCTCAATTGCAGGAAACGGCTGCTTGGTTAGCTGAAATAATACCTGAAGTCTTTCAGGAAGTCATGAAAACTGATCCAGATATATTACTTCACAGTGACATATCTACATGTGACAATAACAACAAAGCAAAGTTAGTCAAATCATTACTTCAAGCGCACGATGATAATAGACTATCATATTCCTACTTTCATTCTCAGCGGTATCATAATCTAGATCATCCAAACCTACCAGAACAACTACAAGCTTACATTTGTGACGTTACGAAAAACAAATGGGCAAAGTATGTTGCAATCGACATTGCAGCAACCTGTCAATTGAAAGCAGTTCAAAGTAGCTTAGTAGATCTTGTTCTTGATCCAGGGCAAGATTATCAATTACGTGTTCATGCAATCAGGGTTGCATTAAATCTCTGCAATGAAGAAACTAAATCATGCTTAAAATCCTTGGCTATAGATAATAATGAGTATGATCCAGACGATGACTTAAAAGGATATGCTTTACAAGCAGTATATCCAACACAGATATCCACAGAAGAAGTCCTAAAAAGTCTCAGGTCGCCGAATTGTCAAAGCTTTGGTGGAAGTTATCAAGAATTTTTAGTAGAGATTTTCGCAGAGTATTTACAGCCACATGATTTGTTGGTAGCACTCGGGTGGGTTGAAGAGCAGCCAAATGGACGAGACTTCCATTATCCATTTGATAAACTCTCAGATTCAATTTTGCTAAAGGCGTGGGAATATATTGAAGATTTAACTATTCTACCTGCCTTTGCAAGAGTAGTTTTAGTCAGAATGGAAAAGTATAATGCGATTATTCAGTCTGACTACTCAGAATTCAAAAAGCAAATTTCAGGAAATGATAGTAAACGCCGACAACTAATAGATGCAGTCATTTCAATAATGCCTGATTCAGATCAGAATACTTGGTTTTCATTCTGCGATAGTCAATGTAACCAGTTAACATTACAAAAGACAGATTTCTTATGGTTATTTGAGAGACTAGAAGCTGCCAGCGAGAGGCGTATTCAAGAAATTTATGCCAAGTTGATTTATCAGCAGTTCATGCAAGCTGGTGGGAATGATGCAGATTCAGCTAGTGCCATCATCGAATTTGGTAGCCATAGCTCTATTTTAAGAGAGAAATTTTCATCAGAGCTAGCTCCGTCTATAGAACTTGGCTCACAAAGGGCAAAGGAGGAAAAGGCACGCTATGAAGAATCACAGAGGGTTCTGGCGAACCTTAGTCGTAGGAATCCAAAACCTTTACTTGAACCATCTCCTAAACAAAGAGTGATTGCCGTTTTAGAAAGAATTGAGACAGAGGAACCTGAATTATGGTGGCAATTACCCACAGAAATGTCACTAGAACCAACAAGCAATCATTATCATTTCTGCGACAAACCAGATTTAACTGAATTTTCTGGGTGGATTGAAGCAGACGTAAATATAAGAAAGAGAGTTGTAGAAACTGCAAAAATTTATCTTGGCGTTGGGCAGCCTGATATTCAAAAATCACTAAATACAAATAATTTTACAAATAATGAATTTGCGCCCTATCAAGCACTGCATCTTTTGCTAAAACAAGAACCGAATTTTCTCTCAACGGTTTCTAGCCAAGTCTGGATAAAATGGACTCCTACAATTCTGAAGTTTACGGGTTTATGTCTTAGAGACATACAGAAAGATGTCTACGGCGAAGAAATTCTAAGAAGAGCTTATGAGATAAATCCAGATAGATTTATTGATTTACTTATAGATTTTATCTGTCAGCATAATTATCAACCTCGTACATTTTATGACTTCGATATTTATCGCGCAGCTAAAGATTTACTGAATCTGCCTCTTGTAATACCAATATTTGAAAAACTTAAAGATCAAGAGCTTACTGCTGGATTATTAGAAGTTATTCTGCAAGATTTATTTATTTATAAAATTGAAGAAGCAAAATGCTTTGCGACTTCATTCCTTAAACTTTCAGCACTAAATCTCAAAGAATCAAAAGCAAGGGCTGTAGTAGCTGCTCGAATGATACTTATGAATCGAATAGATGATTCCAGTTGGAACGTCCTGTGGTCTCTAATACAGGAGAATAATCAGTTTGGGCGAGAGATATTTGAATCTATTGCCTTCCAGGCTGCCCGTGAAGGTCAAATCGAAAAGCAGATTAAGGAGGAGTATCTTGCCGACGTATACATTTTTTTGGTTCAACAATACCCAGAGATTGAACAGTCTAAACCCGAAACCCAAGAACTTAAAGGAATACAAGCTCAAGTACTAGAAAAGACGGGTGAGGTCAGGATGTGGAAAAACTATATTCCACAAAGCCTTCAAGCGCGAGAATCATCTGAAGCGTGTGATGCTTTCCGAAAGATCATTCGTGAGCTTCCAGAACTAGCAGATGAGCTACAGTGGCGATTGCTAGAAACTGAAGCTGCGGCTCGTCGCACTACTTGGAATCCACTTCTACCAAAAGATTTTCTTCAGCTTGTATTTGATCAAAACAAACGACTTGTCCAAAATGGTGATCAGCTTCTAGAGGTATTGATTGAGTCCTTAACCCGTCTTGAATTAGAGCTTCAAGGTGAAACTCCATCTGCCATCTTTTTATGGGACAAAGTTAGTGATAATTCATTCAAGCCTAAAGACGAGAATGATTTTTCAAACTATGTAAAATTACATTTGGATAGAGACTTGAAATCACGAGGTATCATCGTCAATCGTGAAGTAGAACTGAGACGGAAATATGGAGGTAGCCCTGGAGAGCGAACTGATATTCACGTTGACGCTGTTCTAAAGCGACCAAATGGTGAAACCTATGACTCCATAACTGTAATTATTGAGGTTAAAGGTTGTTGGCATTCGGAAGTCGAAACGGCTATGGAGAGCCAGCTTGTCAGCCGCTATTTGGCAGATAATGCTTGTAAATACGGATTGTACTTGATTGGCTGGTTTAACTGTCAGCAATGGGATAGCCAAGATTCACGTAAAAACAAGACCCCAAAAATGACTATAGATAAGGCAAAAATGCAGTTTGATAACCAAGCTGAAACACTATCCTCATCTGGCAACGTTGTTCGCACATATGTAATGAATACAGCTTTGAGATAACTAAATCAGTGGAGAATACAGATGCAAATCACGATTGACCTGCCTCAAGATCTAGAGCAAGACCTCATCCGTCAAGCTACTCAATCCAACATTCCGATCCAAACTCTTATTCTTCAAGCCTTACGTCAGCTAACTCAAACAGCACCTAGTCCAGTCTCCCAATGGTCGGATGCCGTTCTCTCCTATAGTGGTATTCCTGACTTCCCTGCCTTCGAGTCCTATCGTGACGAACTCCTTCCACCCCGTGAACCAGAGTTGTTCTAATGCCCTACTTACTCGACACCTGCGTCATCAGCGACTTCATCAAAGGGGAACCCGGTACCCAAACTCAAATTAAGCAAACCCCACCTGATAATATCGCTATCTCTGTCATCACCTTAATGGAACTCCGTTACGGATTAAAACTTAACCCTCAACGTGCTCAGAAAATTGAGCCAATGATGACCAGTTTCCTTAGTTCAGTTACAGTACTTCCCTTCGGCAACCCAGAATCCGAAAAAGCCGCTGACATTCGTGCCGTGCTCAAAACCCAAGGACAGCCGATTGGCGCTTACGATGTGCTGATTGCCGCTACAGCCCTTCAACATCAACTCATCATGGTTACAGCCAATCAACGAGAATTTGATCGAGCCCCTGGTTTGGAAACCGAAAATTGGCGGCAGAAGTGAATGGGTATGAACTTGTTGCCCCATCATTCCCCCACCAAAGGGCGATCGCCCTAACCCATTACACTAAAAATATTTACTCTTCCAGTCTTTTTTGTTCAAAATCTATTTTGGATGGCTATGGCAAGTGATTTGTTATAGTGAGCTTACCTTTGCGGCATAACAACTATGGTTATTCCTCAGCGTCGGTTTGTTTTTTTATCCACCGCTCTCTCGATATTTGCGATCGCCCTCCCTTTATCGACCTCTAGAACCTGGGCAGTCCCCGCATCTACATCCAAGGCCATCATTGATGAAGTCTGGCAAATTATCGATCGTGAGTATGTCGATGCCACCTTCAATAGTACAAATTGGGCAGCGATTCGTAACCAGTATTTGAACCGCAACTATACCTCGAAAAAAGAAGCCTACAAAGCTGTTCAAGAAATGCTGGCCAAGCTTGAGGATCCCTATACTCGCTTCATGGATCCTGAGGAATTTAAGAGTATGCAAATCGATACCTCGGGTGAATTAACGGGAGTAGGCATTCAGATTACCCAAGATGAAAAACCAAAGACATTACCGTTATTTCCCCCATTGAAGGCAGTCCTGCTGCTGAAGCTGGACTTTTGCCTAAGGATGTGATTGTCAGTGTTGATGGCAAAAGCACCAAGGGTATGGACATCAATGGTGTCGTCAGCTTAATTCGAGGCCCTGTAAACACTAAGGTGACCCTAACGGTGTTGCGGGGACAAAAGAAACTGAACTTTACGGTAT
>JAAUOM010000200.1 GCA_012034865.1 Acaryochloris sp. CRU_2_0 | reverse complement strand
GTCGATAGTTTGGCTATCAGGAAGCGTGTTGATTTTAATGCTGATTTCCAGCTTGCCAGGAATGGTCATTTTCGCAGGTATGAAGGCTTCCTCTCTGTTATACAATCGAGGGCGACGTTTTTGCATACACAGATAAGGAAGAGTCATGGGGAGGGCAACACTCCCCGGCTGTCAGTCGCTCATTCCTCTTGCACTTCATTGAGGCTGAAAAGTCCAATCCGCTAGGGGTGTGTAGGGATAGGGAATTTAGGGTGAGATCGCATCGCAGAGTCAATGTTTTTAACTATCATGGATCTGCCCCTCAGAACCAAGCGACGATGGATAACTCGCTTCCCAAGTCACTCAGCAAACTATTAGACAACATTCCTTCTGAACAACAAAACTATGTCCTGGAAGCTCGGAAGCAAATTTTAGGGTCTGATGATCGCATCATTGAAGTGGGCCGCACGACCTCAACCCTGTATGGCCTGAGAAAAGGAGAATCGAAGGTCTACAAAACCTTACTATGCGCTCAGATCATCCCTTTTGCTATAGGCGTATACCGCCCCCGGTTAATGCTATTCCTCCCCTACCCAAAACGTGAATGGGCTGGCCCTAGTAGTGGGAGAACCTACAAACGAGAGAAGGTTAAAGGTCTCACTTGGGTAGAGGCGAGTCACATCAAAGCATGGGATCAGGATTCTCAGCTTAGACTGTTTTTCTATATAGGGAAGACGCGGAGTCGACATAGCTTCTGTATGGATATCCCTCCTGAAGAATCATTGTTTGACATCATCGATCTTGCTTTGTATGAGTGGAAGCTACGGGTTGATGAAAAGACTCAATGAGTTATCCAATCCCAGCTTGTCAACAATGCGATCGCTTCTGCTGAATATGTGGGGACGTATCGTAAGTCTTGAATGCTTAACTCTCAAAACAGCATAATCAACCCTCCATGACCTACCCCACCTGCGATCGCTGCCAAAACTTCAGCGGCTTCCTCGCCCCTGGATTCCTGGTTTGTGCCATACACCCATTTGGCCCCAATCAGAACCCCTGCCCTGACTTTGCGGAAGTCATCGAAGATTGGCAACCTGTAGGTGGTGCGTACTACAATGGTGAGTTGATCCGGGACTGGCCAGAATTCTTGACGACAGTGGAACGGCTGGAGATTCTAGAGACTCACCCGTTCTTTACTGGGAAGTGTCCCAGGTGTGGGGCTAGCTTTGGAGATGCTAGACCGATCCATTATGATTGTGGGGCGTGCGGGTGGCGAGATGATTCGATCAACTAGCTGATGGTGAACCCAAAGCAGATACTAAGATTTTTCGCTCTCGCTAGCGTCCTTCTTGGTTGCAGTAGCACCCAATCTAATCCAAGCACTATTCCTTCCAAGATCTCCCAAACAACAGAAACCAGTACTTATACAGTCATCTCTGTGGGGGATGGAGATACCCTCAAAGCGAGATCGCAAGATGGAACATCAGTCACCGTAAGGATAGGGTGCATTGATGCACCAGAAACCCGCCAGCGGTTTGGGCCAGAGGCCAGCCAGCGACTCAAGGCACTGTTGTTAAGGGACTCAACCATCGAATTGCGAGAAATCGACACAGATCGCTATGGCCGAACTGTTGCAGAGATCTTCTATCCAAAAGGTCTGCCTGTTGGGGTGATATTGGTTAATGAAGGATATGCTGTTGTCTACCGTCGATACCTTGATGGATGTGCGGCTACCGCAGATTTATATCTTGCGGCAGAAGATAAGGCGCGATCGCAACAACTAAATTTCTGGAGTCAGCCCAACCCTGTCATGCCTTGGGATTTTCGGCGGGGACAGCGGTAAATCTAGTGATAATCTTATAAATCCAGTCTCTTGACAAAGTTGATAATAACGTTATTATCTTGCAAGATTTGTGAATGTTTTGGCTCACATTGAGGCATTTTAATGGTTATAACAACAAGAGATAAGCCTTCAAAAACTCAAAAGCAAAAATTTACACCTCCCTCTAAACCCACAATTATTGCTTTTCTAAGCCAGAAAGGTGGGGTTGGCAAGACCACCACAGCAACTCATGCTCGTGATTGGTTTGAGCAGTTTGGGACGGTAGGATTTGTGGATGCTGATGCTCAAAGAAGCAGTTCCAAATGGCTCTCAGCAATTAGTCAAGATATTGAATATACAGTCATGGGTGAGGCTCGAACCCTTCTAAAAGAGCTACCTAACGTAAAAGAGAAATTTGATTATGTTATCGTAGATGCCCCTGGCAGTATGGAGGATGTGTCCAGAGCAATTCTGAGTCGTTGTGACATCGTTATTATTCCCTGCCAAACCTCACAACTTGATTTGGATAGTAATGATGAAACGATTGAAATGGTCGAAGTCGCCCAAGATATTAGAGGGGGCTTACCGAAGGCCGCGCTTTTTTTCAATCGTGCAGAGGAAGGAACTATCTTATTGCGTGAAGCTTTAGAAGCAGCTAGTAGGGATAATATTCGTGGCAGTGTTTTTCCTTTGGATACAGTTATTCATCAACGTCAATGCATTATGGATGTCCCAGGACAACAAACCACAGCCATTAGAGAAGCAAGACGCTTAGGGGAAATTCGTAGACAAAAAAACTCAAACAAAAAGAGGCAAACATACACCCCAATAGAAATCGCTCGTAACGAATACTGTGAACTTTTTGAAGAAATCACGAGGATCATTAATGACTAGGCGTCGTTCGCTGACCCTCAAGAAGGGAAGAGACACTGAAGCTGCTTTAGAAAGCTTTGTAATTAACGATCATTATCTTAATACCAAAGGTCAACCTGCTTGGAGCCAATCTCCAACCCTGGAAGTAAGTCTTGATCGAATTCTTCTGCCAAAATTTCAACTTAGACTTTACTATGACCGAGAGAAAATTGAGCAAATCAAGGCTACTATTCAAGCAGTTGGAATTAGAGAACCACTTTTACTAAGACCAGCGCAAGGGAAAGATCAGTATTTTGAGCTAATTGCAGGTTCACAACGTAGACTTGCTGCTGAAGAGTTAGGCCAGAAGTTGTTGCCAGTAAAAGTGGACGAAGTTGATGACTTCACTGCGCTAAAAGTAGCCATCATCGAGAATGAAGCACGGTCAGATATTAACCCGTTTGAGCGGACTCGTGGAATTGTTCAATTATTATCAACTGGCCTTGAAATGAGTAGGGATGAAGTGACTCAGATCTTGACTTCGCTCTTCAATGCAGAGAATCGCCAAAGCGATAATAACGTTATTATCAACGATGAGCAAAGAAAATTTGTTCTTTGTGTCTTTGAAGAGATGGGCTTAAACTGGAAGTCTTTCGTTGCCAACAAGCTTCAACTTCTCAAATTACCCGAAGATGTTGCTGCCTTTCTAGAATCAGGCAAGATCTCATATACGAAAGCAATCCGCATTGCTAGAGTCAAAGATGAAGCTATTCGGCAAGAGTTACTCCAACGTGTTATTTCTGAAGAACTGACTGTCCAGCAGGTTCAGAGCCTTATTACAGATTTTTCAAGCAAGAAGACAAGCAATAATGAACTTGTTCTTCGAGATCGAGCACGTTTAGTTTTAAAGAAAGCCACAAGTCCCAAACTACTTAAAGATAAGCGCATTCGGAAAAAGGTTGAATCCCTAACTAGTCAGCTTGAAACTCTTGTTCTGGAATATGAGTCAAGCAGTTAAATTGAACTCTGTGACAAAGGTTTTTAAGATTAGGCTCACCAATCTCAGAGGCAATCTTTCCAGAAGACTGGGATCAGGCAACCCGACACTATGGGGCATTTGATGACCAGGGAAAAGCGATCTGCTGTGTCAACTGCACCAGGCTGGAAAGAGCAAGGAATCGGCACAGGATTGATCCAGTTTTTGATGGGTGATTTGCAAGAATATGATTTGATGAGGCTGATTTGGTGCAACGCCAGAATGAAGTCTTCAGCATTCTATCGGGAGTTTGGCTGGCAGGAGGTCTCGGAAGTTTTTGTGAGGGAATGCAGGGCTATCGGTACAGATGTTCAGAAGGGCATTGCAGCAGAACCCCCAAAAGTGACGATTCTGCCTAGTGAACGACGATTATCCCAGAAATGATTACAACTGGACCAGCTTGACCCTAGAGTCTTTGCACTTCCTCAGCATCTAGTCTTTGCTACTAGGCTGTACAGCCCGAAGTCTTATCTCCTGAACCCAGGCATCGCTAAAATCCTCAAATCCTTCTCCAGGCAGGAGAACTTGGGGCAATCCCTCCTGAGTTGCAATAAATTTTTGTCGCCACAATTCCCAAGCTCGAATAGAGGGCAGCGCTAGACCTGAACAAAAATCGGCCCAGGAATCTCTTTGAAAACGTGATGTCTCGCGTCGAATTCGCTTGATTTTAACTTCTATGTAACCACAATCAATCAACTGTTGAAGCAGAGAAGGATATCGGATGGGTGGCTCACCATTCTCGATGATCGGTGTTTCAAACGAAAGATGAATAGCTTTACCAGAATACTTTTTTGCAAGCCTCAGAATTTCTAATTGAAACTGTGACAGAGAGGGAATGCAAGTCATTGTCTATTCTCACGCTAAGAAAATCCTACCAGAACCCAGCCCCCAGAATCCTCCAGAGGCCAGGTGTCGGTGCATGGCTAGGATTTTGCAGCTTCCTGCTTAATCAGGTCTGCAATCGACGCTGTGGGCTTCCTAGCAGCCCGACGCTTGGCTGAGACAGGAGCCGGGTCTTCCGGGATAGCCAGCTCTGCATCCTCATCAGGTAGGTCGAGAACTTGAATAGGGGAGTCATCCTTACTGATGGGTTGATTTGGCTTGGTCACAGGTAAAGCTGCCTCCAAATCTTGCATGACGGCGGTCGGTTGCTCAGGCTTGACTTCATCAGTGCCCTCAACAGGCTTTTCTGCCAAGAAGTCATCAACTTTGGCCTTGAACCATTTGAGT
>JAAUOM010000086.1 GCA_012034865.1 Acaryochloris sp. CRU_2_0 | reverse complement strand
ATGAAAAAATGGCGTCAGGAAGATCTGTCGATCCCGTGGCTAAAGCCCACCAGTATCAAAAATTCTTCCTTACTGGAAGAAGTTACAGCCATGATGGAGGCGAAGATCGCCTCACTTAAAGGTATTTAAGAAGTTGGCAAAAAGGATATATTGATCGCATCAACTGTAGTCTGTTGCATCCAAAGGGTATTTCTACCTCCATCCCTTTATCACCTTCAAGCATCATCCCCAGAAGGCAAGAAACCCACATGGGAAAGGAGAATAATTGAAGATTGCATCAAAGAGCACGATTCCGTTTGGTGGAAATGGAAATTTCCTGATCGGGAATTTCGCAGTGTCATTGGTTCAGTTAAATCCCCAGTACCAACTGCACCTGCCGCAAGCCTCTCGCTCCCTCTGGTAGCGGTTCCGGCTGTGAGGTCTGTGCTGGACAATATTTCTGGTACGAACAGAGATCGCAGTAGTCCCCAACCTGCGGATCCCACTCTGTATCAGCCCGCAACTTTAGCGCTAGATCCCCAATCAGCGATCGCACCTGAGCTTGATGGTCTGGGGTCACATCAAAGCTGATCTTCTCACCTTGCCTCAAATAAATCAGGCTCAGCCGCTTGAGTGCCTGGTGATAAATCTGCTCCAGAATCAGGTAGTACAGCCCAAGTTGCAGATCGATTCCATCTGATGGGGTGATCGTCTGATTGGTCTTGTAGTCGATCAGTTCTAAACCGTCGTCGGTGTAGTCTATGCGATCGTACCTTCCGTCCAGGGAGAACTCAATATTGCTGATCTGGAGCTTAGCCTTGATTTTCCCCTCCACCCCTAACGGCTTGCCGATCTGAGGGAGTGGGGCAATATATCGCTCGTAGTAGAGCTGCAAGGCCAGCCAGCCCTCATGGATCTGGGCCTGGTTCAGCTCTCCTGTGTGCTGCTGCCAGCAAAGGGCGAACCAATCCAGAGACGGGAGGGGGTAATCGTAATTCCAGTCTCGATAGATGTCTGCGAGTGTCTTGTGAAGGGCAATGCCGAAAGCGGGCGATCCAAAGGCCGAAGGTGAAGAGAGTCCGCGATCGTACTTGAAGCTGTACGCCTGGGGGCATTGGCGGTAGGTCAGCAGTTTCGTGGCTGAAAGCTGGTAAGCCATTAGGAAAAATTGCGGGGGTATATTCCAATCGTAGAGTAGATCAAGACACTCTAACCTTGTTCAAGTTCAGCACAGACAATTTAGGTGAAAGGCAGAAGACAAAGATTATGAAACTCACCAACAAGTTCAATTTACCTATGCCTTTATATCGGGCTGTGGCATGGCAAGACACCCAGCATTCCGTAGGCAAGGCAGATCTATCTTGTACCCAACTTATTGATGCCCCCTTGATTGCCTGGTTGCGTCGTCATTACAGCGATCAAGTAGAAGAGGATATTGCTGATCGCTTGTGGCCTTTGTATGGCACTCTCATGCATACGCTGCTAGAGCAGTTCGCCACAGATGGAGAACATGTAGAAACTGAAGCGATCGCCCTTGTTGATGATTTTCGGATCTCTGGTCATATTGATTTGGTGGTCACCGCCGCTGGCCTCTTGCAAGATTACAAATTCACCAGTGCCTGGACAATCAAAACCGCCAAAACTGAGGGCAAAGTGGAATGGGAGCGACAATTGAATGTTTATCGCTTCTTACTCGAAAACGCGATTGCTGGATCGGGGATTCCTGATCTGCCTACGATTCAACAGCTCCAGATCGTGGCCATGCTCCGGGATTGGGGACCCCGTCATGAGCCAGAGGGCCTCAAGCCTGTGGAGGTGGTTGACATTCCCTTGTGGTCAGCAGAGCAAGCGTTGGCTTATGTGCGAGATCGCGTCGCTGTACACAAAGCAGCTCAAGGCGATACGCCACCCTCCATCTGCTCACCCGCAGAACGCTGGGCCACACCAACAACCTTTGCCGTGATGAAAAAAGGTCGTCAATCGGCCCTCAAGGTTTGTGAGTCTGAAATTGCCGCGCAAGCCTGGATAGAAGCCAACGGCAAGGGTGATTGGATTGTGAAACGTCTTGGCCAGAACAAACGTTGCGAGTCCTATTGTGCTTTTGGCAGACAAGGGTTCTGTCCACACTACGTACCGCTCTAGTTGTTTTCGCTCTGTAAGGCATCGACGACACCTGCTCAGAGCGATATACTCTAGTTTAGGAGTTTCAATCCCTGAAAAAATGAAGGAATCAGATCATTCTGATATTCTCAAAAAGTATCGAGGCGGGCTGTCCCAAGCAGCCATTGGTGAAGAATATGGGGTATCGGGCCAACTTATTGGCCGCATCCTCAAAAAGTATAAAGTTCCTGGAAGGGTGGGCGGCTTTAGCTCACCGAAGTTGGAGGTGAGAGCGAACCACCGTAGGATATTGGGGCTTTTTCAAGATGGCTACACCATCTCTCAGGTAGCCAAGCAAACCGGGTACGGCTGGAGGTGTGTACTATGTCTTACAGAAAGCTGGTTTGGTTAAACCAAAACCGAGGTAGAGGAAGATTGGTCTTTTTTCGGGGTAAGGCCAAAGAAACATCTTGTGGAGTGGTTAATAGCTGACCAGTAAGCATAGCTGCGATTAGGGGTCATTTATTATGGCCATTGGTAAATAGCATGAATACCGTGTTATCATGCTAATATGATCCAGTCTTTTGCCACTGTTGGGACCGAAGATATCTTCAATGGCCTTAACACAAAAGCTGCTCGAAAGACTTGCCCGCAGGTACTCTGGAAAATTGCTGCTCGAAAGTTAGACCAGTTGGACTCGGTTACTTTACTAGCAGAACTTAAGGTTCCACCAGGGAATCATTTTGAAGTTCTTAAAGGCGATCGCAAAGGTCAATCCAGTATCCGAATTAATGATCAATATCGAATTTGCTTTACATGGACACCCATTGGCCCTGATCAAGTTGTCATTGTTGATTATCACTAGATTGTCATGGTTCGTATCCCTACCCATCGCCCCCCTACCCATCCAGGAGAAATGCTTTTAGAGGAATTTCTCACGCCAATGGGAGTGACCCAGCGGGAGTTGGCCAACGCAATCAAAGTGCCTTATCAGCGGATTAATGAAATTGTCAATGGACGCAGAGGCATAACGCCTAGTACAGCCCTGCGGCTTGCTAAGTTCTTTTCGATGACCCCAGACTTCTGGATGAATCTCCAAGTGCGATCGGACTTGTACTATGCCCAGCAAGACGAAGCGGAGCAACTCCAAGCAATTAATCCATATGCTGCATCTGCTAAATAATTAAAAAGGGGAAGTAATGACAACTACCGCAACAATTGGCAAATATTCCGTAGTCCGAGAAATCGCTCAAGGCGGCTTTGGGAAAACTTTGTTGGCTGAGAACGCTGAAGGTAAGCGGGTTGTGCTCAAGCAATTCAATCCTCAGCAGCACAATATTGGATCGCAAGCACTCAGACTCTTTGATCAAGAGTGCGATCGCCTCAAAGAGGTGGGGCACCACGAACAAATCCCATCTTTCATTGAGTATTTTGAAGAGGGAGAAGACCGCTTCATTGTCCAAGAATATATTCTTGGACAAACCCTAAAGGACGAGCTAAAAGAATCTGGTACTTATTCTGAAGCGCAAATCCTCTCGCTCCTCAAAGCTATCCTGCCTGTAATCGGATTTATTCACCACAAGCAGGTTATCCACCGCGATATCAAGCCCGAAAACATCATTCGCCGATCAGACGGCAAGTTATTTCTCGTAGACTTTGGGGCCTCCAAGTCTATGAGTGATTCTGTCCTGGCTAAAACAGGAACTATGATTGGCTCAGCGCTATATACCGCTCCAGAACAGATTGGCGGCAAGGCAACTTATGCCAGTGACCTTTACAGCCTGGGTCTAACGTGCATCCATTTGATTACTAATATGTCACCCATTGAGCTGTATGACATTGGTGAAGATCAGTGGATCTGGCAAGATTTCTGTACCAACAAGGCTTCAGAAGGACTGGCCAAGATTCTGAATAAGATGATGGCCAGAGGCATTAACTATCGCCATAGCTCAGCGGCTGAAGTTCTATTGGCCATTAGTGCATTTGAGAAAAACCGGAAGGAGGTAGAGGAAGAACAGCAAGCAGCGGGCATCGCAAAAAGTGAAACACGACTTCCTTCTAGATTTAAAAGAAATACTATTGTAATCCTTGTTGTCACCGCCTTCGCTACGAGTGGAATAGCGATCTGGCGGGTAAATAACTGGCGCACAAACAATTCCGGCGACTCCGAGACTCCCCCAGCAGTGGAACGGCTCGTAGAGCAGCCTAACAAAAGTAGTGGTCTAAGATTTCCAGTTCTTGATGCTATACGGGATGAGATCGCAAGTGATGAAACGATACCCAAAGAGATAGTCACCTCGCTTGATTACATGCTTATTCCAATGAAGTTGATCATAGTGCTGATCATTATTTCCGGCGCTCTGGGATTGCTACTGAAATTTCGCGTTAGAAATTAGGTAAATTCCGATGCTTGAACCCAATCCCCCAGTAATGTATGTTGAGAGGCATTCTGATGAACCAGGAATCTACACGAATCAATCTAGGCTGGGAACCCACAGGCATCAAGCCCTTTGGCACCACATCCCAGCCAAAATTCTCACTCAAGAGTTTCACAGATACCCAAACGGATCAATTGCACCCAAGCTTCCAGTTCTGTTTCTCGATCCCAAAGCGATCGCAGTCTACAAGCCTGGGCTTATCCTTGTCTCAGGCAGACTCCGTTTGGCTTGCGTACCGTATTGGCGCTCTCAAGGCCAACTGGCCAGGAGATGGCTGTGATTTATTGCGCTCTATTGAGGCGGTCTACTCGGATCTGAGTTTGGATCCAGCCATCTGGCCTCTCTTAGAGAGCGCCATTTTACAGGATGATTTTGCTAGTGGTATTCCCCCGGAGGTTGTATATAACCGAGCAATTACCGAGATCGCAGGACAAACAAACCCTACTTTTCAGTAGTTTCAATCCTCCAAAACCAACTGCACCTGCCGGAATTCCCTGATCCCATCCGGTAGTGGTTCTGTTTCTGGCTCTGGGTTTAGGCTTAAATTTGTCCGGGATTGAAACCTAATCTATGCTCAACAAAAGCATTCAGAGAAATTAAATGCCTCGAACAAAACCTCAACCGGAATCAAAACTCATACTAACGAACCGAGTTCACTTGAACGAAGCGGTTCGGCAGTATCAGTCTGGTAAAAATTTGGCAGAAGTGGGTCGTCACTTCGGTGTGTCGGGGCAGTATCTAGGGAGAGTGTTCAAAAAGCACAAGATCCCTAGACACATAGGGGGGCATGGCGATTATCTCCCTGCTATTCGCAAAAGACACCGAACCGTTATCCAGTACTGGCAAGATGGTTACTCGGTGCCCCAAATTGCCCGAATGACGGGCTACACGGCGGGGGGTGCCGACTACATCATCCGCAAAGCAGGCTTGATTGATGGCCCGCCACCTCCCACGGGCAACAGCAAGAAACGCCGTAACCGACGATGACCACCCACTTCCTCGAACCCAACCCCAGCCAGTGCAAGACCTGCATCTTCCGCGCTCCCCACGATGGTGGCCTGGAGTTGCCCCCTGAGAGGCTGGCAGAAATCACCGAGTATTTATGCTGGGGTAATCAACATATCTGCCACACCAACCCAGATCGCGTTTGCAGGGGTGGCCGCGATCTGCAACTGCAAGTCTTTGCGGCGCTGGGGATGATTGATGAGGCTACGGATGAGGCGTTGGAGGCGGCAAATCAGGCGTACCTGGCGTCTAAGGAGGAAAGCGATGAAGATGCTCACGCTATCAGAACCCAGCAGGTTAATTGAACTCAGTGGCCAGCTCAGAGAATTCGCAGACCTCCTGAGAATGGTGCGGTATCAACCGACGCTTGAAGAAGCGATCGCTGCTGTACAGCCCCACTTTCTATTTGTCCTGTGATTCAAAGTAGGAAAATCTCAATGTATTGACTTGAGAATTTTATCAACAATATTCTCAACTTTGATGGAGTGCATAAACTCTGACCACTTTATGAAGGAGTTGTTAGTATACGAAGGACATAGATTTTAAGGGTGTAGCTATATGTCTAGTTTAATTTTAGGGATGGAACTGGAGAATAGTAACTGTAAACCTATTGAGAACGAGTCTTAACTTTGGATTAACCCCACTGTTGAGATTGAGCGTAAGGGCTACCTCGAAGGACTCATCCATGTCACAATCACAGATTTCAGCTTCACCATCCTCTATCCATTGGCCTCAGTTGCTCGAAGAGGTTTACCGGGGACGCCAAACTTATGAATTTAAGAGAAGCTTCGATATTCCTTTGTCTCCTCACGATATTTGGATCGTCTGCCGAGGGATAGTGCAACTGAGTACCTTCACCCGTGAAGGGGATGAGGCCATTTTAGGCATGGTGTATCCCGATATCCCGTTTGGTCTGCCGTTAACCTGTCTCGAACCCTATGTAACGACGGCATTGACCGATGTGGTGTTGCTGCGTTTGAGTCAAGCCGAGCTTGAGCGATCGCCTATGTTAGCCCAAGGGATTATGCTCCAACTCAATCGGCGTCTCCAGCAAGCAGAAGAATTGTTAGCTTTGACTCATCAACATCCTATGAGCCTTCGCTGTCAGCAACTGTTGTTGTTATTGGCTAAGGAAATTGGTGAACAGACACCCGACGGCATTCGTTTACGGATTCGACTGACCCATCAACAGATAGCGAATCTATTGGGATCAAGTCGCGTCTCAATCACTCGTCTGTTTGGATTGCTTCGCAAACAAGGGTGGTTATCCATAGATACAAGCCATCATATTGTCATCCGCGATTCTGCTGTTATGGAGCTGTCGCAAGCCACCGTTCGTTGAGTGTCATCGAGACTTGCACACAAACCATCAGCACTGCTTAGTATCCCTGCTCAATCGATCAGAAACCCTGATCGCCCAACTCTTGTAGCACCAAAGCATCCACGCTATCCTGATTGATAGGCAGTGGGCAGATCCCAACCAAAGTTTTTCCCGAAATTCACTACATCACAGATGAAACCTGAGCCTGGATTCTTGGCACGGGTATATTCTCCTTGGGCCAAGCCTGCTCTTTCCAATTTTCCAACATGACCAATGGCCGACGTGGTTGCAAATGCCAGTTGTGCCCTATCCACTATTCTTCAAAGGAAATAAACCATGAAACTCATCACAAGCATTACATTCAAACAAGCCGATCACACCCAAGTCATCGACACTGCCGCTATCCAAATTGGTAGGGCTGCGAACAAAGCCTTCCTCTTCGTTGTTGAGAAAGAGATCCAGGGGTGGAAGAACCTAATGGTTCTTTGCTCTTGGTGGCTCTCCAAGGTGGGACGGAAGCACGGATCTATTTTCCAGGAAGTTAAAGGAAGTGCGATCGCACTCTACAGGCACGGATGTAAGAAGGAGACAGCATTCTTTCAGGAGTTGATCAAAGCCCAAATCACAGCCAAAGTCGATGCCCACTGGGAGCTACACGACAAGGCAATCAAGTGGTTCAAGGCCCAGACTCAGGCATTCCTAGCTGACAAGCCAGCTAAAAATACTTCTGAGGCCAAGTCTGAGGATCAAACCTCCGATATTTCAGAAGAAGTGGAGAAGGCACCTGTGACAGAGGTGACCCCTATCTCTGAAGAGGATGAACCCCCAGTCCAAGTTCTCGATCCCCCTGTAGAGGATGCAGAGATGGCCATCCCAGAAGACCCGGCTCCTGTTCTGGCCAAGCGTCGGGGTACGCGAAAGACCGTTGCAGACCTAATCAAGGAGGAGGCGGGCAAAGCCAGCTAAGCCTCAAACACGCAAAATCAACAATAAGTGGCTCCCCGTCTGTGCTGTTCTCGACAGATAGGGAGCCACAGTTTTTTGTAAGGAGGAATGCGGCATGAATACATCAAATCAATGTGGCAAGTGCATATACTTCAATCGCCTGCACCAATGCTGTGGTGTCCGCCTCAACGAAGAAGGCAATATCAACAGCTACCTGCACCGAGAGCCAACTTCCGAAGCTTGCAAGGATTTTAATATCCCCGATTTACCTGAATTTGTCCAGACCAAACCAACAAAGAAGGATTTAGCAATGAGTGACGATGATCGGGACTGGCGGTCCTTGCCAATCGTGCATCTGTATGCAGAATCAGATCGAGTGCGAATTGTTGGGACTGTCGAGGGCTTGGGCGATCTCCTGTATGCGATCGCAACGGCAATGGGCAAGGGATCGGGTCTGGGTGGGTTGCTGTTGTCCAACTCAGTTCGATACCCAGTCATCGTTGAGCGCAAAGATCATGAAAGTGAGTGGCGATCCCTCAATGTCCCTGCTATTAACCCTCCTCCCAACGAGATTGGGCCTTATGATCTCGATGAGCTTGATATAGATTTCCGGGATATTTTTTGATCCAAACAGCACGTACATCTCAGTGCCAGTTCATTGTTAATAGTGTCCAAGAAAAGGATTTTCTCAAGAAATACATCCACTTCTTAGAATGGCACATGCATCTCAGGTCCAGTCCATTCTTGAATTTCAGAGTCCTTGAGCGCCATTTGCAGCATACAGACTTGGTGTCGAATATCCAACAGCTTATGAGCAAGGCTTTCCTGGTCAATGGAGTGGGAATATTGCTCGGCTCGTTTGGCCGCAGCCAGAGTATGTTCTGTCAGATTTTTCAGACTACACAGATGCCGTCCAAGTTCGTAGATATTGTATTCATGCGGGGACTGAGGGGATGAATCAGTCATTGATTTAACTCCTTGGTTTCCGGGGTTGAGGTTTAGGATTTTGTTGTCGGGACTTCCCTTGAGCCTTTGTGTGTTCGGCACGAGCCATTGCTTGCTTAAAGCGATGGGGAATACCCATGATCGCTTGCTTATCTTTGGGAGTAGCCAGATTACTGAATTGGCCGTTGTAGTAGAGGGGCACTTTTTTGCCATTATTACTCCTGATAATCAGTAAGGACTGATCCTGGCCTTGATGGAAGTCAAACTGCTTTCCGGTGAATTTTACACTACCGTCCGGCTGCTTAACACCTGCTTGGCTGAGAACCGTGGATGTTGTGCTTAGGATTGACCTCGCTTCTTCTACCGTGACCCTCTCGCCGTTAAATTGTACGCCCGGATCAAGCTGGCGGGCAATTTTGGGAGCAACCTCTTGAGAAGTGTTCTGGTACAGGTCAAGCTGGTGCAAGTCTCTCATCATGGTGCTGATCGCTATCTCTGAGAGCATTTGACCCGCTTGATAGTCCTGGGCTACCTCCGTAATTCGCTCTAGATATGCTGGTGGCGCACCGAGAAGAGTAGCACTCTGATACCATTGTTGGATCAAATTCAATCCCTCAGCATCATGATCAATCGAGCCTTGGGGCTGAGAGAGAGTGTGCTGTCGTGGCACTTGGTCGGCCTCTAGTACAATTGACTCAACACTGGCTTGGGAAGTAATCTGAGGGTTTTGCTGCCCAGATTGAGGTGCCCATTCGATTGCTGTATTTGATGTTTCTGGAAATAAGGTTAACTGCTCATCTGTTCCCTGGTTAACAGGCTGCTGGTGCTCAATACTAGAATCAGGTTGTGGAGGTGGCGATGGCCCTTGTATCACTTCGTCTAACTCTGCCATTTCCACTTGAACCACTTGAGACGCTTCCTGGGGATCAGGGGCAAAGGTGCCTAGATTCTGCAAGGCCGCTATCACCTCTAGGGTGGGTTCGCAAACGGCATCTGTTTGTTCCAGCGGGTCTAGCCCGTCTAACCAGTCCAGACCCCTATCCACGCTGGCTAGATCGTCCAAGTTGATTAGAGTGGCCTCCTCACCTTTGTCCTGATCTGGAGATGGATCAGGGGATTCCTCCTGTGATTCTGCCTCTCCTTCCTGGGAAATCGCTTGCTCATCATTTTTATAGAGTCCCAGCTCTGTATTGATCTCATGTTGTCGCGTTAATAGCTGTTCTAACTCAGTCTCATACTCGAAAGGTTTATCTAGTTCCTTTTCTACAACATCCCGCTTCACCTGCTGCCGTAGCAGGTTTGCTTGGGCGGACTCCAGTTGGTCAGGAAGACTGTTGAGGGTATTCCCTAATGTGCGGATTACCCCCGTTGGTGTCTCTGCACCATTCACCTTATGGGAAAGTCCACTCTCAGATCGCAGCTCCAGCCAGGGACTCAAACCCTGATGGCAAACTACCAAGTCAAACCCCGCATACTCACCAATCTTTTGGGTTCCCGTCTGGTCTTGTTGTTCCACCTTATGCACGATGCCCAAGATCAACTGACCCGCCAGCTCACGGTCACTCAGAGTACCATTACCAATTTTGATCTTAAATTTATCGCCACGGGTGTCTTGGCGTCTGGCGATATCCGCTTCCAATCCTTGGGTTCTCTGGGTTAATCGGTCTATCTCTCTGGGAATACCGTGTTTAATCTGCTGCTGGGCCACAAACCGATCATTTAAGTAAGCCTGCTGATAACGCTGTAGCTCCGTCACCCGATTGTCCACGGTGGCCTTCTCCATGATCAGGGGGTTTCCCGTGGCGATCGCTTTGATTTCATCAAAACTCAACGCCGCACCAGAGATATCATCCACGGATCGCAGAGTAGGATCACCATTCATCACTTGCTCTACCATCTCTGCTTTGCGGGCTAGGGTTTGCCAAGAATAGGAGTCAAATCCAATCTGTCCATCTCTACCTTGGGTGACGTAGGTGAGCACCATGACCTTGCTATTGCGGTTCCCCTGGCGAATGATGCGGCCTTCTCGTTGAGCAATATCCGCAGGTCGCCAAGGTGCATCCAAGTGATGCTCAGCAATCAAGCGTTCTTGGATATTCATGCCCACGCCGCATTTTTCCGTAGAGCCGATAAGGACGCGCACCTCTCCGTTCCGCACTTTGGCGTAGAGTTCTTCCTTCTGGTTATTATTGGTCGCATCGTGGATAAAGGCGATTTGTTCAGAAGGAATCCCCTTGGCGATCAGCCCCGCTTTGATTTCCCCATACAGGTTAAAGGGCACTGTTTGCCCTGCCTTCAATTTTTTTGGGGTTCCCAAATCGCAAAACACCATTTGGGTGAGCCGATTCTCAGCCGTGCGTTCCCAAGTCTGATGAATATTGGCGATTGCTTGATTGACCTTATTCTGAGGGTGATCCGGGAGGTCAGGAGATACCAGGCGCATATCTAAAGAAGAGCGGCGGCCATCGGTTGTTACCCAAAGCATATTGTCTTTATCGGGTTCAACTTGTCGGCTGGCGATGTTTTCCGCTCGATGAATTAGATGCTCCATGTATTGCAACTGCACTTGGGACGCTTGAGTGGCTACCGTGATCCGCTCTACCTCTGGCACGGGCAAGTTAAGCTGAGCCGTCGTCTTAATATCTGCTGTTTCCCGGAACAAGGTCATTAATTCGGGGATATTCGTGAACTTGGTCAGTCGAGTCTTAACCTTGAACCGCCCCGTCGCGTCAATCTCTGCGGCGGTGACTTTCTCTGCAAAGGCTCCTACCCAAGCATCAAAGTGACTAATCCCTTGTTGCTCCAAGGCTTCGGGTTGAAGGAACCGCTGCATCGTGTACATCTCGGCAATAGAGTTAGAAATCGGGGTGCCCGTGGCGAACACCAGGCGACCGCCTTGCTTGCGGACAAGCTGACACTTCATGAAGGCATCCATCGCCCGCTGAGAAGTGGTATTTGAAAGTCCCGTGATGTTTTGCAGTTTACTGGCTCGGCCTAGATTCTTCCAAAAGTGGGCCTCATCAACAAATAAAGCATCGATGCCAAGCTGGTCAAAAACCACCCCATCATCTCGCCGCTCACTTTTGGTAATACTTTCAATCCTCGCTTGGAGTTTACGTCGTTCCCGTGCCAGAGCTTTAACAATCGCATTGCTCTGCTTGATATCCCGATCCCCTAAAGCGGATTCGATTTCACTCAACTGCTTATAATAAAATGCCTTTTCTTGCTCCTTAGAGATGGGCAACAGGGTAAAAGCAGAGTGAGTGACGATGACCGCATCCCAGTCTCCAGTAGCAATCCTGGCCATCAACTCTTTACGCTTGGAGGCTTTAGTGTCTTTCTCCCCTGGTGCCAAAAGTTTGGCATTTGGGTAGAGATGCTGCAACTCATTCGTGAATTGACTCAGCATATGGTTGGGGACTACTATCATTGGCTTCTTGGCGATGCCCAACCGTCGCATCTCAATAGCACTGGCTACCATTGTGAAGGTCTTGCCCGCCCCGACTTCGTGAGCTAATAAGGTCGTGGGGGTTTGCAGCGATCGCCAAACGGCATCCTTTTGATGAGGTCTAAGGGTAATACTGGGGCTAGACCCCGGCATCTCCAGGTTTGGGTTTCTGAACTCTCGAACCACCGAACCGTTAAACAAGTCATTGTAAATTTTGCACAACTGCTCAGAGCGGTTGTAGTCTTGCCAGACCCAACCTTTGAATCGCTCCTTGATCTGTTCTTGTTTCATCCGAGCCGAGAGGGTGGCCTTCTGATCAACCCTTAGTTTGTCTTCAGAATCTTTGTAATAGACGGTCGCATCTTTGAGGTTGAGGGAGAGCTGAAGCATCTCTATAGCGGATAAATCCTTTGTCCCATAGGTTGTTCGGTTATGGGGATTCTCTTTGACAGGTGCAGTAGCGGCAACTGCCCACACTGCAAGGTGGCGGTTATTAACAACCGTAATCCCGCCTTGCTCTCGTGGAACTTGGAGCAACTCATGGGCAAAGTCCGTGATCACTTCTGGAGGAACCCAAGGGGAACCCAAACGAACCTCGATTTCACCAGGGCCTAGATCACGAGGCTGAACCTTCTGCAAGGCTTCAACATTGATTTGATACTCAGGGCTTTCCTCAACGGCAGCTTGGGCAATTTTCAACTTTTCCCGCACTCCCCCAGACAGGTAGTGATCCTCTGTTTGCCATTGTGCTGTGGTCGGGTCTTTGAAAATCAACCCCTGCTGTATCAAGTCTTTGAGGATCGTGTCTTCGTCCACTCCGAGTAGTTGAGCCATGTAACCGAGCACGACTTGATTATATTCATTCAAGGAGGCAACTAGCGCTTCTTGGCTGCTCTCAGCGGTTTCTCTAACCTCTTTGGGTCTGACTGTTCGCTGGCTAAAAACAGCGGTCTTTTCAATTTCCTTGGTATCCTTGTTTTTTTGCTCTAGGGCTAAAATCAGTTGGGCATCCGGGTCCAGGTTGAACACTCTCGTATTGGCGGTATCTAAAAGGCGTCCATGCTTGGCAACAAATTTGTCATAGACTTTGTGCAACTGAGCTAGGTATCGCTCTAACTCATCGTCTAATCCCCCTCGGATTTGCACCTCGAACACATCCTCAACTGCATCACGGATTTCCAGCATTCCCTTAATCCGCTCAGCTTGTTTTCCTTTGAAGTTCGTTGGTACGCGCCAATCCCCCCGGCGCTGCCAGATGATCTCCCCTTGAGCAATGTAGCCAAAATTCTTGAGCGTTGTGTCAGGTGACAATCGCTCTCGCAGGGTATTTTCTGGCTCCTCTCGGAAGACGGGACGCTGATAGATTTGCTGAGGAAACTGTGAGAATGTCGTCAGCATAGCTTGGGAGAGATCCCGGCCATCGGCCACCAGCGCTAATCGACCAGGGTGCAACTTGTCATCTTTCAGAGTGCCCAACATCCGTTCTGGATGGCGAACATAGTATTCATTGGTTTGCAGGGGACTGCCCTCAGTATCCTGCACAGTGGTATCGGCAATGTCGATCCAAGGTTCGTGGGTTGTTTCAATCCCTGATCCTAGCTTTTGGAGAATGAGCAGGTCGGTTGTAACTTCAGTTCCAGCATTTGACTTGAATGTATTCCCCGGTAGACGCATTGCTCCAACTAGATTGGCTCGTTCAGACAGATAAGCACGAAACTCGCGGCTAGACCTGGCCTGCATGGTGCCGGAGCTGGTGAGAATGGCAACTAACCCCCCTGGTCTTACCCGGTCTAGAGAACGAGCAATGAAATAGTTATGAATCCTTAGATCTAGGTGGTTATATTCCGGGTCATGGATTTTGTAGTCGCCAAAGGGGACATTGGAGATGGCCAGATCAAAATAGTCTTTGGGCAAAGAGGTATCTTGAAACCCTTGGACAAAAATCTCAGCTTCTGGATAAAGCTGGCGGGCAATGCGACCCGTGATGCTATCGAGTTCTACCCCTATGATTTCGCTCTTATCGCTCATGTCTTTGGGCATCAGACCCAAAAAATTTCCAGTTCCCATTGAAGGCTCTAGAATGCGTCCATCCTTAAATCCCAGGTGGTCAAGTCCCTTGTAGATGTCTCGAATCACTTGGGGGGAGGTGTAATGGGCGTTAAGCGTACTTTCAAAAGCGTTGTTCCATTCATCCGGCTCAAGCAAATCCTTGAGTTGGTGGGCTAGATCGGCCCAATCAGGATCAGGCGTTGGATTGAAGATCTGAGGGATTCCTCCCCACCCCACATATTTCACGAGGGCTTGTTGTTCCTCTGGGGTCGCTTGGCGTTCGCCATGCTCCAGTGTTTTCAGGAGTTGAATTGCTTCGATGTTTTTGCGGGCTTTGGTTTTTGACCCACCCGTAGCATAGTCAAACCCTTCCTCCGGGAAACGGAAGTTGTCAACCATTTATCTAATCTCCATCTATGTAAATACTATCGGGGCCATAATCAAAATCGTCTTCACCGCCATACATTTTGTCCCAGTCTTCAACCCACCCCTCATCGTCGTCAGACTCCTCCGGTAAGGGTTCAATGCAGATGTACTGGCGCATCACCTCGCTATTAGCAAAGGCTTTGGCCGAAGATTCATCTGAGCCTGTACTCATGTAATGCTGCACAAGCTGTTGATAGGCAGCTTCAGCGCTCTTTTGCACAGACAAAGCGGTTGCTACAAGATCGCCATCTTCAATAAATTGGGCATAGGTTTTTGGCCGATACTCCTTCATGTTTTCGACATATTCACTAGCCCAGTAGGGCAGGTTCTTAAAATCAGTCATGGAATGTACCTGCAAATTGATCGAACTGATCATTGCACAACAAACCTTGCTACCCAAAATGAGCTGGGTTGCTACAGGTAGGTCTGCCGATAAATTCTCGGTAGATACTAGAACATTACCCAGGGTTTTAAGGAAATTGAGTCAGCAAAATTTTGCTGATAAAATCCTAGAAGGTGGGAAAACTTTTGTGACAAATCTTGTTACCCTGACTTTAAAGGTAAAGGAGACGTTCGAGATTTTGTAGGTGGTTGGGCTGCGGCTACCTGGGGAAAGAGAGCGAATTGGGAAATTAATCTGGATGGAGCGCAAATCAGTGTGGCATGATTCTAGGTTTCTACCACCCTTTCAGAATCCACACGGCTTCATAGTCGGCTCAACCCGTAGTACGTGAATACTGTTTATTGTTGGAGAATTTTGAATTATATGAAAAGCTATAACAATTATCCAATTGCATAATTGTGTAATTACATACTTTGTAGCTGACTATATAATCTTCTCAATTTTCCAGCTTTCTTCCTTTCTTCTAGTCGTTGACAGGCTTCATCAAGAACTGACGCGAGGAGTTCAGGGTTGCGATCGCAAGCCAAGAAACTTGCTTCTAGAAATGTCTCAATCGTAATTCCCTCTCTGGAGCATAGTTCGTTGAGGCTTTTATCAATACCTTCAAGTAAACGGATATTTCTTCTTGAGGCTACTTCAGGCAATACATCAACTTGAGATTGTATATCTACATTCTGATCAGCCAGTGACTGTGTGGGTTGATCGCTACCACTCAAAGTTGTATCTCTTTGAACTTGAGGACGTTGGCTTTTATTTTTAATTCTGTTTAGCATGTCCCTATTCACTTTCATTGCCTCCTGCTAAGAGTCCTATTCTTTTAAACAAAGCTTCAAATGGGTATTCAAGGTCATGGCATCCAAGTTCTGCAAGAGTTTTACCCTGACTGATTGCTTGCTTATATCGCTCTGATTCCCTTATTGAAGGGAGGATGAGGGATTCACCCACCTCTCTCTTGATTTCATCGACACACAATAGGCTCTCCTTTGTTTGATTATTCCCGACCCATCTGTCCCGAAATGGTATGACTCCTAGAACTTCAGCGTCCGATGCACCTATCTCTCTAAGTTCATTTACTGCATCTAAAGTTCTAACCAATGAACCAAATCCTTTAACTGTTGCTTCACAAGGGATAAGGATATAATCTGCTGCGCCAATTATTGATTTGCATATTTGAGATCTTTGAGGTGGAGAGTCAATGAGGCAAATATCAAAAGATTCTTGGGCTGGAATAAGTCTCCTTTTTAATAGAATTGCTCCTACTCCACTGCCGCTTAGGTAGTCTTGAACATTATCAAGTCCATCATCTGAAGGAATTAGAAAAAGATTGTCTACTGTGCATGGGTATATGGAATCTTCAAGATCAACATCTCCTTTAATACTTTCAAGAAGAGTTGGGTCATTAGATTTTAAGTCGTGCCCTAGAAAAGTAGTTAGATTGCTTTGAGGGTCAGCATCTATTGCTAAAACAGTACGTCCAGCCTGGGAAAGGTACTTTCCTAGCAGCACAGCAGTAGTTGTTTTACCTTGTCCCCCCGAAAGAGACATACATGCAATTGTGAGCATTTATAAAATTATTGAGTTAATGAATGACATCAGAATTTAATAGCATCATTATTCTGACAAGTAAAGGTATAAGTAGTTAATTGTGTAATTGTGTAATTAACTAAGTGGAATATTGTTGAATGACTTAAATACCAAAAGCCTTATGCCTCAGTACTTGTTGGCCAATAGTATGTTGAGGTGTTATTGCAATTTATGAAGATAGAAAGATTTTATTAATTAATAATACAATTATACAATTTATGACTTATATAATTAGATAATCACACAAATACTTAAATACACTCACCATCATCGGCATCTCTGCCGCCATCGGCGCGGACAAGACCACCCTAGTGAAAACCCTGTGCGATCGCATCTGATCGTCAGGACAATGGCCATCTCTGCAATCATCCTCATTGAGGGGATTTTTGTCTTGGCGTATACCTCAGATGCCAAACTGTTTTCGCTAGAATCAGAGAACCCCCAATCTCAAAGATATGATGTCTAGTCTATGGAGTGATATAGCTGAACTCACCAATCACTTGGGCCTAGCCTGGTGGGTTGAGATCAAAACGTCATTCCCGACTTGTACATACTTTTTTGGCCCATTTCTAAGACGCAAGCAAGCGGAATCGGCTGTGTCTGGGTATGTTGAAGACCTGAAAGCTGAACAGGCTAAAAATATTGTCACTCATATTCAGCGTTGCAAGCCGACCCAATTGACCAACTGCCATTTGGACGATTCCCAGAGTGTAGAGAGACTTGAGCTTCAGGGTTAGCAATGTACGCCAGACGATCTGTGGCTAGCCGTTAATCCAGGGTGTGAGATAGCAAAATTGGTGAGTTTCAAGCAGGCGTCAAATCCATCCGATCCTCCCTCAGATCCAAATACTCAATATCATCCTGACATACCCATTTAAGGAGAATCCCTGGCGGATGAGGGTTGGCAGCGAACTTCAACATCACCTGATGGTATTGATCCTCCGTGGTGCTAGAGCGCTGAATCCGCTCCCAGTTCTCCGTCAGGTTGTGCAAGGTGTCATCCCCGATCTCACTGCGAAAGGCTGTGGCAATGCCCGTCTGCTCATCAATGGCAAAGAAAAAGTAATCCCCAGTCTCAATCATTCGCTTCAAGACTGCCTGGACAATGAGGTTGTTGGGGTTGATCAGGACATTGAAGGTTTTGAAACCGTAAAACTCAAAGGCAAAGTGAATCACCTCGTAGGTGCTAGTTCCGAAAAGGGTATGACCTAAGTTGAAGCCGCGATCTGTGACGCCTGGGGGAATCATCGGCTCAGGTCGCAAGGCCATAAATCCACATTGCTGATCCTCGACTTCCACCATTCCCAAGGCACAGCAAGGCTTCTCTGCCGCAATGAATTCGGCGAGGAACGAGCGATTGACGGTTAGGAATGGCAGGGCTTGATTCATGGGTGTCTTGGGCATGGGCAGGTGGGGTTGTCCGCTACACCTTATTCCTCTTCGAATATACGCCACTCGTACCCAAATTGTCCGCTACCGACCTCACTCTCCGTAAAAGTCTCCTGTGCCAAAGGATTTAGCCCCAACCGTTTATAGGCTATCCACCGATGATGTCCTTGTGTAAGCACACGAGCTGTTACCGCCTGATTCGGATTGCGCGCTTCCTCGTCCACCTCGTCTTCTGCCTGCCATACTCCGTCTCCCCACTCTGCCCACGGCAGCATCACCTGTCGCGGCGTATACGTCATATCTTCATTCCATGCTGGCTGTTCATCTTCTTCCTTAGCTGCTTCTATAGCTTGAATAATATTTTGGACGTTTTCAGGACGCTGGAGCCCTGACTCGCCTGCTATCACACCGAGATCTGGCCTTTTTTTGTGCTTCTTCGCCTTGCTCGTCTTTACACCTACATTTGGCTTTTTGCTACTTTCTGTGCTTTTTTCCTCCTGCTTCCGTTTCTTTAGTCCTATTGATCCTAATTCTCCTAGTTCTACTTCCCCCAGATCCCTTGCCTTCATCCGCTGCACTATCGGCTCAAGACTCTGTGTATGGCCCACAATTGCCCCTTTGTTATCTATATCAATTGTTGGCACTAGACAGAAGTTCTGAGTTCGCATGTGGCTCTCACCCTTCTCGTTGAACGGGACTGCTCTTGCCCTCTTGCTATCTCTGTCCTCTGTGTTATATACGGCTATTCGTCTCCAGTGTGGTTGCTTGTTCGCTTCCTGCATTTTCTGTGTTTGCTTCGCCCGTCGATATTCTTGTCTTTGCATTTCTATCAACCTTGCTCCTATACAGTGAATCTTTCCATCTCTATCTGTGCTGAGTGTCCCACAGTAGTTGACGAACAGCAGTAGGTCAATCTAAATAGCCTGTCAAGTAAGGAATTGAAAGATAATTTAACTAGAAAAAGCTTTCTAGACAATATTTTCAGAAAATCGCTATCCATCAAGCTAACGTTGATAAATCACTACATTATGTCCTCAATCGCGGCTTCTGGGCATTGTGCTTGACTGAGTCGATCCCTTTCTCCATGCAACTGCCGATCCTCATTATCCATGTCTTTCATGGTTACCTCAATCAAGCAGTGTTGCTAATCAGCCGTATTAGGGGATTGGTTAATCTCAGCCTGGGCGTCTCCCTCGTCCAGTAAAATAACCGGAATTGCTCAGCGCAATCGCAGGCTGATTATTGTCAAAGGTAGAGGCAGTGCCCAAAGTATCAGACATTGGCGGCAAACGATTGTTGGGATTGGCTCCCGATGCTTGGGCACAGTGGGTCACTCAACAAGCCGATGTCGTTGCCCTGGAAATCCTGGGGTCTGA
>JAAUOM010000199.1 GCA_012034865.1 Acaryochloris sp. CRU_2_0 | reverse complement strand
TAACCCGCCATCATGGGCTCTAGGACTTCTCTCACTCGTTTTTCTCTCAGCCGTTTAACCAAATCAAGATGGGTAGCCTTCCGTCAAATTAGATTCTCCTTTGCCATTTGGACATGTTGCCCATCGATCGCGATCGTCCGATCCGGAACAATCACCTCCACACATTGCCGCGCCAAAGCATTCACCAACCAAGGCTGCCCCATCGTATATTCATAGGCCAGCACCTCCGGGGTAAACACCTGACCCGTATCCTGAGTATGCTGAGCATATAATTCAGTAATTTCTGCCTCACTAAAATCCCGAATCACCAGCGACTCAACCTTAATATTAAACGGACTTGCCGTATTGAGATTCTCGCTACCCCCAGAAGCCACCTTATAATCCCGCACATCCCGTAGCCCGATCAAACCGATCGACTGAGGAAAGCTCAATTTCTACCCTGCGATGGACTTTGGGGGCAGACACTCTAACGTTCCCATTCAGCGGCAACAGAAATAATTAAAACCAAGTGTAGATTCCCTGTATATCCGCTGCAATGGGATGGTATACGGTACTTTTCAGCAGGTGTATTCCGAACCTACAGCTTGCTTCTGTGCAACTGCTTAATAATCCATTCCACAGATACTGCTCCTATCAAGTGCAACGCAATAATAAAGCCATCAGACCCAAAATTAAACCAGAAACCAAACCGCTTTGGATCTGTTCCCCACAATACATCATAAATCCCCTGAATTGAAAGAACAGCAACTAGGTCGAGTACTGCCAGCAACACTATCAATGAGATAGCATATCTTGACCATGACCGATGTCGTACAAATTGGGTATAGAGGACTTGCTTGTTGATGTAGACCACAAGAGCAGAGGCTGATACCAATACGGTTGTCGATAGTACTGCAATGAGCAGCGTTGGATGATAATGACGGGTAAGTAAAACCCAACTAATCAGGAGAGCCAACCACAGTACAACGTGAGCTGACCAAGTTCTGAATAACATATCGCTCTATTGACCTACATATTAGTGATAGCTGCCGTCACTATCAATTACACGGGCACTTTTAGGTTAACCGGAGTATCAGCCTCACAGTCGATCCAGCCGCACAACGATCGAGTTGAACCGCACCAGATCAATTAAGCGAATGTCAACTTTAGTTGAGACTGTAAAATGTTTTGTGTCAGAGGTTAAAAAGTAGGATCTAATGAACTATACCTCTATCAAAACATCATGCTGAACCTTCGACCAGAACTACTTGACGAGCTTCTTAAGGACTACAACAATCCTCAGGATCTAATCGGCGATAACGGGATCCTCAAACAGTTGACCAAGGCCCTCGTCGAACGCTGTCTAGAATCTGAAATCCACCATCAAATGAGTTCTGATGCCTCGGCATTGTCAGAAAGCGAACCACCCACTAAACCCAAGAATCGGCGCAATGGCTACAGCAAGAAGGAGATCCAAGGGAGCTTTGGGGCCGCCGAGATCAAGATACCTCGGGACCGCAACGGCGAGTATGAACCCCAGTTAATCGGTAAACATCAGCGTCGATTTGATGGGTTTGATGAAAAGGTGATTGCCCTCTATGCGCGGGGGATGAGTACCCGAGACATTGAATCAGCAATTCAAGACCTCTACGGTGTGAGCCTATCGGCGGGGATGATATCAGAGATTACCAATGGCGTAGAAGCAGAGCGCAAAGCATGGCAGAATCGCAGCCTGGACGCGATCTATCCCATCATGTTCATGGATGCCCTTTGCTTGAAAATCCGTCACGAAGGCCGAGTGGTCAATCGGGCAATCCACATGGCCCTGGGGGTGACGATGGGTGGTCAGAAAGAGCTACTGGGGATGTGGATTACAGAAAATGAGTCTTCTAAGTTTTGGCTCCAGGTCCTAACGGACTTGAACAATCGTGGGGTGCAGGATATCTTTATCGCCTGCTGTGATGGCTTAACCGGCTTTCCTGATGCCATTGAAACGGTGTTTCCCAAGACTCGGGTGCAACTGTGCATCGTTCACATGGTGCGTAATTCCCTGAAGTATGTGTCCTACAAGGACCGCAAAGCTGTATCCTCTGACCTGAAGAAGATATACAGCTCGGCGACTGTCGAGGAAGCAGAAACGGCGCTAGTGGAGTTTGGCCAGACCTGGGACAAGCAATACCCGACGATTAGCAAGTCCTGGCTGACCCATTGGGAGCGGGTGATTCCCTTCTTTGCCTTCCCCCAGGACATTCGCAAAGCGATTTATACCACCAACGCCATTGAATCCATGAATATGACCCTACGCAAAGTGCTGCGCAACCACAGAGTCTTTCCCAATGACGAATCGGCGATGAAAGTCATTTATTTGGCCCTGGATAATATCTCCAAAAAATGGACTATGCCGATTCGGGATTGGAAGAAAGCTCTTGGTCGGTTTGCGATCGAGTTTGAAGGCCGCGTCCCTGTATAGCTTTCAGCCCCTGACACAAAAACATTTACAAACTCATTTTTGCTGCCTAATCCAATTTTGATTTCTGGCCTTTATTCAAAAACTCACTTTTCAAATTAGTCTAGATGAACTAACTTTGAACATAGTTCTTAAGTACTAGGAACTACGTCCTCTTACCCCTTTCATACTATGAAGAATTTTCCCAACGGGATGAGTATCACTTTGTCTGAAAAAGCCTTTCTAGCCTTACTTGAAGCTATTCTGTTGTTGGGACTTGTTCATGGACAAGTTCCAAATTCTATACATGATGGACAATCTGGTCCAGTGCTACCAAGCCAAACTCGATAAGATTACAACTGGACAATACTTAGAATAAGTGGAGGATATAAGCCATGCCAAGTGGTGGTTCGAGAATGGTGGTCGGAAATATAAATGGAACGAACCAAGCTTAAGGGTGGGGGTTCCAGCTTCGATCGGGAACGATTTAGTTCGTACACTAGATAATCTTTGGAGTAAGGGATTTACAGGAAAAGAACTCATGGCTGCGCTAAGTTCGACTGAGTTTCGCAAGGTGAAGAAGTACGATTATCCTGCTTCTGCTGGGGCACACAGCACTTCAAGCGTAGGAGGCGACTCCATGAACAGCGACTATGAAAGTGTTGATCTTCATGAAGAACTTATCGGTAACTCTGGCAATACAATCATTCTTCCCGTCATTGGAGATTCTATGATTGAGATTGGAATTTACCCTGGTGATTGGCTTATTGTTGAAGAAATTAATGCACTATATCAGAAACCGAAAGATGGAGATGTTGTCATTGCTTCAGTTGGAGATGAAGTATTGGTAAAACGGTTTAAACTAGAAAATGGTGAGGCTATCTTAGTCTCTGAAAATAAGGCTCATAAGCCAATTAGGCCGTCTGAAGGTTCAATCTACATCACTGGGATTGTCAAAAGTGCCATCCGCCGAAATTTGTAAATATAGCAATGAAACACTACCAAGTTAGACAAGTTCAACCAAGCACTAATCAGTTCTATCAAATTGTTCGGGATAATCTGACTGAACAAGGTGCTGCAAGTGCTTCCTACCAAATTGTTCTGCATCTTTTTCAAGTATCAGAAGGGTTTTACAAAACCCTAGATTCCCATACTGGTGAGCGTTTGGCTATCTTCACTGAGTCAGGGCAATATCTGACAGCGACTCAGGAACATGATTTGGTCTCTCTCACAGCTCACTACATTCAAGGTATGGACATTTTGTGGGTTAGTACGGCGATCGATAATGACCCTATTCCGGAGGCAGATAAAGCAGTGTTACATCAGGCACTAGACCTTTTCAAAACGACGGCTGAAGCAAGCCGATCGGCCCTAGGTAGACCTGCCTGGATCGAGCCATCCTAGCCTTCTGTCAACCTTGCTAGATAGAATAGCCATAGGTTACAGAGGGCAAAACATGAGCCTACAAAAACTTTCACCAGAAATTAACTTTCCTGTTCCGATCGAAACCGTTGACCTTGATGAAGCAAGAGATATTCTTCTTGAAGAAGAAATTGATCCATTTGAGCTAGAACTGCTTCTCAAGATCCTCTACAGTGTCCCAATGGCTGAGTTCCATCGGTACCAGGAGCTAATTGGCAAACGAGAAGCATTGGGTAAGTTGACTCAACTAGAGCAAAGTGAAATTAGATCTCTCCTGGGTCTGCTCGATCGCTATGCCATCGAACGTAATCAGGCAATCATGGACCTAGCCCGTTTCCGCAAGATTCCTGCTCAACAACTCATAGAAGAGCTTAAAGCTTTAGAGGAAGAAAAAGCTGAGCGCGTTCGACGGCGAACTGCTGCCCTCGCCCTCAAACACAACCAGCCACTAGATGGGGAGTCGAAGTCATCGTGATGTGTTTGAACAGACCAGCTAACTTTGCCTTGAGGTGGTCGGGTGGCGCGCTAGGTGAGCTGATCGCTTCTTCCCGTTTTTTGGCCATCTCTTCAAGCTCTGGGATCGGGAAGCATCTAGAAATTTCGTCGAATGTTGACCATCGTCCATTGGCCTCGATACAGAGAACCCCTTGAGGATGACGGGTTACGTCTGCCTGGGACGAACTAGCCCGAGCAATATTGGCCCGTCTAGCAACCTCATACCAAGCCTCAAAGTTATCTGGCAGGGGGATCACTTCACTGAGTTTGTCGGATTTGTTGGGTTGCCATTGGCCCTTGATCGCAGAAACAAGAATCGCCTCTGGGTCACGTTTCAAAGCCTGATTTTCCCGTTTTGCCTTGGTGACATACTGCTGGGCAGCTTCGATCGCATCCAGAACGATTTGAGCCTGGGCTGACCGGACGATTCTGGCAAGAGTGCTATTGAGCTTGAAACCCGCTATTTTTATTTTTCAGAGATTTCGGGGGCGATCGGATCCTCGATTTCCTGAACTTGTTTTGTTGCTTGTTCTGGATCCTCTTGAACTTCGATTGGTTGGATTTGAGGGGTAGGTGGGCTCACTGGG
>JAAUOM010000085.1 GCA_012034865.1 Acaryochloris sp. CRU_2_0 | reverse complement strand
CCAAGCTCTGTCCGGCTCTGTTGCGGTAAAGTTTCTGTCAAGAACATTATTTGCAAGGGATAAATGATGTTCACAATCAGTAGTGGCCTTGAATTTACGCTTAGGACGAGCGCGGATACCCAGCTTGCTCTACGCCTAATGCAGCGTACCAAATCTCGGTCGGTCGTGTCAAGAACGGCAGCCGAGGAGTCCACAATCTAAAGCCCTCATTCATCAAAACTCAGCAGCCAACAGAGAGCATATCTAAACCCTTAATAGAAAAATAGTATAAACAACTAATTTATTTATTATCTAATACCTTTATTAGTTAAAGCCTTTTATATTTTAATAGTATTAGGGTATAAAGACTTAATATAATAATCACTTTATAGCTTAAAGGTATAATCTCTTCTCTAACAGGTTATACCTTTATAGAATAAACATCTAAGAGGTTAAAGATATTAAATAATTATAGGTTCAATCGTTCTTGGATATCCTCAATGTTTTTGACCTGATCCCAATCAATTTCTGAATGCTGCAATAGTTGGATAGCCACACCAATTAAGTGTTGAGGATAAACACGCTCATCCGGTGGAACGGGTTCTTGATTATTCTCACGAACCTGACGAGCCATATCTGATAACCAAAGACGCTGATCACCTCGGATCTTAATGTTGATAGTAGCGGGCTTTTCTACACGCTGTTTCTTAGTAGACCGGGGCGAAGTTTTTTTAGGAGTTGGCTTAGGTTCAACTGCTATTGGGGATGGCTCTGATGGCTCTGTAGGTTTAGGCTGACTAGCTTTACCAAAATCACTAAGCTTGCCGATGCTACCTAGACGACTGCCTTTTTGAGTGGTCATTAGATCCTCCATACTTTACTACATTCCTTAGCTAAGGATTGATAAGCTTTGGCCCCTGGACATTTAGGAGCATAGTCAAGGACTGATTTTTGCTGAGCAATGGACTCTGCTACGGTGATGTTTTCAGGTACGACCGTATGCAGCAATCGATAGTTTGAATCCACTGCTGATTCAATCAGCAAATCATCAGCGTCTCGACTGAGACGCAAGCGGGAATTATAGCGAACTCGCAATACATCAATAGGTATATTGGGCCGCTCTTCTCGAATAAGGGTGATCGCTTCTGCAAAGCCCTTTAATGAGGCTGGTTCACATAGGGTAGGAATTAAAACGCGATCGCTATTCAGGATGGCTTGCACAGAAGAAAAACTCAAACTAGGGGGGCAGTCCATCAATACAAAATCAAAGAAGCCCTCAAGACGTTTGAATGCTGGTGTAAACAAATCATCATTGACCGTAAATGGAACATATCAATACCACCAGGAATGATGGAGAGATTCTCGGTAGCAGTTGGCAATGGGGTCAAAAAAGAATTGCCTGTTAGCCATTCCACAGCATTCGGTGACTCGCCATCTAGTCCTAAACCAAAAGAGAGCGTTCGTTGTCCATCCAAATCAATGAGCAACACTCTCCGTTCAGAACTAGCCATTGCTGCTCCCAAGTTAAGAGCAGTCGTACTCTTTCCTGTTCCACCTTTGAAGTTAAATATGGACACCTTCAGCATTTCTAATATCCATAAACCTTAAAGACTTAATATATTTAAACTATTAGATAATTAAGGTATTAGAGTATAAAATTATTTTAATTATAGATTTATACCTTAAAGGTATTAGATGTTCAGATAGACGACGATAGTGCTTTTTGCCAGCGGATTGATATTTATGGAACTTCAGGCAAATAATTAGAATCAAGCACTTGCTCAATAGTCCACTCACAATCAATTGGGAATACAGCAATCTCTAAACCTGTCTCATCGGTAGCCATATCACGAGCATCTTGATAACAATCAGAAAATTCTTCTATCATATGGCGTTTTAGGCTAGGGGAGTCTTTGAGAATGGCCTTGATCTGGCGACGCTGTTCTTTGACACTGCTACGCCAACTATTGGTATATTGCTCAGGCTGGTAAGTCCATTTAAGAAGGTGCATTAATAGCACTTTCAGACGACTGGACAATTCTCGCCGATCTCGTTTTCCCAAGGACTCTATCTCTTCAGCTACATTCTCAATGTCTATCTCATCAAACTTATGTTGACGAAGTAACTCAGCAGTTGCCTGGGTCCATTCTGCAAAGTCCAGATCATAGAGGGAGCGTAATGTCGCAGTCATCAGAACTAAAAAGAAAGATAGGCAGATCGTAGCATTTGCATTTTGACAAGATTTCCGCCGACCAATATTTTAGATTTATTTATCTAATACTATTAAGCATTAATAGTATTAGATGTTTATAGTTAAATCCTATTATCACACATAAAATTTATAGATAATCAAAGCTTCAACGAATTGTCTTTAAGCCATTTTGAGGCAGAGTCTTGAGTTTCTAGATCGGTCGCCAGTCTTTCCATCGTCACAACCACCTCTTGTTCAGGAGCGTTTAGGGAATAACCATTCACCTCTAGAAAGACAGCCATTGCTACAAAGGCAGTTCTCTTATTGCCATCCACAAACGGATGATTTTTAACCAGCCCATAGCCATAGGCTGCGGCCAAATCAAACAAAGTGACTGTTTCACCATACGCATACAAATTCCGGGGTCTAGCAAGACTCGCAAAGAGCAAATTCTCATCTCGCAGACCAGAACTTCCCCCATGCTGACTAAGTTGATCTTCATGAATCACTCGAATAATCCGCTCATTTAGCCAAAACGGTTCATCCACATCTGACCTACATCGTGAAAGATTCCAGAAACAGGCTTGATCACTTGGCTAGCTCTCGCAAAGCATTTTTATATTGACTGCTGACCTTGCGATAAGCCTCCATCGCTTTATCAAAATTGGGATCGTAGGGAGTCAATTGAATACCATCTGGGGTTTCAGTCACAAACACGGTATCACCTTCCTCAACCTTGAGCTTTTGCAACATCTCTTTCGGAAACGTAGCACCAAGGGAATTGCCAACCTTACGAATTTTCAGCGTAGTCATAGCAAATGAACAATTATCAAGTAATACATATGTTATAACTCATGATTGAAGGCTGAATCGATATCTCTCTAATCTCAGGTCATCCGAGGCAATATTGACTTCCCACTTTTGAGGACTTTCCTGAGCCAAGACAACGAGAATGCAAACCGCAGATCCTCATACGGCTCCCAATCACCGCCAGTCGTACAAACACACAAGACACCATTCATCATGGTTGACGCCATCACAACCCCTACCTTACGGGCCAGCTCAAACCACTCATTAAAGCCTTCAGGCACTCTGTTTTCTAATTCAAGTACTTTATCCCCTACCGAGGGTTTCCAGCCTTCCTGGACCGCTTTAACGAACAATCCAGCCGGATTTTTAACTTTGCCAACCTTCTTGCGTTGTTTGACGACGGAGATCGCATCTTGAATGACCTCAATATTGGCTGTTAGAACCAGCTTTTTGATCTGTGGGTTGAGTGGTACGGGTGCGATCACCTCTTCAATTTGGCCTTGAAGTTGAGGGTCTAATTTATTGTTTTCAGAGAATTTTGGGAGATTTTCTATAGGTTTTGTGGATTCTGCTATATGTCCTGGCGTATTTCCTGGTGGACTAGAGCGATCTACAGTCAAATCTTCACTGAGGGAGGTTGGTTCACCACTAATAGACCTTCCTTGTTCATGCCTTTTTAAAACAGGTGGCTGAGTGGGTTGAGTGTCTATTGTTTCTTTATATTCTCTATATATAGGAACGGATTCATGCGGGTTTGAGGGCTGTTTTTGGGAAATTTCTTTCTCATTTTGGGAAGTTTTTTTCTCAAGTTGGGAAGTCTGTTTTTGTCCAGGATGGTAGGTGATCACTTTCCAGAAGCGGGCATTGAACTGACGAACGGGTTCAACAAGTCCAGCTTCGATCAGGCTATTGAGCGCGTTGCGGATTTGCTTGAAGCAGTAGGGTTGCTTACGACCTTGACCTGTGAAGGCTTGGAATTCCTTGAGGTCAATTTCTTGTTCTCGGCCAGCGGGTCTTCTCTGCAACATCCACTGAAACAGGAATTGAGCGCAGGGGGGCAACTGCATCGAAGCCAGCGTGTGCTGTGCTGTGTATTGAGCAAAGGGGGTAAAGGATCGGGCGGTGGCAACAGCAATACTCATAATCTAAGGCTCCAGGGAATGACATAAACCCTGAAAACTGCTAGCCTTAGATTGCGAGTCTGGGGCTTAGCAGCTTTCAGAAATACAAGAACCAGCATAGTGGAACTTCGAGTCCAATTGCTGGTTTTTGTACTTTAAACAGAGTAGACCGTTTTAAAGCTGCTTCAAGCTTTAATTCTTTAGCGATCGCATAGTCCCTGAAATGGAGAAGGGTATTCCAATAGCAATGGAGTAATTTGGACGGCAAAAAGAGAAGTGGGTTAAGTTGAGATGGATTTTATCGCTCTGATCGAGCGATCGCTGTTTTTCTCTGTCCTCAAAGCAGCTCAGCTATAGCATCCACCTCTTCCTTGCCGATGGCTAGATACTGAGATAAGTTGCCTAAGTCGGCATGACCTGTCCGCTCCTGTAAAGTCTTCAACGGTACACCCATCTTATAAAGCTTGGTCAACCCAGTGCGTCTGAAGCTATGGGTCGAGACTCCTTTAAGACCAATGTAGTCACAGGCTTTACGCAATGCCAGATCAGCAGCCTGACGAGTTAAATGCCCTCCACATTTGCCGGGGAAGAGATAACCAACAGTCGGAAAATCTGCCTGACTCAAGATCACGCTCAGCTTTGCCGGAATTTTGACATCACGAGTCATCTTCGTTTTAGTTGTGCAGGCACGGAAGACGATGCGATCGCCAATGATATCCGAGCGCTTCAGCTTCAATGCCTCACTAACTCGACATGAGGTGTAATAACAAATAGAAAACAACAGCCAATGATTCGGCTGCATGACTGCCAACAGTTGATCAAGCTGCTCGTCGGTCAAAACTTCAGCTTGACCATTCCGGTTATTTTTCATTCGCTCCGCTGACTTGCTCTTTTAGTATTTTAGCAAGTCAAAAGCCTATGTTTTACAGCAACATTGTGAGACGCAGCCCTAACACCACTCAAAATATCTTGCTTATTGAGAATGCAGGCCATTTCTTGATATAGAAAATACCTAACATCCGACTACTCCAACCGCGAGAACGCTTTGATATCCATCTCATCTAGAGGTTCTTCAATTGCACCACTAATCCAATCGCGTTCAAACTGCTGGGTCGTGTGTGCCCTCACATCAATTTGAATACTCATGTCTTCAGCTTTATCGGATAAGGTCTGTAAAATCTCAAATAGCTGGAACAGCTTAGATTTTTCAGTAGTGGCTTGAAGTCTGTAGTGACGTGCAGGCTGTTTGCCGTCAACAATATCAACTAAAACAGTTCTGATGACGCTGCTGGTTTCAGCCTTGTACTCAACGGTCTTCTGATTTTCTCCTGCTATGGGCGTAAGGACAGAGGGAACACCCCAATTAGTGCTAGACATAGATTCCACACTAGGCTGATGTGTCTCTGCCTCAGTCGCCTTCGATTGAACTGGGACAACGAACTGCTTCACTAAATTGGAGGATAGAAGGTAGCCAGAGATATCTAATTCATCACTGGGGACAATCCGCTCAAAACTTATCAGAGAAGGGTTTTCGATTTTGGGATTACCGTTGGCCGGAATAATCATAGATGGAACATAGCCCGTGAGACCCTGCTGAATGGCTTTAACAATAGCTTGTTTAATGACCTCAACCCCCAAGACTTTAGGGTAGGTCGGGAAGCGGAAAAAGAAGCTGACCAGTTCATCCCCAGCAATGTAGCCTAGCTCAGAGTCTTCCAGTCCAGAGAGAGACATGAGCTTAGATGAGGTAATGGTACTAAACACATAACTTTTAAGGGCATCTAACACACGGTCTTGCAGGTTCTGGCTGGTGTTGAGTTGGGACTGAAGATCGATCGTTTCTAGCCGAATCGGGGATGCGCCATCTGAGCTAGGGACAGGCACCAGGATGTAGTCGTAGAGACGACGCAGAGCTGAGCTAATATCGCTGGCATCTTTTGCCTTGTGGGTCAGTTCCTCTAGGTCTTCTGCACTAAACTTATATTTTGTCTTTTGAGCGATGAGCGAGGCGATCGCCTCGGCGGTACGGCTGGCTTTACGGGCTTTATCCATCTGGGCTTTATTGGGAATGGCAAAAGCTAGCGCATTTTTGTACTCTCGTTTGTCATTACCTCGCTGGTTCAGCCAGTTCATAACTTCGCTAAGGGCGGTTTCCCTACTTTTTTCAGCCCAATCAGGCCCTAGGTAAGCGATGCTGAATTGGGGGATATGATCGGCGATCGCCAAGGAATCTTTAGGCCACAGAATTACTTTGCCATTGGTAGTCTGAAGAGAATTGCTCAGCTCAGTTCTGATTTTTTCTAAAACGTCTTCCCCAGAAATTTTGCTCTCTTCATCAGCGATCAGTTTATTGAGATTTGCTTTGGTTTCAAAGCGGTAGCGCCGTCCAACGTAGTGCAGGTAAAGCAATTGTTCACGCAGGTCGCTGAGGGTGGCTGCAATGGTGTTGCGATCTAGTCCGGGTGCAAGACAAGATGCGATCGCATCTTGTTCGAGTACACCCCGGTCTTCGCCGCTCCGGGCACCAAAGGAATACATCAAAAGCGTGGCAGCAATACGGGTGCCGATCGCTTTATGACTGAGCGACGGGGCATCTTGAGCAATACGAGCATCAACCGCTTTAACCTTGGCTTTTCGACCAATCAAGTCGGCTTCAATGACCGAGCCATAGTGATCGCGTTCGCCAACCTGGGAGAAAAATGCACCTCTGACCCCTTCATCTTGAAACAAGACATCGCCGGGGCTAATGAGCAGCGAGGAATCTTGGTTGTTCCAAAGGGCATGGACAACCCGCGCTAAAAACTGGAGTGCGCCACGGGTGCGCTGATAGCTGGGTAGACTGCCCCAACGGTGATACATCAAATCCAGAAGGTCTGGATGGAAGGGATAGCTGAACTGAATCCGCTCAGCCAATAGTGCGGCCTGTTGCTGAATGTCTTGCTTGCCTCGGTTGGTGTCTTCATAGGTTTCTCGAAACCGACGAAATAGCTCGGCCTGTTCAGCCGCAATTTCCTGGATTACGGTCGGATCGCCAATGCTTTGAAACAAGCGCCGCTGCACGACTTTCATCACTTCATCGCCAGAGACAGGCTCTTTCTTGGCATCGATCCGAGACACTAGTTTATCTAAAGCGCCTAAAAGCCCTTCATTTCCAACGGCTTCTTGAACGCTGGCCTGTAAGGAATAAACTAAGAGGGTCTTGGGCAGCTCCCTCACAACTTCTGTGAGCTTTTGAATAAAGGTCAGCACCTGTCGCCCAAAGGTAGAGTCGCCCACGTTGAGCGCCATTGCGTTTTCAATGTAAACGAGCAGCTCGTCAATCAACAGCAAGACGGTTTTGTCGCCAATGATTTGTCGGATTACGTCGTTGCCGGGGGCGATCCGCTGTTGATCTTGTTGAGCGACAAGCGCATAGGCTTCAGCTTGACCGATTTGCCATGCTAAGTAGCCCCAAGGGGTCAAGATGCGAGGACCACTCGGAATCTGAATTCCAATGCTGGCATCCATATCTAGACCAATAAAAGCAGCGACGGTAACAGAACCAGGGGCAGGCAACAGATTGAGGTCTTTTCGCAGATCTGGATCGTCGAGATGAACGACTTCATCACGGTTTTTGGTGATGTGGTAAAGGCTGACCAGTGCATGGGTTTTGCCGCCCCCAAAGGGGGTACGCAGTTGCAAGACGCGATCGCCTGCCTTACCGCACAATCCGTTTAGAACATCTTCCAGCAGCTTTTTGAGTTCTTTGGTGAGATAGGTGGCTGCAAAAAATTGACGGCCGTTGCGGTACACCGCAGGGCATTGTGGATCTTCGCGCACAACTGCCCCTAAGCTTGCCGCATAGACGGAGCTATCTAGTCTGCCATCCAGGATATCTTTATGAGGAATAACAACCTGAGTCCACGGTTTGAGTTGATAAGCATTAGGCACGGGGTAGACCTCATCTGACGGGACTAAGTTCGGGCTGAAGGGTTGAGACTAGAATTCCCAAAATTTTGTCTACTTCGCTAATAAAGTAGTCGCTGCTATCAATGTAGGCAGTTTGCCCAATCAGTTTCAAGAATTTCCAGTCGGTGCCTGTGGTGACGGCTCCATAGAGGGTATCAATGGGTTCACCTTCTTGCGCGTTAAAGCGTTGAGCGGCAATCATGGTGGCGATGCACTGTCCTAACCCAGATGGAATATTTTCGCGTTTGGCTTCGATGATGGTGACGACGGGTTGGGTAATAAAAAACTGCTCTGGGGAGCGCGTCAGAATAAAGTCACAAGTGCCATTTAAGCCGCTCTCAAAATCAATATTAAATTCTGCGCCAGAGAAAAGGCTAATTTCCCCGTTAAAGTGTCGTCTCACTTCAGTGAGAACGGGCATAATAATTAACTCTGAACGTGCTTTTTCGGTATTGATTGCGGTTGCTAAAGATAAATTTTCTTTGAGATTTTGGGTCAGCAGTTCGCTGGGCTGAATCAGCTCAATGGCCGGAAACAACACCTGATTTTCTAGAGTTGTGATGTTGAAGTCACTTTTGACTTTGCTGAGGGTGAAGCTACTGAAGGGCATCGGTCACTTCCTCTGCGTAAATAGGTTGTCTTCGATCAGGCGTTTCCAGGACGCAAGCAGGGTATCAATAGCCGCCTGCTCTTTGGTGCGGGGACTAAGGCCGTTTTCTTGGTTGGATTCTGCGGTGAGGGCACGCCCCGCTAAGGCTTGGGCGACTAGGCGCAGTTGGGCGGTATCAGGTTGGGCTTGGCTAATAAATTGAGGGATATTTTGGGGTTTGTTGTCGGCCAGCCACAGCAAACGATGCAGAATATCGATGAGGCTATTGGAAACCTCACCCCCAGCTCCTCTCCCTAGGGAGAGGGGAGCTAGAATGCCGAGGTCTTCGTGAGCGCCACGTTCTCTGTAGTCATTCAATTGGACGGTGGTTTTGGTTTTTTTGACGAGTGCTAATTTGCCGTTGGTTAGGCCAAAGGCACCGTCGAGTTCGATGCCGATGCCTTTGGCTAGGGTGTTGGCTTCATCAAATTCCACGGCGGCTTCGCCATACTCGTAGCGCCCCATGATGTAATACTGAGTAGGCTTATCGACTAGGCTTACACCTCGCCTGTCGCACTGCAAGACGCTGGTTAGGATGGCTTCGACAACTTCTTTTTGAACCTCGTCTAGAAAAGAGTTGGCGTTGAGTTCTTCACCATTGGGGAGTTCGACGCGATCATATTGGGTGTAGGCACGGAGTCCGGCACCGATACAGGCAATAACGAGATCGGCTCCGGTTACGCCTTCAGCCATCAGGGTTTTGACGCGCTCTTGAACAATTTCGGTCAGGTTTGGGCGAACATCCATTGCATAGTCGCCAATTTCTGAATCCTGGCGTTTACGAGCAACCAGGAAAATACTAGAGGCAAGAGCCGCAGAATTAATTGCACGTAGTCTGCCTGAGTTTTCAGTATCCAAAGGCCATGCTTCAGTAATTATGAATCCTGCCCGTCTAAGGGAATCAATAAGGGTAGACCAACCTGCGGTAGTTTTATGAGCATAAACAACAACCATCATGCCTTCTGGCTTCAGGACTCTTTGAGCCTCACAGAAGGATTGATGCATTAATTCTTCATAAAATTTTGCAGCCTTTTGCTTATTCTTTCCATGCTTGGAAGGATCCATAATGGCTTCATTCTTTTTGGGAGTAAGGTATCCCGAAAAATGCTCGCCATATAGATGTCCTAAGCAACGCTTTAACCAAACATAAAAAAAGTCTGATAAATCAGCATAAGGAACAGAATCAAAATATGGAGGATCAGTAATTACAGCATCTATAGTGTGAGATTCCAATGGCAATAAAGTTGCTGAACTACGCATTAGATTAGCAACTTTATTCTGTTTACTCAGCTCTATAATTACTCTATTAATATAAGAAATTGCACTTTGCCAAGAACCAGAACCAGAGCACAAAGGATTCGCTTCTGCAAAATCCCAAACCATTGGTAATGTTTGATTAGAAAAGACTGGACATATACCGTCACGGTGATTAAACCATCTTGTCAATGAACAATTAAACATTGTCTGTTTATCACACATCAGAGCAAGGTAGGTTGTGATCACCTTTGCAAATTCGGGAGCATCCCACTTTGGCAAAAGCATTGACTCAAGAGGAGTTGAGAGAGCCACTGAGGTAATGACACCTAAGGGCCAACATTTGATTGACATTGCCAGGGTTCCACTGTGCCCCCGTCAACTGTAGCCTTTGTTCAATCCGCTTAACCGCCGATTCCACCGACCCAGAACCGATGGGAATCGGCATTAGGGTCATCGACTGAAAGTAGGCATAGTTGACAATCCTTGAGGTATGCCCCATCAGATAAGCACAGAAGTTCTGAGCTTCCTTGAGTTGAGAATCCTTGAATAAGTCTAAGACTGCATCCACGAGTCCATACCAGAGGAATGTTTCCGCTTTAAGAATCCGCTTGAGAGAGCCACCGACTTTGAATAGATTCTCCTTGAGGTGATACCAATCGAGGATTTCAAGGCGTTGGTCTGATGTGGCAATGTCTCCAAATAGCTTCCAGATGCCAGCATGTCCATCCCCCAGACACACCAGAGGATAGTCTAAGGGCTGAGCATTGACCCAATCGCTCAAGCTCAGATTATCCTGAAAATAAGCCCCCACCCAATGCTCGTTGAGACAAGCTGCTTTGTAATCTCTCCAGTAGCTGGGTTCTCCGATTTGGGGTGAACGCAGCCGAACTTTACCCCCATCCAGACTCATCGATTGAATGATTTCGTTCGGCTCAGGTAAATTCAGGTCTTGACGTGCAACGCAACGGTGAAGACTGCTATGGGCAGCATCCATCCCCAATAACAATTTCAAGTCTTCTTGGGCGTGGGCATAGGACGCGTTGGCACAGACTCTCAAACAACAGGTCTCGAAGAGCGGACTGACTCGGCTGCGGGCATTGATACCTAAGCGTTGAAGTTGCTGGGCTTTGAGTTTCAGTTCTCCGATACAGCTTTTGAGGGTGCGCGTTTTACCTTGCGCTGTGCCTGTGATTGTTTTGACAAAAAAAAGCCGACTCTGGGACTAATTTCGGTGAGCATGTGACCACGCACGGCTTTCTCAATGCCCTCTAGGGTGGTCAGGTCTTCGGGTGGGGTATTCTGATACAGAATCTCTGAAATCTCCTGAACACAGGCTTGAAGGCGTTTAGTCTGTTGAGCATTCATCATTGATCTGTCTATTCAACGCTGTACTGACTATCCTAGCCTTTCTCGAAACAGCTATATTCCTCAAGCTTTTTGACAAAGTGGGATGCTCCCGCTCATACCTTTGTTCAACGTATTCTTTACCGTATCAATCGCCTGAATTTATTTTGGTACGATGATCTGAGTCATTACACTAACGAGCGATCGCCTTATTTGCACAAAATTCGTGATCAAATCGAAACCGCTTGGCAAAAATGGGAACTGGCAAAACTTGATGTTGAATCTTACCAGTCACTGGACGTGAAGCAGGCACTGGTGGATCGCGCTGCCGCCGATCTGGAGCCGCCCTTTAATTTGGATGCTCATTACCTGCGGGAACGAATGACGTTAGAGGGATATCGCTACTTGCTGGCGATCGCTTCTTTTGACGGCCTCATCGAAGCCAGTCGCTTGTCTCGCATTCTAGGCGGTGCTGCCAATGAAGTTCAAGCCACCCTCACCAAAGTACTACTGGAAGAATATGGCAATGGTCACCTTACCCGCAAGCATTCCACGTTCTTCGCTCAAATGATGGTAGAACTCGGACTGAACACCCAGCCGGAAGTTTACAATGAACTGGTGCCCTGGCAAGTTTTGGCAAGCATCAATCACAATTTCTTGCTGACCGAGTGTAAGCGTTATTTTCTGCGCTACAACGGCGGTTTGGCATATTTCGAGGTAGCGGGACCAGCAGCGTATCGCAATTATATGTTGGCAGCCCAGCGTTTGCAACTCTCTGAGGCCGCGATGGGTTACTGGGATTTGCACATCAAGGAAGATGAGCGCCACGGACGCTGGATGATCCAAAATGTGACGCTGCCTCTAGTTGATATGTATCCCCACAATGCAGTGCTTATAAAGATGCGCAGTATTTGATCGCCAATCCGCCTTATATTCCTGCTCCCGATAGTGATATTCGGATGCCCTTGCTACATGGCGAATTTGATGGCGCAAAGGTTACCAATTCTCTGCTATCGCTCAATTATGCTAACGTGATGTTATTAGTTTCTAGCTACTCGAATCCGGTTAGCACGATTGCTTATGCTCTTCAGAACGGGTACTGCGTTGCCGACTTCATGACTATACCGCTTCAATTTGGCGACTACAGTTCTGAACCGAAAGTCAAAAATCACATCGCTGGATTACGTCGAAACCAAAAAGCATTCTATTCCGGTAATACCTATCTTTTAGCTGGTGTGTTGTTCAGAAAGTTCGATCTATGTAAAATCAATAGGTCGAAGGAACTGATTCAAGTCATGACTGTGCTGTAAAGTTACATGCTTTTCGAACAGCAATGGTATAAGATGGTCGCTGTTTGGTGTCTCTTTGAGTCTTCGTTAGCCGAAAATCTCGATCGATATACAGATTCTCAAATTGGGGTACTACCAAGAAAGCTGTCTTTCAGTTTTTAGCCGTCGCTTGATTCAGATTTTGCAGTTGGGGGATCTCAGCGTCTGGCTGTTCTGGGTTATGCAATTGGATTGACCCAGATTGCATAACTTTAGTAAACCACTCGTCTGCCTTGTCAGCACTGAGGGGTACACTGCTTAACCTCAATGCTGTCTTGATTGCCACATTTTGGATCTGCCATCGCCCATCTTTAATCTCAAACTTTTGCAGCACCATCAGATCATAAGCCCACAAAATCGATGCTAGTTTTTGCAGCCAAGGGAAAGGAATGTTGCTACAGGGAGAATAGCGTGCAATGTTCGCATAATAACCATCTTCATGGAAAATCTGATAAGACTGACTTGGCAAGCGTCCTGGAATAATATCCAAAAAGGGAATAGTAGACCAGATAGGTGACCATACTCCTGAAATAGGTGAGACTTGCTCTTCTGCAATAGCGAACGGATTATGATGACTTAGCTCCTCGACAATAGGAGCCAATTTGTCTTTGTAGAACTGAACTTTATCTTTTAACGCATCTTTATCTCGTCCTTGAATCATTTGGAAAAGAATCAGCTTCAGCTCTGCTACCCTGTGGTCAGTAAGCTGACTGGGGTCAGTAGTTTTGGTAGGTACCATCGCTTAAAATTCCTACTAACTCAACCTAAATATTGCTGCTGCGAGTAATTAATCCCCACAGAAAAATAGCAATAATTGCGCCAAGCACGGCAACAAAAACACCTGGTATACTTAAGCCGGATGCTGCCAGATGCAAGCTCCCTGTCTGCAAGAGAGTAAGTAGACTACCACCGATAAAAGCACCAATGACACCTAAAATCATTGTGCTAAGAATGCCCCCACCTTGGGAGCCAGGATAGATTGCTTTTGCGATCGCCCCTGCTAAGAGACCTAAGATAATCCAAGCAATAATATTCATTGATTTATTTCCTTGATAGATTCGTTTATTCCTGAAATCTAGCAACAAAGCTATGCAGTTCTTTTCTATCCAAAGAGAGAACTATTTAATAAAAGGCAGCACCAAAAGAAAGAGAAAGGCTAATCTCTATTCACCGTTGAAATCCTGTGCCTGTTTTTTGCTTAATCTTCTGTTTAGATTGACTTTTATAGACAGTTTGGACAGCCTCTTGAAAGAGATTGTGCAAATGTAGGGGAACGCTAGCTATTTCTGGCAATTCTGGATACAGAGGCTTATCAAATTCTTGTAAAAGATTATCTAAATCTTGAGTAAGATCAAAATTTGGCCTCTTTAAACTAATCTGTAATACCTGCTCTAATTGCTTTGGGTGTTGATGGGCTAAATGATGCCAGACATAGGCATTCATTTGAGGATTTTTAAAGATTCATACACCAGTTTTTTAGCATTTTCAATGTTTTGCTCGTTATCTGTCTCTAATAATTTTTTAAACGGGTAGTAAGTTGGTAAGAACATCTGACCCCAGCGAGGATGGCTGATCATTGTCAACACTTCAGCTTTTTGCAAGGGATCGGGTAAATTAATCTGAGGGATGGCCATCGCTGGCTTTTGGGGAATCTCAAGTTTACCTTCTAAAAGTTCTGTAACGATGGTGGTGTCAGCTCCTAAGTCTTGAGCCGAGATCGCCAGTTCTTCTTGAGAAATTCCCGCTTGATCCACTAGGTCTTGGAGCGATCGAGTACTATCGATTTTTGCTGCTTCTAAGCGACGCTCGACGGATCTTTCCTGAAACGCTTTCAGCTTCTGATTCACTTGATATCCCGGCAGTGTCACTTCTTCGCTGCCAAAGAAGTCCATAAATTCCTGGTGATATTCCTCGACGGAGTGCCATGCTTCTAGCAGCAACTCAGGAGCATCGCCATATAGATCTGCTTTAAAGCTCTGTTTGAAGTTCCCAATCGCAACTGCAAGCTTCGGTTTACCCAGTTTTCCCATTAAGGTGAGGGAAGTTGAGAACATCCAGTCTGTTTCCGTCACAGGAGTAATCCGTGTCAGGACAATTTCTCCTGCTTGCAAACGGGCAAGCTGCTCGGTGGGTTGTAGGCCATTGGGCTTAACCAGGTAATGCTTAGCCGTCAGCCAGTTCATGAGCTGGAAGCCATCGGCTAAGAATTGGGTAACCGCGAATAAACCCGTAAAGGCTCGTCGCCAATGATTCAGGAGGGTGAGATCGGCTTCTGACAGGGCTGAATGACTCTCTATAAAGCAGTCTAGAGGAGTTTTGTGGCCAACCTTGCCTGCCGTTAGAAAGCGGTCGATTACCAAATCCATATAGCTTTTGCTGCCTTGGTATTCAGATCCTTGACGACGAGAAGATTGGGCTGCATAAGTTTCCAGGGCAACGGCTAAATCTCCTTCAGCATCAAGGACAAAGTTGAGCAGGGTTTGCTTCAATTCGCCTGCTCGCTTGAGAATGGCATCCACAATTCCACCTCATCACAGTTGTGTCCTGAGCATAAGGGTGGAGTAACCCCCTAAAAAACTTCATTTGGATAGGTTTCTGAGGGGGAAAGATTCATCTAAAGAGAGAAATGAGTTGCGATCGCCCTCCCTCTTTCGGGGCTTAGCGTTACCCTGGAATAAATTCCGGGCTAATAGCGAAAGTTCTTTTGAGGTACACCTCACAGGTGCTGGTTTAGCCAGTGTTCAATATCGCCTAAAACATTCAGGTAGTTTAAATCTTGATGCAGATCGTGATAAGCCCCTGGATATTCAATGTAGCGTTTGTCATTAAAGGTAATTTTCTGAAAAAATCTGCGGCTGCCATCGGGGGGAACCGTCCGATCTGCTGAGCCATGCAACATTAACACAGGAATTTGTAACGCTGTAGCATGGGCTTGTAACCAGGCAACAGTGGCAAAAAATTCGGTAGACATCCGGGCTCTGCCGCAGGTGTGTCGTAACGGATCTTGAGCATGATGTTCTACCACCGATGGATCCCGTGAACCCGCAGCCAAATCGATGCCTGTACTCAAAGAAAAGCTAGGCAAGATAGAAGAGAGGATCCGTCCAACCAAGAATTTGGCAGGGGATAGACCAAGCTTGCCAATAGGCAGGGCACTTAAAATAATACCCTGAGTCCCTTGGGGGAAGCGGATTGCATAGTCCAATGAGATCGTTGCCCCTAAACTGTGGCCATAGAGATAACAAGGAAGATTAGGAGATTCTATGGCTACTAAATGCAAAAATTTCTTAAATCTTCTCGAAATTCTGACCAACGGTTAATATATCCCCGTTTTCCTTGTGAACGTCCATGTCCGCGCAGGTCAAAACTGTATAGGGCATACCCGCGATCTGATAAATAACTGACAACAGTGGAGAAGGTGCTGGAGTGGCTACCCAAACCATGCACGATCGCCAAGTTTGCCCGTGCTGGTGCTGAAGGTTGCCAAGTCTGGTAGTAGAGCTTAAGGTTACCAACCCCTGAAAAAGTTCCTTCTCGATGGTTCATGGTTTCTTCCTCGAACACATTCTGATGCAAACCATACTCTTTGCACGTTTTCCCCTTGGTTAGGGTTAATCAATAAAAGAGGAAAGACATTAATGGTGTTAGATACAAGTCATCCCTTGCCTATAATTTAATGGTAACAATCTTGCCGATTGACATCGTCAATCGACGTTTGGGGCTGTGGCTCAGTTGGATAGAGCAAGCGCCTCCTAAGCGCTAGGTCGGCGGTTCAAGTCCGCCCAGTCCCGTCGAATTTCAAGGCTTCTAGCCTGCTTTACAGCCAAGGAGCGGTCGTGACTCAGACAAGAGTGGGGTATTTAGCCAGGTCATTCCAAGTCCAGGGTTTTGAGGGCAGATTTACGATCACGCTGGGCACACTCATAATGAGCAAATCCAGTCAAAATACTTAATTTGAATTAATAATCTTGGATCTGTCTATCCTCTAGCGACCAATAAAGTGTTACCCCTTTCAACAACTTCAGTCTCACGGCTCTATAGGTGAAAGGTGGGAACCTCAATTCATATTTATATCCCTTGTGTGTAGGAGTTCAATGTATGTCTTGGTGCCATCGTCTGACCAGTACTGCCATCGCCATTACCGCCCTTGTTAGCTTGCCTATAATCACTAAGGCTCAGACTTCAGAACCCTCAACTAAAGCATCAGACCTGCGCATTGGACCTCGTGTTGGTGTTGGTGCTAACAGTCCCAGCAGTGGTACAGAAACCACCACCCGTCTGGAAACTTTTCTACCGATTTGGCAGCAACCGGGTCAATCTATTGCTTTCTTTGAGGGACGCCTCCTCTTGGATGATCGGGCTAACCCTGGTGGCAACGTTCTCCTAGGCTATCGCCAATACAGTGACCGTCTCAATCGAACCTTTGGCGGCCATCTGGGTTTTGACATTCGTAATACTGACAACAGCACCTTTCAGCAATTGGGTATAGGATTGGAAAGTTTTGGCGACGATATTGATTTGCACCTCAATGGGTATTGGCCCGTGGGCAGCACTCGACGCCAAGTGGGTCAAAGTTTTTTTAATAGAGATTTGCAACTCAACGGGTCACCCCGCTTTAGTGGCAATGCTTTGCTTTTAGATTTGCAGGAAGAACGTCGGATTACTCGTCAATTTGAAGAAGCTTTGGCAGGTGTTGATTTTGAAGCGGGGACACAACTCTTCAGCTTCAAGAATGGAGGTGAGTTACGGGCATATGTGGGGCCTTACTTTCTTCATAGTGGGAATCAGGGCAACACCTTTGGAGGACGGTTACGCTTGCAGTTGCAGCCAACTCGCAATATCAGCGCTGGGGTTGGCATTCAGCATGATGCCTTTTTTGGAACCCAGGTGCTAGGGAATCTTACCTTTACATTCCCAGGAAATCGCCCCAAAGGATCAATTGCGCCGGAGAATCAAGTCATGGCTCGAATGGGTTCTTCAGTCAATCGCAGCAATAACGTTGTGGTCGATACCCAAACCGATGTCCAGATTCAGGTTGCGAACCGGACAGTGGAGGCTACTAATCCCGCTACAGGCCAGCCCTGGTTTTTTAACCATGTCAATTTAGGATTGGGCAACAGTGACGGTACCTTTGAGTCACCTTTTGGCACAGTTGCTGAAGCCTTAGCAGCTACCCGTGGAGATGGAAATGATGTAGTTTATGTGGCCCAAGGGACAAATCCAGGCATTCCGACGTTTACTATTCCTGACAAAGTGCAAGTGCTGTCTCGGGGGCCTGTACAGCAGATTGCAGTGGCTTCAATTCAATCTCAATTATCACCCACTAATTCTTTGAACTTAGGTATGGTTCAGCTTCCCTTCTCAGGAACAGGGACATTACCCCAAGTGAATGGCACAGTAACGATGGGAAACGATACGGTGCTATCAGGCTTTGACGTTAATGTAGATGGCAGTCCTGCATTGGTTGTGAATAACATTACCAATGCCACAGTCAAGGATAGCACCCTCACCAGCACGAATTCCACAACTGACGGTATCACCATTGATGGGATCACAGGCACATTCAACCTCAGTGATACTCAGGTGACGATTACAAATCCATCCAACAACGGTATTACTGTCGCTAATGTAGATTCAACCACAGGCGAAGTGCAGATTAATGCTAAACCTGGGAGTAAAATCACAGGCCGTGGTGTGGTGCTGGGCAATAACACAACACTATCGGGCTTTGAGATTGATTTTACTGGTACCGCTATCCAAGCCAATAATGTTCAAAATGTCAGGATCAAGAACAACCGCACTGCCAATGGTCGTGGGATTTCCCTGAACAATATCTCTGGGGACATCATCATCACTGACAATTTCATTGAACCTGGTAATGACGCAATATTCATCAGTCTCACGAATATGGCCATTAGCAACCTGGATATCTCTGGCAATGAAATTCTTGCGCTTGATGGTGGGACTGATTTTGAAGATCCCATACTCATTTTTGCATCTGGTACCACTCAGATCGATCGAGCAACCATTTCCAAGAATACGATCACGTCAGATGGCTCTGGTGATCGTGGTATTTTTCTCCAAACCTCTGGCACCAGTCAAATTAAAGAGATGACATTCTCAGACAACACCATTACCACAGGACCTACTGAGGGGATTTTGGTCACTGTTACTGGCAGTAGTCTAATTTCAAATGCCACTTTCTCGGACAACGCCATTACCTCTGGGGCTGATGGTATTGCCATTAATGTAAATAACACAGGTCAGATATCAAATCCTACGATCTCAGGCAACACGATTACAGCCACAGATGACAGCATTGCGATCTCGGATAACACTAGCAACGATCTCTGCTTTGCCATTACGGGCAACACCAGCCTTGGTGTACCTAACAATGATCTGAGGTTGAGTAATGGTAATGGCGGAACTCTGCGGATTGTGGATATTAATAACCTGTCCAGCAATAATCCGGGTTTTGATGATAATGTTCCTGCTGTCTTGCCAGTTCCAGGGAATATCGAGAACGGCACGCCCGGAAGTAATGGTTGTCCAAATTAACCCAACCAAACCTTTGGTTTTTCTCTCAATGACTGCTAAAGGGGTATTGTTTCTATGATGGATTGCAATGCACTCAGCAAGGTGCAAGCCTAAATGCTAGGAATACATTTACCCCTCTGATTTTAGAGGCTGTTTATAAAGTAAAGATAAAAATGCACTCGATCCTTGTCCCTGCAGCTTTAGCGTGACATTATAAGTTGCGTGGGACTGGGACTATGTCTAATCGAACATACGCCACCGATCTGACGGAT
>JAAUOM010000198.1 GCA_012034865.1 Acaryochloris sp. CRU_2_0 | reverse complement strand
AATGGCAAGTACTGCTATTTCTCCAGGCTACTTGTGGAAGTTTAGGAATTGTTTACAATGCTGGCTCAGGATGGAACATTTGTAGATATTCTGTATCACCGTGCAGATTGTCAGCCGGATTCTCTGGCTTATACTTTCTTGGAGTCAGGTGAGCTAGAGTCGGAGAGCCTGACTTATTTTGCTCTAGATCGTAAAGCTAGAGCGATCGCTGCCGTTTTGCAGTCCCGATGTGCGTTTGGTGAACGGGCGCTACTGATCTACCCACCCGGTCTAGATTTTGTCGCGGCTTTCTTCGGGTGTTTATATGCTGGAGTGGTCGCCGTTCCAGCCTATCCGCCCCGGCAAAATCAACGACTGACTCGGCTACAGGCGATCGTTACAGACTCCCAAGCAGCGATCGCCCTGACGACATCTTCTCTACTGACCATCCTGAGAGAATCACAAGAGTTGGGTATCGCAACCCTGCAATGCTTTGCTACGGATAATCTCGACCTCAGTCAAGCTGAGGCATGGATTCAGCCGGATCTAAGCCAAGATACTCTGGCTTTTTTGCAATATACCTCTGGTTCCACAGGTACTCCTAAAGGAGTCATGGTCAGTCATGGAAACTTAGTTTATAACTCGGCTATTATTTGTCACCATTTTGGTCATACACAGCATACCCACGGCGTGATTTGGTTGCCACCCTACCATGACATGGGGCTGATCGGGGGTATCCTTCAGGCTACCTTTGTCGGGTTTTCTGTGACATTAATGGATCCAGTTAGTTTCCTGCAAAAGCCTCTACGCTGGTTGCAAGCCATTTCTCGCTACAAAGGCACAACCAGCGGCGGTCCTAATTTTGCCTATGACTTGTGCGTGCAAAAAATTACCCCTGAACAACTGAAGGAGTTAGATCTAAGTCACTGGCAAGTTGCCTTTACAGGTGCGGAGCCAGTTCGAGTCAAAACGCTCAAACAATTTGCTGCGAAATTTGAACACTGTGGGTTCCGTTGGGAAGCTTTTTATCCTTGTTATGGAATGGCGGAAACAACCCTGATCATTTCAGGTGGAAACCCAGCAGCAGCCCCTCAGTTTTGCGCGGTAGAGAAAAATAGCCTGGCAGAGGATCGAGTCGTTCAGGGAGATCCAGATAGTGAAACCACTCAAACGATCGTGGGGTGTGGGAAAGCTTGGACAGAGGAACAGGTCGTCATTGTTGATCCCAACTCTAGAACGCCTTGCCCAGAGGATAGAGTGGGTGAGGTTTGGGTATCTGGAAAAAGTGTAGCTCAGGGTTATTGGAATCAACCCGATCTGACTCGCCTGTGTTTTGAGTCTTATCTAGCCGGAGGGCAGAGCGTCCCATTTTTGCGTACAGGCGATCTGGGATTTATCCAAGATGGAGAGCTATTCATTACTGGCCGCTTAAAGGATGTCATCATTATTTGCGGTTACAACTACTATCCCCAGGATATTGAACGCACGGTTGAGCAGTGCCATCCAGCTCTTCGCTCTAATGCTGGAGCCGCTTTTGGAATCGAGATAGAGCAGCAGGAACGGCTGGTTATCGTTCAGGAAGTAGAACGTAGTTATCTCCGTCAACTAGATGTAGAGGAAATTGCTAGATCAGTACAGCAGTCGGTTTGGGAACATCATGGGTTACAAGTTTATTCATTGCTGTTGCTCAAAACTGCCAGCATTCCTAAAACATCCAGTGGTAAAATTCAGCGCCATGCTTGCCGCCAGGGTTTCCTGGCGGCAACCCTCAATGAGATAGCACGGTGGAGGGTGGGAGGAGGAACATTACCGAAAGCGTTAGTTGCAGTGGCGGATCAAGAGTTACCTCATCAAGACAAGGAGCAACCCAGCAAGGAGCAGACTCCAGCAGCCCACAATACTACTTTTCTAAATTCACCTGAAAAAGCTGCAATCCAAGACTGGTTAATTACTCAGGTGGCTGAGGTAACAGGGCTAGCACGTCATACTATTGATCCAGATCGATCGCTGGGAGAGTATGGACTCAGTTCTGTCCAGGCGATAGGGTTATCGGGCGATTTGGAAACCTGGTTGGGGCGATCGGTTCCTCCCACAGTTGTCTACGAATATCCGACGATCGCCCGACTGTCCGCTTTTCTGTCCAATAAACAGACTGCTCTCCAGTTCTCTCAGCACGGCATGCCAGACGCTCATGACAAGGGGGGAGAGGCGATCGCTCTTGTCGGTTTAGGGTGTCGCTTCCCAGGAGCTAGCAACCCTGAAGCCTTCTGGGAACTTTTAGAACAGGGACGGGATGCCATTACTGAGGTGTCAGCAAGTCGTTGGGATATCGATCGGTTCTACAGCGAGACACCCGGAACACCTGGAAAGATGAACACCCGATGGGGTGGGTTTTTGGAAGGAATTGAGCAATTTGATGCTCAATTTTTTGGGATTTCGCCTCGCGAAGCTCATGCTATGGACCCTCAACAACGGCTATTAATGGAGGTCTGCTGGGAAGCATTAGAACAGGCAGGAATTCCTCCCAAAAGCTTAGCTGGAACTTCCACTGGCGTCTTTATTGGCATTAGCACTTCAGATTATGCTTGGCTGACCCCCTCATGGGAGGCAATTAATGCCTATGGAGGTACAGGAAATGCATTGAGCATTGCAGCCAATCGCCTCTCCTATGCCCTGGACTTGCATGGCCCTAGTCTGGCAATTGACACCGCTTGTTCCTCGTCTCTAGTAGCCATTCATCAAGCTTGTCAAAGTTTACGCAGTAGAGAATGCACGTTGGCAATTGTGGGGGGCGTTAATCTGATTTTAACGCCCCACTCCACCCTCACCTTTGCTCAGTCCAAAATGATGGCTGCCGATGGTCGCTGTAAAACTTTTGATGCCAGTGCCGACGGTTATGTCCGGGGGGAAGGCTGTGGTGTGACAATTCTCAAACGCCTGTCCGATGCGATTCGAGATCAAGATGCAATTTTGGCAGTGATTCGGGGTTCTGCGATCAACCAGGATGGCTGTAGTCACGGATTGACAGCTCCCAATGGTCTTGCACAGCAGTCCGTGATTCAGCAGGCTTTGCATAACGCTGGCGTCAAGCCTGCTGACATTAGCTATGTGGAAGCCCATGGAACAGGAACACCCTTGGGAGATCCGATTGAGATCTCAGCTTTAAAAGCAGTCTTAACTCAGGGGCGGCAGTCAGATCAACCTTGCTGGATTGGTTCGGTAAAGACAAATATTGGGCACCTGGAATCAGCAGCAGGCATGGCGGGGTTAATCAAGACTGTTCTTGCCCTGCAAAAAGGAAAAATTCCTCCCCTTTTGCATCTTAAGCAGTTAAATCCCTATCTTAAGCTAGCGGAAACATCGTTAGAGATTCCCACAACATTACAACCCTGGACTGGGGGAGATGCTCGTTTTGCTGGAGTCAGTTCCTTTGGCTTTGGAGGCACCAATGCCCATGTTATTCTGCAAGGGGCACCTGTCGCTGATTTAGAGGAGTACTCCTCAGCAGATCGAGGCAGACCTTATCATTTGCTGGCACTGTCTGCTCGGACACAAACAGCCTTACATGCGCTTGTTCTGAAGCATTACCACTCTTTGGAAAACCAACCCACGCTGCAATCAGATGTCGTTGGGGATGCTGCTGACTTCTGTTTTAGCGTCAATACAAGCCGCGATCACTATGAACATCGTCTTGCCATGATGGTCGATGATTTTGGGCAGATTCGAGAACGGCTGGGAGACTATATTGAGATAAATGAGTTGATTGAGCACTCGATTCAATATTCCACGAAATAGGAATTCAAAATATAGCGGGTGTCTTTCAAGGGAGTGGAGCCAGTAAAGATGCAAAAGTTGCTTTTCTCTTTACTGGGCAAGGTTCTCAATATATCGGGATGGGACAGCAACTTTATACAACTCAACCAACCTTTCGACGCGCTCTAGATCGATGTCATGAGATCCTGAAGGATTACCTTGAAAAACCCCTGCTAGAGGTTCTATTCTCGAATACTTCCCACTTACTCCATGAGACAGTTTATACTCAGCCAGCTTTATTCTCTCTGGAATACGCTTTAACTCAGCTATGGCATTCTTGGGGTATCTATCCCCAGGCTGTTTTGGGGCATAGTCTGGGAGAGTATGCAGCAGCCTGTTGTGCAGGTGTTTTTTCCCTGGAGGACGGATTGCGTCTTGTATCTGAGCGGGGACGGTTAATGGACGCTCTTCCCAAAACCGGAACCATGGTGGCGGTATTTGCAGGACAAGATCAGGTTAATGCGTTTATTCAAGGCAGTGGTTATGATGTGGCGATCGCCGCAGTAAATGGACCTCGTAACACTGTCGTTTCAGGACAGGATAGGGCGATCGCAGCGCTAGTGCAGCAACTCAAAGCAGCAGGCATTGCCACCAAAACCTTGCAGGTTTCTCAGGGATTTCACTCCCCTTTAATGGAGCCAATCGTGGCAGCGTTTGCTGCGGTGGCTAGAACTGTGACCTATTGTGAGCCGACCCTGGATGTGGTGACTAATTTGACAGGGGCTGTCAACCCATCAGCGATCGCCAGCCCAGATTACTGGATTGCCCATATCTGTCAACCGGTTCAGTTTGCTGCCAGTATTGAAACGTTGCAGCAGCAAGACTACGAAGTTTTCATTGAAATCGGGCCTAAGCCAACCCTTCTGAACATGGCAAAGCAAATGATGCCAGAAGGGTTTGGGGTCTGGTTACCGAGCCTCCGCACCGATCAAGAGGCATGGTTAACCCTACTCCAGAGCCTGGGCCAACTCTACGTTCAGGGAGCAACCATTAATTGGCAAGGTTTTGACCAGGACTATCCTCGCCGCAAACTTAACCCTCTACTCAACCCCCTGCCGACCTATCCCTTTCAGCGTCAGCACTACTGGATTGATGCTCAACCGGGGATTAAACGTCGGCATCTTGAGACACCCAGTTTTCTCCATGACCCATTCCCAAAGACAGGAGAAACAGACGCCCTCTGG
>JAAUOM010000084.1 GCA_012034865.1 Acaryochloris sp. CRU_2_0 | reverse complement strand
GCGAACATCGCTGTTGGCCAACCCCGCTCCTCGAAAATTCGTGAGTGCTCAAAAAACACCACATCGGCTCCACCCCTTCGATAGTGATAGGTATTGAGGGACAAAAGTCTTGCCATTTTGCTAGTCCTTTGAGCTTAATGGGGTTGGAGTTTTTAAAAGATGCGGGCTTTTCACAGATAATAGTTCATTTTTTTTGATGGAAGGAGATTAATCTATCAAGTAGGTTTGTCAAGGAAAGAAATATTTTAATTCTTAAACAAAATAATAACTATCAAGACATGATATAGTTAATTATTTACTTTGGAAGATGGCTTTTATGTTTGAAAACGTATTCAAGCTTACATAGTTGGAATAGAGTCATTCTCTATTCATTGATTAATGATCAGTAGGTTTGGGTCAACCTATCCAGCAATGTAAAGGAATGTAAAGTATGGCCATAACCTTGCACACCCATTGTTTGAACTTTTTTCCTCAGTACCCTAACTTTACTATCCTGGATGGCTAAGGGTTTCATACCTAGAAAGATAGTCTCAGGATAGATCCCCTTTCAACTCTTTAAGGAGAGAGAAAAAACTGATTTAGATCTTGAGAAAAGAGGATAGATCTATTGAGGGTCAAGTCATTGCCCAAGAACGAAAGTGATCCCCGTTGCTAGAGGGTATCCGGCTGGTATGAACTTCCGTCACCCAGCAAAATACTAAGATTATAGAAAAAGTATGAGACATCCTCGCTCAAAATCATCAATTGGCCTTTTAATTTCAATCTTACTGAGTCTAAAATGACTAAAATTCTAATCATTGAAGACGAGCCTCAGATTCGAGATATTATTCAAGAAATCTTGGAATGTGAAGGATATCGAACCCTCGGCGCTGAGAACGGTACAGCGGGTTTACAGCTTGCTCAGCAAGACACGCCAGACTTGATTGTCTGTGATGTGATGATGCCCGGTCTAGATGGTTTTGATGTTTTGCAAGGTATCCGTAAAGATCCGGGAACGGGGAGTATTCCCATGATTTTCTTGACGGCAAAAACAGATCGTGCCAGTGTTCGCAAGGGGATGAATTTAGGGGCAGATGATTATATTACCAAGCCCTTTACCCATCTAGAGTTGATCAATGCTATTACTGCACAACTTAAAAAACAGGAGTTGATGACTCAACACTATACTCAAACCATTCAAGGGCTAGAAGGGAGCTTGAATACCCTGACCTACTATGATGATCTCACGCAATTACCGAATCGACGCTTGCTACAGAAACAATTCCATCATATTCAAGCTGAAACCCTGGCTGCACAAACCTTAGATGCACTTTTGGTCATTGGTATTGATCGTTTTGAGTGGATTAGAACAACCCTGGGGTATGCTTTCAGCGATCAACTGATTCAGGCAATTACTCAAAAATTATCGGCTCATCGGTATATGAGCAATTATGCGATGGCCATGCTTGCTCGTATTGATGCAGATCAGTTTGCCATTGTGCCCCGCAATATCCAAGATCACGAAGATTTGCACCAGTTTGCTCAACAAATATTGGACATTTTGTCAAAACCCTTTATTGTGGATGACCAAGAAATTTGTATTACCCCTAGTTTGGGTGTGACCTGTTATCCCCAAGGGAGTAGTGATATTGAGCATCTAATGAGCAATGCTGAAATTGCGATGTATCAGTCAAAAGAGAAGGTAGGACCGAGTTATGCGTTCTATATGCCGACGATGAGATCGCAATGGTCTCAAGAATTGACCATGGCAGCACGGTTACGGCGAGCACTAGAACAAGAAGAATTTGAAACCTATTATCAACCCCACATCGATTTACATACAGGCCAAGTAGTAGGAGCAGAAGCACTAGTTCGCTGGCACCATCCCGAATGGGGGATGCTTTTACCTAGTCTATTTATCCCCATTGCTGAAGGAACAGATCTCATTCTGGCTTTAGGAGAATGGGTTCTTCGTCAGGCTTGCCATCAGGCTAAACAATGGCAGAAGTTCTGTTCGCACCCCTTGCAAGTTCTTATCAATTTGTCCCCTCGACAGTTGACTGAACCAGGACTAGTAGGTTTGATTCGTCAACTGTTAACTGAGGTGGATTTGGAGCCTAATAGTCTAATCTTAGAACTGACAGAAAGCGCACTGATGCAGGATCCCAACCTTGCCCTTGGGATCCTGCATCATCTCAAAGATGCGGGTGTACAATTGGCAATAGATGACTTTGGCACGGGCTATTCCTCTTTAAGCTACTTACAAAAATTCCCACTGGATATGCTGAAGATTGACCGCTGTTTCATTCACAACATTGACAGCCAACCGGCCAATGCAGCGATCACTTTAGCCATGATTCAAATGGGTCATGCCTTAGGCTTGAAGGTGATTGGTGAAGGGGTTGAAACCGTTGCTGAAAGGAACTTTCTTTATCAGCACAATTGTGATGGCATCCAAGGTTTTCTCGTGAGTCCACCCACACCTGCCAAGGACTTGTTGCCTTTTTTCCATACGTAATGATAGAAGCTGGATTTGAGTGCTAAGAAACCGATTGTGACTGCGGGAATATTCACCTCAGTGTGCGAGGGGACACCCATGCATCTTTATTAAGATGTGAGTAAATTCTAGGAGAAAATCGCCAGCTTGTTTGGCTAAAAATCCTTATAAATACCGAAGGATAAGCATTATAGATAGGGCACATTTGTATATATCAACCCATTTGCATCCGGTAGGTACCCATGGTTAATCCCTCACTACAGCAAGAAGATCGTTTCCAAATCAGTACGGTCGTTGCTCCTCGCAAAAATACTTCTCTCTATGCTTGGCTAGAAGAGACCGGTCGGTTTATTGAAAAGGATCACACTGATTTTGCTTGGTCTACAGAGGATGAGGAACTCTTGGAAGAGTACTCTGGTAGTGATGATGATAGTTTCGACCTCATGGCTGCCTAGGATCCTTACAAAAATACTTAATACTACCAAACATCCATCATAAACCGACAAAGACATTGAAAGGGATAGAAGCCACGGTCAAGCAGCAGTGGCTTCTTGGCCGAGACCAACCTGGAAATTGTGGTTGGCATAAAATCACGCTTAAGACCATTTCCTCCCTTGGCAAAAAAAAATTAACCCATCGCTAGTCCATTGCAGCATCAATACAGCAAACCTTATCATCTGTTATCAACGTCAACAGATACTTAAGAGCTGCTAGTGCTAAGTTCAAGGGTAGGCTGCTGATTTGAGTCATAGACGGTGACATGGGGGAGGTCGGTCTGCAAACTTTCCTCTAGGACTTGGTGCAAGTTGTGCGATCGCAACTCCGCCGTAGCCTCCATCACTGGCAGTGGCGGACTCAGCAAATAACCCTGAACCGTTTCACATTGCAAAGACCGCAATAAATCTAATTGTTCGGGCGCATCCACCCCTTCAGCAACCACATGTAAATGCAAACTCCGCCCTAGGGAAAGTACCGCGTTAATCACTTCTAATTCCTTGGCATCAGTAGTCAGGCGCTTAATAAAGGACTGATCAATTTTAAGGGTATTTAAGGGTAATTGAGTGAGATAGTTGAGGGAGGAAAATCCCGTGCCAAAGTCATCCATCGCAATCCGAATCCCCATCCCTTGGAGTTGCCGCAACACAGACTGGGCAAGAGCAATATTCTTAATGGCAATCGTTTCCGTAATCTCCAGTTCCAAATATTGGGGGTCTAACTGCGTTTGTGTGAGGACTTGAGCAATCGTCTCCACCAGGGTGGGGTCATAAAACTGACGCGTAGACAAATTGACGGAAATTGATAAGGGCATATCCGTGTTGCGTTGCCACTCAACCGCTTGCTGGCAGGCAGAGGCTAGAACCCACTTACCAATATGGACAATCAGATCGGATTCTTCGGCTAAGGGAATGAAGGTTGCGGGAGAAACTAAACCCTGTTCTGGATGTTGCCAACGGATCAGTGCTTCTAGGCCTGTGATTCTGCCCGTTTGCAAATTAATTTGGGGCTGGTAGTACAACAGAAATTCTTCTCGCTCTAGGGCATGACGTAGATGATTTTGTAAGGCAAACAGTTCAATGGCCTTAGAATTCATGCCTGTGTCATAGACCTGATAAATCCCCCGGCCTTGCTCCTTGCACTGGTAGAGCGCCACATCTGCGTTTTGCAGAAGGACTTCTGCTTCTTGGCCATCCTCTGGGAAACAGGCAATACCAATACTGGCATTCACATACAGCTCGTAGTGATCAATAATGACCACTTCCTCAAACGCAGCCAGGATGCGCTGGGCTGTATTCGTGGCATCTTGCACACTTCTAATGTTAGGCAGAAGTAAGGTAAATTCGTCTCCCCCCCAACGGGCAACGGTATCTCCGGCTCGCAGGCACTGCTGCAAGCGGCGAGCCACCTCTTTCAGCAATTCATCCCCTACGGAATGGCCTAGGGTATCGTTAATGGTTTTGAATTTATCCAAATCCATAAACATCACAGCAAAATTGCTAGAATTTCGACGAGCCTCTATTAGGGCTTGATCCAAGCGGTCTGCAAATAACACCCGATTGGGTAATCCGGTCAGGGCATCATGAAAGGCTTGTCGGTGAATGATTTCATCTTTGTTTTGACGCTCTAGGGCTGCACTGATACTAGCTGCCATTGTTCGCAAAATCGCTTCTTCTTGGTCTGACCATTGATAAGAATGGGTGCAATCATGCAATTCAATAAAGCCCCAGAAGTTATCTTTGACGAGGATAGGGACAGCCAATACCGACTGCACTTGCTCTAGAATGAGAGCCTCTTGCTCAGCCATTGGCAAGTGAGCAATCAAGCCACAAATTGTTGCCCCTCCAGCTAAGGTGGTATACCAACGCTGAAGATGGGGATGGCTATACAGTTGATTTTGGCGATGTTCACAGTTACGAATTGCAGGAATTGCCGTATTGGTCCATTCGTAACGAATACTGGTGGCTAATTGGTGGGTTTCTGCATGGATATGATTTTCGCAGATGCAAATCCGATCGACCTCTGCGGTTTTACCAAATTGAGCCAAGGCGACCTCAATGGCTTCTTCGTAGCTGACATTAGCCAGCAGATGGGTGGTGGCGTCTGCCACACTTTGCAAGAGGCGATCGCGCTTCAATAACTCGGCTTCTACTTGCTTGCGCTCCGTAATATCTGCTAAACAACAGCGAATCAGGCCATTTTCAGAAATAAAATGAATAGACTGCTCATAAACCTTATCGTTAACCGTCACTTCCCGGCTGAGAACTTTCTGCTTCACGGTTTGAATTAAGGTAATGAGTCCCTGCATCGTGGGATGTTCCATTCCCAAATGCAGCAAATCAGGAAAGGCATTAAAAGCCGCCGGATTGACATAGGTCAACGCCCCTTTGAGATTCGCCTCAAACATTGGGCTAGGCAGAATTTCGGGGAAAGAAGCCAGCCGCACTAAAGAAGTCGTACCAAAGCTAGGCCGATCACCTACTGGTTGAACGAAGGTCTCTCGGGGATTGACATCTCGGGTGGCCACTTCTTGAAAATCGAAGTTATGACAATAATCTATAAATTCCTGATCACAGAGCGCTTCAAGGATCAGATACTTGGCCGATACTTGACGACCAAAGACAATTTTGTCTCCATGATTGAGCTTCGATGAAGTAGATCTTTCACCATTGATAGAGGTACCATTGGTGCTGGGTTCTCCCTGCAAATTGCCATCAATGAGCATAAATCCGTAGCTATTCGGATCGGCACCAGTGACGCGCAGAAAGAGGGCATGCTGACGAGAGATACCATTGGATCGAACAACAATAGAGTTCGTGGTATCTCGACCCAAGAAATAGGAAGATTCTTCTAAGGGAACTAAACGAGCGCCATCTAGATCTTCCAGGATGAGCAGATGTCTAATTTTTCTTTGTTGATCAACGATATCTTGCAACACAGATCAGCAGTTCGCAACGTTTCAATATTCTTCTAAATCAAGCCCAGTTGGCATCAGTGAAACTATTGAACTTCTTCAAGGAATAAAACTTGCCCCCTGGAGAGTTCTACGACCAATTTTCCCAAGGGTGATACGCTGGCCTTGGTTGTTAACTTTATCAAGGCTACACGAATGATGAACCCCACAGAAATTGTCATTCATGTTTTAGAGGCAATTTTAATTGTGATCGGTCTGTCTCGCCTAGTGGGGTATGGGTTCGATCGCCTCAAACAACCCTTAGTCATTGGCGAAATTGTTGCTGGGATTATGCTGGGGCCCTCATTACTAGGCTGGTTAGCACCCAGTTGGCAAATGGGTCTCTTCCCCCCTGAGATACTTCCAGCTTTAAATGTACTCTCCCAGATCGGGCTGATCTTTTTCATGTTTTTGATTGGCTTGGAACTCAACCCGAAGTATTTGCGGGGCAATTTAGATATTGCAATTTTGATCTCCCATGTCAGTATTCTGGTGCCCTTTTCCCTAGGCAATTTGCTGGCACTGTTGTTATACCCACTCGTTTCCAATGGAGATGTCACCTTTACGGCCTTTGCTCTGTTTTTGGGGGCTTCCATGTCGATTACGGCGTTTCCCGTATTGGCTCGGATTATTACCGAGAACAACCTGCAAAGTAGTCGGTTAGGAACCCTTGCCCTCACCTGTGCTGCCGTCGATGATGTCACTGCTTGGTGTGTCCTGGCAATGGCGATCGCAGTCACCCGCACTAACAGTATGGTAGGTGCTATTCCCACGTTTGGGTGGTCTCTCCTCTACATTGCCTTCATGGTCACGGTAGGCCAACGCTTTCTGAAGATGTTGGCCAAATACTATGATCGCACCAAGCAATTACCGCAACTGCTGGTGGCTGTGATTTATGCAGGGGTGGTCACCTCGGCTTTGATTACCGAGGTTATAGGTATTCATTTTATCTTTGGGGCCTTTTTATTTGGAGCTGTCATGCCCAAAAATGCGGGTCTGACTCGGGAACTAGCGGAAAAAACGGAAGATTTTGTCTTGGTATTTCTACTGCCCGTTTTCTTTGCCTATAGTGGCCTCAAAACTCAAATTGGCTTGTTGAACACCCCAGACAAATGGATCCTCTGTGGAGCGGTAATTGGCGTGGCCATTATCGGCAAATATGTGGGGACTTATGTTGCTGCCCGCCAGTCAGGGATTAATAACCGCGAAGCGTCAGCTTTGGGATGGTTGATGAATACACGCGGATTGACGGAGTTGATCGTCCTCAATATTGGCCTGGAACTGAAAGTCATCTCACCGCTGCTGTTTACAATGTTGGTGATTATGGCCTTAGTCACCACCTTTATGACTTCACCTTTGTTGGAATGGGTCTACCCCAAACGGTTGATTCGTCTGGATGTAGTCGAACCAGAGGTGGAACCAGACCGTCAGCCCGTCTATCGTATCTTAGTTCCCGTTGCTAACCCGAAGAGTCAAAAAGGTCTTTTGAAATTAGCACTGGCGATCTCAGGCACCCAAACCCCTGCCTCCGTGACGCCCCTCAGTTTGGTAGAACTGCAAGAGGACTATGGCTTTGCCAGTACCCCCGTGGAGGCCAACCGACTGATTGCCCAGCAGCAGGCTCGCTTACAGGAACTCATTCAAACCATCACCCCTCCTGATTTTCAGCAACGCATTCACCCAATCATTGAGGCTTCGGCAGATGTGGCTCGTAAAACCGCCGAGATTGCTGAACTAGAGCAAATGAACTTAATTATTGTCGGTTGGCATCGGCCCGCCTTGGATAAAAATCGTTTAGGGGGCCGCGTCGGCAAAATTTTGAGTATCGCCCGCACCGATGTGGCTGTGTTTGTGGACAAAGGCATTCAACAGCTTGACAATCTATTAGTGCCCTACGCCACAAATATCCACGATGATTTGGCTCTAGAAGTAGCCCTCAGATTGCTGGTCAATCTAGAACAGGCTAAATTAACCGTTTTGCATGTCAACTCCAACAGTCAACCAACAGCCACTTTTAGTCGTGAAATCAGGGATCTTGTGGCACAGTTACCTCAGACGGTGCGCGATCGCATTATTCCAGCCACCTGTGTCGATTCCAATTCCGCGGTTTCAGTGATTGTGGATCACTCTAGTCGCGCAGACCTAACCATTGCTGGTACCAGTCGAGCCTGGGGACTCGAACGCCAAACCCTAGGTCGGTATACCGATGCCTTAGCTAACCAATGTCAGTCTTCACTGCTGATTATGCGCAAATACAGTCAAGTCAGTTCCCTCCATCTCAAGACCGTCTTGTCGCAAGACCAACCGACATCGCCTTAAACGCTACTCCGAACTCCGTAGGCACAGCCTGTGCGCAGCGCATACTCCGAAATTCGAACTCTAACTTCCAAATTCTATGAGTCACTTTAACAAAAAATCCTTGATCTTTTATGCTGGTGCCATTGGCTCCGTGGTCAGTCTATTTAGTGTAGTAACAGCCTACGGCGAAGCCAAACTGAAACCCCCAAAATCCATTACTGGTAGCTATCAATTGCAAATCAGCCCCCAGCCGGACTGCCCTAACCTCAGACCGTCGATCTGAACCTGGAACAATCCGGCATTTTCTTGACCGCGACGTTGCAGGCTCAACAAGGCCGCCAAGCTATCCCTCAACCTCATGCCTTAGCAGCCCTCAGCGGTCAATGGCAATCACCTTCTCTCACTCTTATCGGTGACAGCTCAGCTCTCAACCTTTGCTCCGATCCATCTAAAGCTACTTTAACCAAACGTCCAGGTAACGTTCGGCTGCAAATTAAGGGTAACTTTGCTGCCGATCCAGTCACAGGGAAAATCATGGCAGGGGACAATTCCCCACCGCTGAGCTTCAGTGGTCATAAAAAAAATTCCTCAGCCTCAACCAATTCATCAAAAAAACCAGCACCTAAGAAATAATGAAATCTGAGTTAGCAGTTTAGGGTTCAATCAAGTCTTTTTGGATGCATTTATCTTGAGGGAGTGCTCTGTTTCCTTGGAATGTAGCAAAGGCATGAGTTGCCAACACTTTGACAACTGGCAATGTTGTAGCAGCAAGGGCCAACATCACCACAGGACTAGTAAAACCAACAATTAAAGCAACCGCCAAACTAATACCAAAAGCAGGTATCAGACGGGAGAGAATGATTTTATCCCATCTTGCAACGGAATTATCATGACATTTTTGAGCGGCTGTTTTTGAAGTTGTTAGCATGCCCACAAGCCCAACCAGAAAAATTATCCTACTAACAGAAGCAACCCACCCATTGATCGCGTTGATACCTAGCTTGGGGATTGGAGGGGATATTGCCACTCCTCGCCTCCGTTTAGCGTTCACACTGGCGTGGATAGGTTGGCATGATGATCGAGGATTTTAGCCAAACTGGGGATTGCTGCTTCCACATCCCCCTTCACCGATTTACGCACCTTGTTATAGGTGGCAATCACAATTTTGTTTTTGGCGTTGCTAATTTTGCGATCCGTAACTCCCAGTAGCACATCCGCCGTCATCGCCGAATTTTGAGTGAGATGTTCCACAGGATTTCCAACTTGCAACCCTTCAGCCCACAGGGGATCGAGGGCTTCTAAAGTTTGAGGAAGCAAGTTACAGATGGCTCTGGGGATATAACCGGAACCAATCCCCTTCAAAGCTCGATAAGCCGTTTTAATGGCTAGACCGGAAAGACCCGTCTTGGTCGCAACTTGCTCATCCATTAATTTGGCGCAATCTGCGGCAATGCTGGCCTTTTTCTCGTCATCTTTAAACTGATCACTCAGCCCCATAGCGTTGGTCCTTTACACCCAATAAACTAGAACACAGAATCTTCCTAGTGAGAAATTGTTCCACCCACAGTTGAGGTTCAACAGCTTAGCACATGACTTGTTCAGGCGATGTTTTCCTCATTTTTTGAAAAAAATAGCCAATGCCCCAATCCGTATGAATATATTCAGGTTGCTTAGAGCTATCCCCAATTTTGGAGCGTAACCGCGAGACATTGACATCCACGACTCGTAAATCAGCATAGTGGTTGGCAGAATACCCCCAAACTTGTTGCAAGATATCTGCACGCGAGACGGTTTGCCCCGCCTTAGAGACCAACAGCTTGAGGACATCGAATTCAATCCCCGTCAACTGGATACGTTGATCATGCAAGTAAACCTGCCGCTTGTGGGTTTCGATGCGTAACGGCCCCACTTCGAGAATGATTTGATCCATTGAGCCATTGGTTCCTTCGGGGGCAGCTCTGGTGGAAACAGTCCGTCTTAAAATAGCTTGAATTCTACTTTCTAGCTCTTTGGGGGAGAAGGGTTTGGGTAAGTAGTCGTCTGCCCCTAACTCTAATCCTTTGATGCGATCGCTGACTTCTCCCAAGGCCGTCAGCATAATGATCGGTACCCCTGTGGTCTGCCGTAGGGTTTGGCAAACTTGTAGCCCATTCATTTTCGGCATCATCACATCTAAGACAATCAAATCTGGCGATTCTGCCTCAAATTGGGCAAGAGCTTCTTCTCCATCAGCGGCAACAACTACTTCATAGCCAACCATCGATAAGCGGGTTGCCAAAATGCGACGGATCGTCGCCTCATCATCAACCACCAGAATTTTATGTTGCCTAACCAAGGAAACTCAATCTCCAGACTATTTATTAAATTAAGTTGATAAGTGTAAAGGCAAGAGTCCACCCCAGCAACACTCTTGAAGATCGCTCAACAGCCAAAACTTCTGAATTAGGGGGACGAAAGCGGAAAAAGGTTATAAATAATTATAATTTATAATATAAGTTAACACTCCGCAAGAATCTCATCCTATTCAAAAGGGGAGAATGTAGGTGTTCAGGATTCTCCCTCACAGGGGAGACACCTTTGCCCGATATAAAAGTGTCTCCCCTTGTCGATATCCTACATAGCGGACTGTGACCTTATCTCCTTTGGTGGCTGTCGATCCTCCTCCCGGCATAAGCTGATGCCACTGTGGATCAAAGGCGATCTCCGCTCCAACTTCACCAATAGGAACCATCCCCCAGGCGTCCAATAGGGCTTCTAGTGGGTGCAGTAATGGCAAGATTTTTACCGCTGGAGCCTCAGGATGTTGACGAGCAGCATAGGCAGCCGTAGGCCATTGCAATAATAAAGATTCTAGAGCTTGTACCGTAGACCTTTGGTACTCCTGCCAGAGTTGGGCTTGCTGATCTTGCAATTGTTTTTGCAAACGTTGATATTCCTGGTTCAGGGTATCTAAGGTTTGCTGAAGTTGGCTGTACTCTTGAGCTGCTGGCTGAGACTTTGTCTGGGTAGGAGTAGGGAATTTTAGATCTGCCCTCTCTTGCTGAGAGGGTTTCAATACAGCTACGGGGGGGATCGATGAGAAGGTGGTAACTAATCCTTCCAGGGGCACCTCTAGGGCTTGCGTTAACTGTAAAACTTTTTCCAGGCGTAACTCTAAAATTCGTCCCCGTCGTAATCGGTTAATGTCTGCTTGTGATACCCCCGTTACTCTGGCAAGAGCAGCAAAGCTATGGAGGCCAACCATGTGCATCAATTGCTTTAACTGGGGGGTGTAATCAGGCGCAAGGACAGGTTCCATTGACATTAATAAGCCAACCACAAGCCAAAATTACAGAATGCACCATTCCCCGTCTCAATCGCAAATCTCAGGGATTAAGTATTGTTTTTAGCGATGCTCTTTCTCTGGGACTCAGCCTTCTTTCTGACATTCTTTTGCCGTTGATTGTTACGTCATTGAATGTGGGGCTTTCCATTTAAGAAGGTAAAGAAACACCAACGCTCTCACCAGTCCAGCAAAATTCATTAGACAATGTAGGCAAAATAGTTGCTTCAGGATCTGAAATTATGCAACTCTCTAGCCGCCTCACCGTTGCCCAAACTGATCTCAACAGTCGTATTTTAGCGGCGGCTCAGCATTTATTTGCCCGCCAAGGTTTTGAAAAAACCACCACTCGGCAATTGGCAGAGGCAGCGGGCATCGCTGAAGGCACGCTGTTCCGCCATTTTGAAAATAAAAAAGCCATTCTGGTGGCGGTGGTCACCCAGGGGTGGAGTGAAATGCTAACGGACTTATTGATCCAACTGAGTGAAATGGGGAGCTATCGATCCGTTGCCCAAATGATGCGAGAACGCATGTTGAGCTTGCATAAACAGGCTGATCTGATGCGGGTCTGTTTTATGGAGGCTCAGTTTCATCCTGATCTGCGCGATCGCATTCAAACCGAAATCATCAACAAGATGACCAGCGTTGTGGAAGCGTTTATCCAAACAGGGATTGAACGGGGTACGTATCGTTCCCTCAATCCCAAGGTGGTAGCCCGTGTGTTTCTAGGGATGTTTATGATCGCTGGATTTAGCCAGAATACCCTCATGGACGAACACCCGTCCCTGGCGTTCCAGCAGGAAATGGCTGAGACCCTGGCCGATATTTTTTTAAATGGGGTTCTTGTTCAATCTTGAGGGGCAAAAAAACAGTCAAAGCAAAATGGCTTTGACTGTTCAATCAAACTCAACGAGGCTAGCCCTCGCCTCTCCGCAGGTAGCCTCTAGAGAACGCCCAGATAAGTGAGTCCCAAAACAGCACCTGCCCCTAAAATATGGCCAAAGACTTGGGTCCCCAACACAGAGGTTAAGCTAAACCCACCAAATAAATTGGAGGCGGGCAGACTGGGACCAACACTGGGATATTGAACGCTGTACTTGGCGATCGCAATGGCCATGATATCGGCTGCCAACATAACAATGCCCACCGTTGGACTCCAATTAACCGCGCGGACGGCTACCGTGAGAAAAGTTGGTGTGAACAATTTTGATACTCCTTAACCCTAAAAATAATATTCAGCTACGGGCTGAATGTTGATGAATGCAATTAAGAGTGCCTTGTAGAAAGATACTGTATCAAAGGTGCATCGTGAATCTTTGTATGAAGATTTAGTGACATCCTCCCGACGCTGAGAGAAATCAACTGCATTTCCTATCCGCCGCACTGCTCACCAGCAAACTGTACGTTTGTGTCGGGGCAGAAAGCTGCCGCTAGTCTTTTTCAGTTGACAGGTAGCAGACACTACCCGCATTGCAATTATTGCACTATTGGCGGTTCATCACCAACCCCGCTCACTGCCCTGCTTTCATCCCGACGTTATCGCTACGTGAATGGCTACGCCAGAGCGCAAGGCTTTCGTTGTGGTTGTACAAACAGATCAAAAATGTCGACTTCTTGATCACCAATATGTACCACTACTACGGACTTGTCGATGTCGGCTTCTGCCGCTACATTAAATTCTCGATCCTTAGACTTCTAAAAGGGACTTAGAGGCTGAGTGAATTCTCACTTTCTTCACCTCAACGGGTTGCTTCGGTCCCAAGGTTACCCCCCTGCGTGCAGGTTGAACAGGGTGTTTGTTGAGTAAGACCAAATCCATTTGGCTCAGAATTGTGCCTAAGACAATCTTCATTTCGTACTGAGCTAAGGCAGCGCCCACACAGCGGCGTACCCCACCGCCGAAGGGCATAAACTCGTAGGGAGAAAACTGTTGTTCTAGAAACCGTTCGGGTCGGAACTGGTGGGGTTGGGGATACAGGTCTGGCCGATGGTGGATGAGGTAAATAGAGCCTAACAGTAACATACCCGGCTCTAACGGATAACCACACAGCTTCATAGGCACTTCAACCCGACGGGGGAAGGTTAACATGGCAACGGGGTGGATGCGTAGCGTTTCGTTGCAGACTGCTGTGAGATAGGGAAGTTGAAGGAATGAAGAAGGATCAGTGGGGTTTGACACAGTATCCAGCTCCGCCCGTACCTTTTGCTGAACTTCCGGTAAAGAATGAATCCAGTATATAGCCCAGGTTAAGGCTGTGGCCGTGGTTTCATGGCCTGCTACCAATAAGGCCATCAACTCATCTCGTAAATCTTGATCGGTGAGACCCTTGCCTGCCTCATCTTTAGCAGCTAGGAGCAGAGAGAGAATATCCGTCCGATTAAGGTCTGGATGAGCGCGCCGTTCCTGAATTTCGGCGAATAAGAGCTGGTCGGTTTGCGCCGCTAGTTTGTGAAGGCGACTGCCGGGACTCCAAGGGCCAAAGTCTTTTTGTAACCAGGGCAGAAAAACAAGGGCTGAAGCCAAGGGTGTAGCCGTCATATCCAGGCGGGTACTGAGTAAGTGCTCAAGCTGTTGGTAGCGATCGCCTTGGTGTAAGCCAAAGACTGCCTCTAGGATGACCCGCATCGTAATTTTTTGCATGGTAAGCCGAACGTTCACAGATTCACGGGTTGGCCATTGTTCGATCACATTTTGGGTAATCTGCTGAATCATCTGCCCGTAAGCTTTAAGGCGTTCTCCATGAAAGGGGGGCATGACCAACTGGCGGCGATTTCGGTGTTGAGTGCCGCTCAGTAACATGAGGTTTTGGCGACCAATCAGAGGTTCCAGCAACTGATTGACATCTCCTGGGGCTGTCAATTCCTTACCAGTATCATGGGTCAGGATATACTGAACGGCCTTAGGCTCGTTAACCATCACCAAGGGTGCGGTACCACCCCAAAGTAAAAAAGATTGGAAGATATCCCCATAGCGATTAAAGTTCTTTTCCATATAGCCCACTGGATCAAGAATCCACTGGAGTGCCTGCAGGGGCATCGGTGCTTTAGGGGTAGGCACAGTTTGCATAGAGGTTATTCCTTAGAACAACAGTTCAATCGTTTTACAGAGGATTCAACCCGTCTAAATCCCTACTGATCAGGCTAGAACATTTACATCCTAACGCTAACCAAAGCAGTGATGGCTCAAGGCCGAGCAGAAATCATTGCCGTCATGATTTATGTGCGATCGCCCCTGCATCGACCAAGACCGCCCCAGTCCGTGACACCATCACCAGATCGACCCCCAGGTTGTAAATCTGCTGGCATTGAATTTCCGTAGCTACGACCTCCATAATTTCCGCATTCACTAGCATCCCCGTCTTGGCAGCTTATGCTTGGATAAAAGCCCTAAGTCAGGGAAGGTTCATGCACTGCTCTAGGATGTAAGGAGATACCTCCAACCGAAGGGGGAGCTAAGGAAGGCCGTTGAACCTGAGGCATGGAGGATGTTATTCAACAAACAATAACAATTGCAATACTTCTTCATTGTTGCCTAATCTGCCACAGTAATTCAACCGGAAGACGATCCCTAGAAGCAATAATTCTGGGTTAGTGTTTGGAGCCATCGACCATGAGATCTAGTCAACACTCAGAATCGATATTAGAGAGATTGCTATGCTGGATATTGCTACAGAAGCTCAAGAATACTAAAACTCAACAATGCACTTCAAGTTCTCACCAGATATCCTGAGTAGATTGGGCGAAGAACTGATTCCCAATCCTGATCAAGGCATTATGGAACTGGTCAAGAATTCCTATGATGCAGATGCCACAGAATGTACAGTCGAATTGATCAATACTGAGGCAACGGGTGGTTCGCTGGTTGTATCAGACAATGGAGTTGGCATGAATTTAGATGTCATCTCTGATGGATGGCTAGTCATTGGACGTTCTAAAAAAGCAACTCGCCTGCCTACTCAATTGGGACGGTTGCCTGTAGGAGATAAGGGGTTAGGTAGATTAGCTGCCCTGCGCCAAGGATCTCACGTCACCTTAAAGACCAGACCTACTAGCAAACCCGGCGTTGAATATTCTTTGTCTATCAATTGGCAAGATTTTGATCAGGCAACCGTGGTAGAAGATGTTACTCTAACCAGCGAAAAGCATGAAACACAACAACCTCAAGGCACTGATACTATAATTCAAAATGTAAGATTCAAGCTGGGTAAACGAGAGGTGCAACGACTAGCCAGAGAGTTGTTGCTACTGGCAGACCCATTTGATAGCGAAATTGGTTTTCGCCCCAAGCTCATTGCTCCGGGCTTTTCTGAACTGGAAAAGCGAGTTCAAGAAGCTTATTTTGAGGATGCCGAATACCGACTCAGTGTATCTCTAGATGCTAATGGTAAGGCTGAAGCAAGGCTCATGGATTGGAAGGGAGATATATTATTTCATGCTAACCATAGAGACCTCACAAAGCGAGAAATACCTTATAAAACTGTAGCAGCAACACTTGAAGTGTGGATTTTTGGACTAAGTTCTCAAACCTTTTCCCGTAGAGATAGAACAGCAACTGTTGGAGAGATTAGAGATTGGCTTTCGATTGTAGGAGGTGTACATCTCTATCACCGAGGGTTACGGGTAAAACCTTATGGAGATTCAGGAAATGATTGGTTGAACATTAATCTGGAAAGAGCAAAAGCAGCCGAAGATCGTCCCTCAACTAACACGGTACTTGGTCGTGTAATTGTTACTGACCCAGATGATATTTTGATTCAAAAAACAGACCGATTAGGATTTATTGAAAGTGAAGCATTTTCTGAACTAAGGGAATTTGCAATTGATGCTTTTAATTGGATGGCTGATGTGCGATTTAAGGAATCTCGGAAAAAGCGAGAACAAGTTAAGCGAGATATCAATCAAGTTGTATCAGAGGCTAAAGCTAAAGTTGAAGAAACAATAGAAACATTAGAAATTCCTGAAATATCCCGTACACAAGTACTTAAGGTTATTGAAAACTACGAAAAGATTAAAGAGCGTGAAACTCAATTACTACGAGAAGATGTACTGCTTTACCGCAGTTTAGCAACAGCAGGCACAACCGCAGCCGTATTTGCCCATGAATCGGGCAAACCAGTCACTGTAGTTGAGAAAGCTGCTAAAAGAATTGCAACACAAGGACAAAAACTATTAGCAGGTGAGTATGCTAAGACTCTAGCTCAACCTGTAGAAATGCTGTATAGGGCAGCAAATTCGTTACGGAGTTTTGCTAAGTTTCCTCTCCATTTACTAAAACGTGCAAAGCGAAAATCGAGTACTGTTGATGTTCATAGCGTGATTGCTGAAGTGAGCGATCTATTTCAACCATTTTTGGAAGAAGCAAAGGTAGATGTTAAGAGGGTATTAGCCGATAGCACACCCTCAGTACGTGGCAGCATTGCTCTTGTGGAGGCAATTCTTGTTAATCTTATGACTAACGCAATTAATGCCTTTAATGACAAAAATGCATTCTGCGAACAACGTCAAATCATGATTTGTACCGAATTGACGACAACGCATCTCAAACTTCGATTTCTAGATAATGGTTCTGGCATTAAAGGTATAGAGCTAGATGAAATCTGGTTGCCTGGACGAACAACTACAACAGGAGGTACAGGCTTAGGTTTGACCATCGTGAAAGATTCTGTGGCTGATTTAGGTGGTCAGATATGGGCAATCCCAAATGGTGAGCTAGGCGGTGCAGAATTTATGATCAACTTACCACTAATTGAAAGTCTATGATAGTCCATCCAGTAAATATGCCTGTTGACAAATTTCTAAGTGAGCGAACAAACAGTAATAATAAAATTGTCATCATTGATGATGATAAAGATTTGGCTGAAACCGCATCCTGGGCAGTTGAAGAAGCAGGCTATGAGCCAGTCTTGATCGTTGAAGGTTTTTTCAAGGCAATTGATGATTTAGTTTCGGAAATTCCTGAAGATGTTTATGGAGTTCTCTGTGATCACCGTCTAGGAAAATCTAGTCCTGCTAGTTTCTATGGTTCAGATTTAGTGGCAGCTCTGTATGATCGGAAAATACCAGCTCTACTAGAAACACAGTTTTATGACATGGATAGTGATGTATCTATTAGAAGGTACAGACACAAAATACCTGTACTTTTAGATAGAGATAATGTAGATGCTTCTACGATAGAATCAGGAATGCAAACTTGTTTATTAGAGTTAAATGGAACTGTTTCAAGTGATAGAAAACCCTATAGGAATATAGTAAGACTGGTTGATATCAGTCAAGAATCTGGTGAAGAGGTCATAGATGCAATCATCCCAGGCTGGAATCCCCACAAGGCTGTCCGACTGCCCTCCTCCTTAATTCATGAGTGGATCTTGGATTTCCAGCCAATGATCGGAACTCGTCTCATTGCCAATGTCAATAGTGGTGCTGAGAACCCTGAAGATTTATACTTCACTGATTTTGAAATAGCGCCCGAACTAGAGGAAATTGATGGAATTTCCTGAGCTATTCATTTTAGATGTTGGACATGGTAACTGCGCGTTGTTGAGAGATACAGAGGGTGTAGTGTTGATTGACTGTCCTCCTGGTTCTGTACTGCCAGAATTATTGGGTTATCTTGGTATTACAGAAATTGCCCATGTCCTGATTTCTCATGCTGATCAAGACCATATTGCTGGAATTCCTCAGTTACTCCTCAATAAAAGTATCAAAGTTAATAACATCTATCTCAACTCTGATTGGCTTAGGAACACTGATGTTTGGAAAGATGTACGCACTGCATTAGGGGACGCACGAAAGCGTTCTGAAGTCAATATAGAAGCGCAATTGACAACATCAATAACAGGTAGACTGAATGTTGGACAAGTGAGCGTCGAAGTCCTTGCTCCAGTGCCTGAATTGGCATTAGAAGGTGTAGGAGGAAAAGACCTAGCAGGTAGGACTCTAGGAGCCAACTCTATATCAGCAGTCGTCTCTTTAGGGTACAACACCCGCAGAGTTGCTATTTTAGCAGGAGATCTAGATCAAACTGGCTTGGACAATCTACTTAAAGAAACCGAAAACCTACAAGCTGAGATTCTAGTTTTTCCGCATCATGGTGGTAGACCAGGTGCTGGTGTGGATAGTAAAGCATTTGCTCAACAGTTATGCAACTTGGTGCAGCCTCGATTGGTGATTTTTTCAATTGATAGGAGCTTACACAAAAATCCAAAAGATGAAATTGTAGAGGGTGTTTTATCTGCTGTTCCAGAGGCTCACGTTATATGCACTCAGTTGTCAGAAAAATGTGCTTTAAATCTACCTAATGGGGATCCCATTCATCTCAATAGTTTGTCTGCAAAGGGACGTACAGGTAAAAAGTGCTGTGGGGGAACAATTCTAATTAAGGTAGATAAAACTGGTACTGTCTACATTCCTTCAGCTGACTCCCATCAAGAATTTGTTACTCAGTTCCCAAATGCCCTATGTCGCAAGTTTTTGCACTGATCAATTAGCAGTTAATGTTTTCAATCACTTGCCACAGACAACCCCAAATAACTTTATGGGTTTAGAGTAGGAGCGGGAACCAGTGCCCTACGGGTCCCTGACCTTGACCAATATCTAAGGCATAGTTTAAAGCTTGAGTGACATAGGCTTTGGCAGCTTTGACCGCAGCTAGCGGTTCTTTGCCCAAGGCCAGATTGGCGGCGATCGCAGCCGATAACGTACACCCCGTACCATGAGTATTGGTTGTAGCAACCCTTTCCGTCTGCAAGATCTGCAACTGCTGACCATCAAACCAGACATCAATTCCTTGCAGGGTATCCTCCATACCACCCCCTTTCACGATCACCGCTTGGGCTCCTAGAGCATGGATCTGACGAGCGGCGGTTTGCATATCTGCTAAGGATTGTGGCTTAAATAAGATCTAGAATCCAGCTTTCTGAGGTTTAGCCGTGTAATTCCATTTTGGGAGGTAAGCATCAAAAATAATTTCCATTGATTCCTTAAACTCCTGAGTGACTTTTCGCCCCGTTTGATACACCTTATCTAATACCGTGGTCAAGACCTTCAGACCCGTTTTAGTCTCGGCTTTACC
>JAAUOM010000083.1 GCA_012034865.1 Acaryochloris sp. CRU_2_0 | reverse complement strand
AGAATCACTTGTTCATAAGTGTCATGACGTAGACGGAATCGCTCTTGGGCAACTCGGAAAATCCGCACTAAGGGGATCATATGCTCGACAAAGATGCGACGAGTGCTGGAAAATTCCTTGTTCTGTGCCTTTTGCTGCGGTGTCAGCTCTTTGCCCCGTGGCTTTTTGTGCGGGGTTTGCACATTCTCTGCTCCGACATAGGCTTTATCACCCTCGAACCCCTGTCTTCGAGCAAACTGCGATTGCCGCTCTCGAAACACACAAATGTCACTGGTCGGTTCCTTTTCGCCTGCTGTGGCATCGACTATATCTTTGCCTCCAGGCAGGGTCACGATCTGCGACTTGAAGGTGTGCTGCTGCTTTTTGCCAGAAAAATACGAGCGTTGCTCATCGTTGTCACGGGGTCGTTCTCTAGCTTGCTCGAAGCTATCGACAATCAACTGGAACTGAGTTAACCACTCCTGCACAATGGCATAATCGCTACGGTGGGATTCCACTTGCTCAAGCAAACTCGCAGGCAGCAGCACTCGTAAAATCGCCAGCCCGTAGTGAACGGTATCATTTGCCTCACTGTTGGACACCCCAAACTGGAGTCCGAGCACCTCAAAGGTGGGATAGTGTCGCAAGTAGAACAGGCACAGGCAAACCTCCTCTGCAACCGATAACAGCGGTTTGCGTCCTCCTCCTTGGGCATTGACCCGGCTTTTGTGTCGCTCTAACTCGGCTTTTTGCTCGTTGTGCTTCAACTCTGCTTGTTCCAACAGTTGGAGAAACTGATCGTACTCAATGCCCAACACTCGCTTGCTGCGCTGGGGATATTTGTAAATATAATGAAGGGGATTTTTGATCATTGGTAGAACGGTAAAACTCCGTTCTACCATCTTTTTTCTCCACCATTTATATTGCGGACAGGTCTATTAAATGAACTGGAAGGTGGGACGAGGCTCTCTAGGTAAAGTCATGCTGAGTAGGGTCGAAAATCTTTCCCTTTCTAATTGTTTGCTGTCTAGAGTGACAAAAGATGGGGTATATCTGCAAGGGATTGCACTATTCTAGGGTATTTGCTGGAAGCAGCTATACTTGAAGCAGCCTCGTCGGAGAATGCTGCCATGGTGCGTCTAGACGCTAACCCTACCCAAGCTGTCAGTGAGACTGTTCCTGACGAGATTAAACTGCCAACCAATCTGTATAGTGATGAACCACCCTTGGAAACTGATTTTCATCGTGAGCAAATTGACCTGTTGATCCGTTTGCTCAAATACTGGTGGCAAGATCGCCCAGATTTCTATATTTCAGGGAACCTGACAGTCTATTACAACGAACAACAGCTCAAAAAGCGTGATTTCCGAGGGCCAGATGTGTTTGTTGTCTTGGGGGCTGAAAAGAGAGATCGTCGTAGTTGGGCTGTTTGGGAAGAGGGGGGTAAATATCCCAACGTGGTCATTGAGTTTCTCTCCAGCTCGACGGCAACAGTGGACAAAGGCAAAAAGAAGGAGTTATATCAAGAGGTATGGCGGGTACCAGACTACTTCTGGTTTCATCCAGAAACACTAGAATTTGCGGGCTTTCATCTGGTGAGTGGTCGATATCAGGCTCTGTCTCCAACGGAAGCCGGATGGTTGTGGAGTGAGCAGCTTCGTTTATATCTCGGTATTCATAAGCAACAGTTACGCTGGTTTACCGCAGAAGGACAGCTTATCCCACGGCCAGAGGAACAAGAACGGCAAACGAAGGAGCAAGCTGAACAGGCTAGAGAGCAAGCTGAACAGGCTAGAGAGCAAGCTGAACAGGCTAGAGAGCAAGCTGAGCAAAATTGGGAACGGGAGCGACAACGATCGCAACAATTGGCAGCCTTGTTGCGATCCCAAGGCATTGACCCCGATCAACTTCCTGAATAAGTGCGATCGCTCCTAAGGGGCTTTCCGGTTGTACCATCACCCCCCATTCAAGTGGGAGGATCAAATGCAGCTCACGGATAGAAATGGCAGCGTCATCTATTTCCCTCAAATGTTGCATCTATCCCAGAATTACTTCAATCGTTTGAAAACAGCGTGTTGTTGGCAAACTGAAGAAGTACAGGTTTTTGGTAAGTGGCACAAACTGCGCCGTCAAACTGCCTGGTACGGCACAGCAGATTATCGCTACGCTGGGCAGATCAAGACGGCTCAACCTTGGCTACCAGTCTTGCGTGAAATTAAGACACAGGTGGAAGCACTCACGCAGGACTCTTATTCAGGTGTATTGCTGAATTATTATCCCGATGGCTTAGCTGGAATGGGATGGCATGCAGATAATGAGCGAGATTTGGCTACCAATGCAGCGATCGCCTCTGTCAGTTTTGGTGCAACCCGTCGATTTGATTTACGACATCAAGACGGTGAAACCCTCAGCATCAACTTGGAAGATGGCTCGATTCTGATTATGGCTGGAGAGTTCCAGGAGTATTGGAAGCATCAACTCCCTATTCAGCGGAAAGTCAAAGCGCCAAGAATTAACCTTACCTTCAGGGTCATGATGGGATAATGCTACTTTGACTCGATTTTCTGACCCAAATACAGCTCATCATGAAATTCTGGTTCTTCAAACAGGTTCTTCACCAGCCTCTATACAAGTAACCAGATTGTTGCTTTTGGCAAAGTAAGTTTACACTTGCAAGTAAGAAGTTTATACTCAGGATGTCTGGCACTCCATTATTTAAGGAGTCGTAGGGGGGTTGTTCTTCGCATCACTTGCCTAAGCAGGAGGATATCCTTGAATATGATGCAAATTGAGGATCTTCAAGTTCAAGATATACAAAAGATTAATAACCATCAGTTACGAGTCCATGGGCAATTATTTCAGCTAGGCTCCAGAATTTCTAAAAATTTAGAGAAAGCTGCCCTTGAGTACTGCCAAATCTGTTGTAAAACCGGGCAAGCCTGTCTCTTGCTAGAAGAAAGATCCCATTGGGTGGTTTGGAAGCGCGTAGAGGAATCTCAGTCCTCTGTGCCGACAACGCGATCGCATCCCCCACAAAAGCCACTCCCCCCAACTTCAGATTTATCCTCTGATTTTATTGATCAGTGTAAACGGGAATTGGTGGACTGCATTGGTCCGATCGCAGATGTGATCTTGGAAAATACCCTGTCGGACTTGGGAACTAGTCCGATTAGCCCCCAAGATTTTATCTGTGCCCTAAGTGAACGGATTCCCTATCCTGAGTTGGCCTCGGCGTTCCATGAACACTGCCAAACAGTCACCAATAAAGAGGTAATGGCGGCTAGAATCCGATACATGAAGTTGTCCTCATCGGCTGGGTCAAGGTATGCCTTTAACCAAAATAAGATGGTTCATTCCCCGGCCTCCATTTAATATTGCAACCGATACTGGGCTTTTGCTCTGGGTTAACGGGTTGGTTAGCTAAGACGGCATCCAGCGCCGCCCGTAAATCTTGCCCCGTTGTCATCAGATCATTACTGGGACGGCTGTCATCTAATTGTCCTCGGTAGACCAGTTGGCGTTGTTGATCAAACACAAAAAAATCGGGGGTACAAGCTGCCGTATATTGCTTGGCCACCTCTTGAGTTTCGTCGAAACAAACCGGAAAATTAAAGCCAAGATTGCTGGCCATGGCCAATAAATGTTCGGGATCATCATTGGGATGGCTTTGGATATCATTAGCGCTAATGGCAACAATACCTAAGCTCTGAGATTGATAATCTTGACCCAGCTTGGCCAATTCAAACTGAATATGTTTCACAAACGGACAGTGCTGACAAATAAACATCACCAGTAGGGCCTTGCGATCGGCAAAGGTCGCTAACGAGATAGATTGGCCACTGACCACATCTGGGAGTTGAAACTCAGGCGCTGATGTCCCTAATTTCAGCATAGTAGAGGCAGTTAAAACCATGATTCCTATCCTTGGGAAACAAACACCCTTCTATTTTCGCGTGTACAGGTTCATACCATCACAATTGGTTATAGAAGGATGAACAAGAAACCTAAATATGGCCTCTTGGTGGCAGAGTGGGCAAACAGACCCGATGACAGCTTAGTCCCCTATCACCCAGGCGAGATGTGCTAACCCATGCGAAATTGGCAAACCCTGGCAAAGACCCCCTTCGACTTGATTGTGATTGGCGGCGGCAGTAATGGGGCTGGGGTAGCCCGTGATGCAGCCTTGCGGGGTATTCACACCCTTTTAATCGACAAAGATGATTTTGGGGGTGGGACAACAGGTTGGTCGAGTCGCCTCATTCATGGTGGATTACGCTATTTAGAGTATTTAGAATTCAATCTCGTTCGCGAATCTTTACGAGAGCGCCAAGTCTTATTGCGGGTTGCCCCCCATTTAGTCCAGCCGTTGCCCCTGTTGATCCCTATCTATGCTGGCGGGACACGCAATTTCTGGGAAATTAAAGCAGGCATGATCCTCTACGATCTGCTCAGTTGGGATAAAAGCCTACCCCATCACCAGATGCTCTCTGCCCAAGAATGCCGACAATTGTTTCGGCATCTCAACCCGGTGGGGTTGAAAGGAGCCGCCCACTATTTTGATGCCCAAGTCGTCTATGCTGAGCGTCTGTGTTTGGAGTTAATTTTGGCGGCCCAAGCGGCAGGAGCAACGGCGCTCAACTACATCAAGGTGACTCAAATCCATCATCAAGGAGGGCGGGTGACAGCGCTCACCTGTGCAGATCAACTGACGGGGTCCCTTCAGACCCTGCCCGTTTCACCCTCGGCAGTGATCGTCAATACGGCTGGACCTTGGGTGGATCAGGTCTTGCACAATAGCCAACCCGCTACGATTAGCCCAGACCGTAAAATTGGGGGGACCAAGGGCAGCCATATCATTGTCGATCCGTTTCCGGGTGCGCCGCAAACAGCGCTGTATGTGGAAGCGGCAGCAGATCATCGCCCGTTTTTTATTCTGCCTTGGGCACACCAATATCTGATTGGCACCACAGATATTCGCTATGAGGGCGATTTGGACCGGGTTAAAGCCGAGGATGCTGAAATTGACTATTTACTGGCTGAAACCAATCGTGTGATCCCCTGTGCCCAATTAAACCGCACGGATATTCGTTTTACCTATGCTGGGGTGCGTCCTTTACCTGTGAGTACAGGCCAAAAGACGAGCAGGATTACTCGCAGCCACATTCTCTATGACCATAGCCAAGCAGGCATTGGTAATTTGATTTCTTTAATTGGGGGAAAACTGACAACCTACCGACAAGTGGCAGAGGAAATCGTCAATGTAGTTTTGCAAAAACAGGAACGATCGCCCCTCCCTTGTTTGACGAAGCAGGAACTATTTCCAGGTGCGATCGCCCTCAATGATACCCTCTTGGCTACCTCGATTCGTCAATACCAGATGCTAGTGGATCGGGCTGTGGTCTTGCACCTATTTTCTATCTACGGTAGCTGTGCTGTGCAGGTCTTGGCTTTAGTCGATCAAGCCCCTGTCCTAGCAGCACCGATTATCCCCAATTTGCTAGATATCAAGGCTCAAGTCGTCTATGCGGTGCAAGCTGAGCAAGCCCATACCCTCATGGATATTTGCTTGCGCCGCACTCTGTTAGGGATGCAAACTAATTATGGGTTTGATGTACTCCCTCAGGTGACGGCCATTTTGCAGGAATATTGTGGTTGGAGCCAAACGAGGTGCGATCGCCAAATTCAACAGTACCATCGCTATATTGAATGCAATAGCCTGCCGGACTGGGCAATGGCTGCCTCAGCTTCATCAAAGACGGCTTGAGCTTTACTGAACCCTTCTCATCTAAACCCATGGCCTTATCGCAGTCTTTTGCTCCTCCTTCCCAACCAGCAGCCATTACCATTTTGGGGGCAGGGGTTTGGGGTTCGGCCTTGGCCACCTTAGTCCGAGCCAATCAACATTCGGTAATCCTATGGTTCCGGCGAGGCCCGCTGACCTTAGCGGAGAGCGTGGCCTCAGCCCAGGTAATTGTCATTGCCATCTCTATGCAAGGGATTAATGAGATTGCCGCCCAGTTACAAGAAGTTGGAATCCCCCCCTCGACAATCTTAATCAGTGCCACTAAAGGCTTAGATCCGCAAACCCTGGGGACACCCGCCCAGATTTGGCAGGCCACCTTTCCTGATCATCCGATTGTGGTCTTATCTGGACCGAATTTATCTAGGGAAATTGAGCAGGGCTTGCCCGCAGCAACCGTTGTGGCCAGTGACGATCCAGTCGCCCTCAAGACGGTGCAGCAGCTCTTTTCGTCTGAGTGTTTCCGGGTCTATACGAACGGAGATCGCATTGGCACCGAACTAGGCGGAACCCTCAAGAATGTAATGGCGATCGCAGTCGGCGTATGCGAAGGCTTACAGCTCGGTACAAACGCCCGCGCTGCCCTGATTACCCGCGCCTTACCAGAGATGATGCGGGTAGGCACCCATTTAGGTGGCCAACCCGAAACTTTTTTTGGCCTATCGGGATTAGGCGATCTCCTGGCAACCTGTACCAGCCCCTTGAGTCGCAACTACCAAGTGGGCTATCAATTGGCCCAGGGCAAACCCCTAGCCGAGATTCTGGCAGGGCTACAAGGGACAGCGGAAGGAGTAAACACCACAAGGGTATTGATGCAGCTTGCCCAGCGAGAAGGCATTCCTGTACCCATTGCCCATCAGGTCCATCGGCTGCTCCAAGGCCAAATCACGCCCCAGGAAGCCGTAGAAGCCCTCATGGAACGAGAACTAAAACCAGAAGCTGGTGATTTATGATGAATAAAAATAATGAAGTGATTGCCTATGCTATGCCAGCAGCCCCACCGCATCCAATGCCTCTCTCTAAATTAAATGAGTGCTTAACGATTTTGCCCACCTTAGACGACGAAGATGTTTCCGAGTTTCAACGAGATCTAGAAACCATCCGGCGGACATCAATTTTACCCCCATCACAATGGGATTGATCACAGAGTCTATCTATCTTTGGGGTGCATGATCTCAATTTAGCGCAGTCACCGTCAATACAAGCATCCCAGCAAGCGAGGGTTAGTCACTATACCAGGGAAATTGGGCGATGATCTGGCTCCAGGAACATTGGATAGCATCTTGAAACAAGCAGGTCTGAAATGACGCAGTATCTTATCGTAATTGAGAAGACAGAAACTGGATATTCTGCCTATTCTCCTGATCTAACGGGATGTGTCTCGACTGGAGCAACCTGTGAAGAAGTTGAGCAAAATATGCGCGAGGCAGTGGAGTTCCATCTAGATGGGTTAAAGTTGGAGGGGTTAGAGATTCCAAAGCCCACAACTTCATCAGCTTATGTTGAATTCGCTGCCTAGTCAGGTCTCAAGTGGCTTTGCAGCTATGGCATTTGAGGTGGATCATCTCTTTATCTGGACTGGCATTGGTGCTTACGAAGGTGAGGGCCTAGTATCATTTGGCTTGGTGGAAGGAACCTCTAATGCGCATCCTGGGCAGGGTACAACCAATCGCCGTTTCTTTTTCCATAATGCAATGTTGGAGTTGTTGTGGGTTCATGATCCAGAAGAGGCGAAGTCTGAGTTAATTCGTCCCACTCGTCTTTGGGAGCGATGGACGCATCGGAATGATGGGGTTTGTCCATTCGGAATCTGCCTGCGTCCAGCCCTAGGTTCTGGTGACACGGTTGCCTTTTCCAGTTGGGCATATCACCCACCTTATTTGCCTAAAACAATGAGTATTGAGGTAGGAACGAATAGCGCTGTGCTGACTGAGCCATGGCTGTTCCAGACTCCATTTGGTCAACGTCCAGATCAATATCCTGCTGAGAAGTCACAACCTCTAGATCATGGTACTGGTTTACGCGAAATTACTCGTGTAGAGTTGGTCAGTCCCGCTGCAAATCATGTGTCACCCGAACTTCAAGCAGTGGTTAATACAAAGCAGATCAAGCTACGGGTAGGAGCAGAGTACTGTATGGAGATTGGGTTTGATGGAGAAGTGCAGGGGCAGCAGGTAGATTTTCGACCTGGATTACCGCTTATGATGAGTTGGTAGCGTAAAGTCTCCACCCTCCTACACTAGAGGCTATAAGTCCCCTTGGTAACCTGGTCTACTTATTTAAATCACTGCACCGGAACGATGAGGTTAGTCGATTGCGTTCGAGAGGTTATCCGCATCTGGTGAGCTTGGTCGTTGGATGAATTGTTCCGATTTGTAATGGCTCTCATGATATCAGTTGCTTACTTGCTGCCCCTGATTCTGTATTAGGAATGCTGGCTGGCGACACCTGAAAACCAACCCTTTGTATTGTCATCCTGTACCCACAATGGCGGAACTACCCCAAGCCCTCAGTTGTTTACTGACCCTAGAAGAAAATGTCCAGATTGATCAGACGATGCTGCCTACGCGCGATCGCTTCTCCCTGCGTCTGACCATCTACTGTTGGCGATATCTTCAGCAACTGAGTGCCGCCAGCAACATTCCCCTAGAGACAGTACAACCCGAACAAATTAAGGCCTGGGTACACCAAGATCAGCAATTGCAAGACGCTCAACACACCGATAGGGCTTTTTTTGACTGGTTTAGCCATCTACTAGCCTCATCATTGCAACCCTTAACGGCCATTTCTCAACACCACCAGGTCTCGATCAAGGATCTAAGCTTAGACCAAATCATTAACTGGTTTCAGCACTCTTGCCAAGCCCGTCTTGCTAAGAATGCATAATAATACCGCAATCCTTTTGATCCACATGAACCGAGACAGTAAAATAAAAGACTATGTTGATGAAAGCTTAAGCATGAAATTGCTTCAAGCCCCTTGCAAAAGCCTCAACTAATCAACCATGCAGCGAGTTAGCTGTTCTAAGGAGAAAACGTTGCTTACTGACACCTTTAATACAACAAAGTCAGAGGAAATTTTTGCCGCAGCCCAGAAATTGATGCCGGGTGGAGTGAGTTCACCCGTTCGCGCATTTAAATCCGTTGGGGGTCAACCCATTGTCTTTGATCGGGTGAAAGGAGCGTATATCTGGGATGTAGATGGCAATCAGTACATTGATTACGTCGGCACCTGGGGACCCGCCATCTGCGGCCATGCTCACCCTGAAGTCCTCACTGCCTTAAAAGAAGCCCTAGACAAAGGCACCAGTTTTGGCGCGCCCTGTTTGCTAGAGAACGTCCTGGCTGAAATGGTGATTGATGCCGTTCCCAGTGTGGAAATGGTGCGTTTTGTTAATTCAGGCACAGAAGCTTGTATGTCTGTTCTCAGGCTGATGCGGGCCTTCACTGGCAAAGAAAAAGTGATCAAATTTGAAGGATGCTATCACGGCCATGCCGACATGTTTTTGGTCAAAGCAGGATCAGGCGTCGCCACCTTAGGACTACCTGACTCGCCGGGTGTGCCCAAATCAGTCACCAGCAATACGTTGACAGCCCCCTACAATGACTTACAAGCTGTGCAGGCACTATTTGCCCAGCATCCTGGACAAATTGCTGGGGTGATTCTAGAACCCGTCGTCGGCAATGCGGGGTTCATCCCACCCGACGGCGGCTTCTTAGCAGGCTTGCGGGAAATCACCAAGGAGCATGAAGCCTTGCTCGTCTTTGATGAAGTGATGACTGGATTTCGGATTGCCTACGGTGGTGCCCAAGAGAAGTTTGGCATTACCCCTGATCTGACCACCCTAGGCAAAGTCATTGGTGGCGGGCTGCCTGTAGGAGCCTACGGCGGACGGCGAGATATTATGAGCTTGGTGGCTCCAGCGGGACCGATGTATCAAGCCGGAACCTTATCGGGTAATCCCTTAGCTATGACCGCCGGGATCAAAACCCTGGAACTGCTCAGACGTCCTGGTGCCTACGATCAACTCCATCAAATTACCGATAAGCTCATTTCGGGTTTGCTGGACATTGCGCGTGCAGCAGGCCATGAGGTCTGTGGTGGGCATATTAATGGCATGTTTGGCATGTTCTTTACCCCTGGTCCGGTTCATAACTATGAGGATGCCAAAGTCGCTGATGCCAGCAAATTTGCCAAATTCCATCGTGGCATGCTAGAAGGGGGGATTTATTTGGCACCCTCGCAGTTTGAAGCAGGTTTCACTTCCTTGGCTCATACAGAAGCTGATATTGATCAAACCTTGGAGGTAGCTAAGGCCGTGTTGGCAACTTTTTAGTACCGCTACGTGGTACTAAAAAGGCAAAAACCTTGAAATATAATCTTTTTGGGGATTTTAATGGGTTGCTGCATTGATGCTGCAATGTACTAGTCCTTGGATTAAAGGTAAGTAGCAGGTTTTATATAGGTGGGGAGATAGATCCAAGTCCAAAATTGCACATACTAGAGGATGAGTGAAAGGTTACCGGTTTTGCCCCCTCTTCAATGGTGAAGGGAAGCGATAGCCCTTGTTTTGGTTATCTCTAAGCTCAGAAACTGTCTTCTGACTTCAGTCACCCTCGCGTTTATGCCTTTTTGGTCTCCTCCCAAACCTTCTTTGCGTCAGCGCCTCAGTCTGGGTTTAGGCACGATGCTGGTTCCCTTAGTGATTTTGGCAAGCGGCGCAATTCTCTCTTTTGAAAACGCCCTTGATAGCTTTTATCACCACGAGGATGTTGGTCGGCAGGCTCTATTTCCCTTAGCTGAAGTTGAGGGCTTGCTCTTAGATATTTCTTTACTGACCTATCAGCCCGAAGGAAGTAGTACGATAACCCTAGAAACTTTCCGACAAAAGAGTCAGGCAATAGATTTCAATTTGGGGCTGATCCTCAACTATGCGAAGGAGGAACCAAGATCCTACCAGTCGATTCGGACTATTCAAAAGCAATGGCAGGGAATTGAGACTTTATGCTACCAATTTTTCGATGAAGCTCAACCCAGAGGGATAGTCTATACCCCTAAAACTCAGGCTCAATTAGGTATGCAGTTAAGAGCAATTTTGCAAGAGGTGCAACGCCTAAATTATCGGTTGATTGCCTTTCAAAATGAAACCAACATCGATCATGCTGAGCTGGTACGTGAGCGTGTTAGGGGATTAGTCACTAGTATTGCGCTATTAGCCTTAGTGTTGGCAGTTTTGTGTGCCTATAGCTTGTCTCAGTCGATTCTGGTTCCCCTAAAATCTTTGGAGGAAGGGGTAGAACAATTGGGCGATGGGCAACTGAGCCACCGCATCTATTTAGAGACACAAGATGAATTTGCCCATGTTGCCCAGATGTTTAATCTCATGGCGGCCAAGTTAGAACAAACCCAGTGGGATTTGGCTCGATTGGCGACCCTAGATGGGCTGACGGAGGTTTACAATCGACGAGAGTTTAATCGGTGGTTGGGGGTGGAAATGGAGCGATCGCAACGTCACAATCAATTTTTTTCTCTGGTGATGGTCGATATCGATCATTTCAAACAACTGAATGATACCTATGGCCATCAAGCGGGCGACCTCGCCCTCTGTGAAGTCGCCCAACTCTTGCAAAGAGAAGTGCGACCTGGGGATATTGTCTGTCGCTATGGGGGCGAAGAGTTTGGGGTAATCTTACCCAAAGCCACCACAGCAGATGGGTATGCAATTGCTGAGCGGATCCGCCTAGCCATTCTTGAATCGCCTGTCATTCTTGCATCCCAGCAAAAAATTACCATGACCGCAAGTTTAGGAGTTGCCACCTTTCCTGTAGATGCAGATACACGAGAGCGCCTGATCCAAAGGGCAGATCAAGCGCTCTATGCTGCCAAGCATGGAGGACGGAACCGAGTCCATCAATCTGGGCAAACCGTTCCAACCACCCTATAGAACAACGGTGTGATTACTTCGGGTCAAATAATGTAGTCAGGGTATCTGGGGTGAGCATATCACAGTCCATCAACTTGAGGGCTAAGGCCGTACCGATTCGATTGGCCACCACTTCTTTGACCTTGGGTTGGCTTTGAGCAGTAGCCAGCAATTGACCTTCTACGGATAGTTCATTACTTGATTTACCTTTGCTTTTACGCAAGTCGTTTAAAAGTTCCCGTGTATCCTCACAAGAGGAAACTTTGATTCGAGTAGCCACTGTATCACTCATGCGGGTGATAATCGTCAGTGCCGTTTCATCAGGAATACCCAACTGAGAAGAATCACTTTGGGCTTGAGCCCCTAGAGGTAAAACAGCGGTCAATGCCACCCAAGTAAAGCTTCCTAAGGATACTAAAATTTTTTTTCTTGACATAGTCCACTCCTAAAGATTTCCTCGATAATTTTGCAGATTTTAACCAGTATGGCAGGGTCAATTGTGTACGTTGCTGCTGCTTCTGGCTTGCTCCAATTCCAGCCAGCACCCGCTACTATGGCCTTCATTAGCCCTCACCGCAGTGATCAATATCATGTTGGTGGTATTAAAAGGTCGCTGCCATATTGGTATGAGCTTAATCAGGGTGATCAGTGGTAAAGCCCCCTGTTTCTTGTAAAGTATAGAGAGGCCGACCTTTGACTTCTTCGTATATGCGGCCAATATATTCCCCTAGTATCCCAATACAGATTAATTGAACAGCACCCAGGAAAAAAATTGCCATAGTAATCATGCTGTAACCAATCAGTTGCGGGGCTGGCGTAAATAAACGCCAGTACAGAACAAGTACAACCATCACTAAGGCTAAGCCTGCGCTAAACAGTCCTAAGTAAGTTGCTAACCGCAGGGGCACCCTAGAAAAGGCAATAATGCTACCAATTGCCAGAGCCAAAGATTTCCTGAAAGTATATTTGACTTCACCTGCGAACCGAGGATCACGCTCAAAATAAATAGCAGTCTGTTTGAAACCCACCCAAGACCGTAAACCTCTGATATATCGATTACGCTCTGGCATGGCGTTTAATTGCTGGACTACTTGGCGATCCATTAAACAGAAATCACCGGTATCTGTGGGAATATTGATATCAGATAGCTTCGTTAAAATACGGTAAAAGCCGTAAGCAGTCAGCCTTTTCAACCAACTTTCTTGCCGACGTCTTGTCCGCTTAGCATAGACAATTTGGTAGCCCTGCCGCCATTTCTCGATCATGTTCGGGATGAGTTCGGGTGGATCTTGCAAATCTGCATCCAAAATAATAATGATTTTTCCCCGGGCAAAATTGAGACCAGCCGTCACAGCAATTTGATGTCCAAAATTCCGAGCAAAACTCAAATAACAAATTCTTTGATCGTGTTGATGAAGATCTCGAATCATTTTTAGAGACTGATCTTGACTGCCATCATCCACTAAAATGATCTCAAGGGAATCATCTAATTGATCGGTTACCCCATCAATTCTTCTATACATTTCAGAAATTGTTTCTTCCTCATTATAGATAGGAATAATAAAGGAGTATTTGATAGAATTAATCATCTTTATTCGTCTTGACACAGAAGCCCAATCGCATTCCCTAACTTTAACTAAAGCACTATCACTCTTCACTGGAAAGCATTAAGCTATCCACGCTCTTCTAGAAATCATTTAGAGTGGGTTAAGGGTAGAGGTTTTTTGAGTGTAAGTTGATTCTGTTCTATGTTGTTGCCCTCTAGCATTGAGTTCACCAACCTCTGCCGAATCCAGGTGGCGTTGCTGATGCAAAGTTTTGAAGCCTCAATGGGAGCTGTATATTTATCGAAAGAGTTGACAGCAAAGCAGCAGGGCGAATTGATCCCAATTGTGATGTATCCAGAAGATCCTGGACAAAATTTACAATCAACTCTCCTGGAATTGCCTGCTAGGGTGGCGCGATCTGCTGGGGCTGTGGATCCCTCCTCATCGTTATTGTTGACGCCAATAGAGGGGAAGGATTTCTTGCTAACGGCCAGCAGTGATCCAAGGGCATCGGCTAAGATGTTGCCCGCAATGACAATGCCTTTTACGCAACCGCAGCGCTTGGTTGTGCCTTTGATCCATGAAGAAATGGTGTTGGGTTTGTTGGTGGTGGCACGCGATCGCCCGCATTGGAGTGATACCGAACAATCCCAGGTGCAGAAAATTGCTCATACCTTGGCCATTGCTTGTATTTTGGATCAGCGATCGCAATGGTTAGGGAATGCTCAGTATCGACAACGAACCTTACAATCAGCTCAACAACAAACCTTATCTAATCTGCTTCATCAATTTCGCAATCCCCTGACAGCCTTGAAGACCCTAGGCAAGCTTTTACAAAAACGGTTCAATGAGGATGAAACAAATCGCAAAATTGCCATGAGTATTGTGGAACAAAGCGATCGCCTAGAAAAAATGCTGCATCAATTTGATGAGGCGATTGATCTAGGAGAAGCAGCACTAGAACCTATTGATACTGAACCGTGGGTCTCAGAACCAGTTACAATAACTGCCTTACCCCCTTCCTCTGTCTTACCCCTGGGTGAAGAAGCCTTGCATTTGCAGCCATGCAGTTTCGCTGAGGTTCTATATCCTTTGATTGAATCGGCTGTGGGTCGGATTGATCAACAACGCCTCCAACTGACGGTGCAAATTCCCTCTGATTTGCCCCCCATTCAAGCTGATGTCTCGGCGCTACGCGAGGTATGCAGTAATCTCTTGGACAATGCGCTGAAATATACACCTCCTGGGGGTGAGGTGCAGGTGGATCTCTATCGTCAACAGTCAGAACCAGGTCAGATCCGTTGGCAGGTATTGTTAATCAGTGACAGCGGTCCTGGTATTCCCCAAGCTGATTTGACGCGGATCTTTGAGCGGCAATATCGAGGCATCCAAGTCCAAACCGAGATTCCTGGCACTGGCTTGGGCTTGGCGATCGCCCAAGCCTTAGTCACCCAGATGCATGGCGAAATCGAAGCGCTGAGTCCACGCCTTGATCACGAGGATAGGTTAACAACACCCGGCAGTACCTTTAGGGTGAAATTGCCTGAATCTGATATCTGGATCAAAGATTGATCAGCAACACCAGCAGAATCCCGTCAAGAAGGTCACAACCCACAAAGTCAGTAATAAAAGCAATAATCGTAACCCTTCACACATCTTCGAGCAGATGTCGCAGGGTTTTCTCCCCGATCGCAGCCTGTTGGGGGTTATCCACTAAACCCGTTTCAAGAAGGACAACGCCAAAAAATACTGCCCAGCCTTTAGCCCGTTGCCAGGTAGCCTCGGAAATAGGGGCATAGGCGTTGATGGTTCGTTGTCGGAGATCTGCATCAGAGAACAGCATCCAGATGGCAGCTAGGTCTGTGGCGCGATCGCCAGCCGTCAGATCGCCCCAATCTATGACACCAGTGATCAGACCCTCTGCAACCAGAATATTATGGGGGTGCAAATCGCCATGCAGCCAAGTGGAGAGAATGTCAATGGGTGCTGCTAAGGCTTGATGCCATATTTGTTGAATCTCTGAGGTGATCAGATTGGTGGTCGCCTTAAGCCGTTTCATGCGGACTTCTACATCAACTTGGCGATGGCTTAACGGCACGCCTCGAAATTGATTGTGGGGGGCATGAGCGGGGGCAGGAATATGGAGCGATCGCAAAAATGCCGCAAAGCGCTCAGCTTGATTTACCACCAGTTCCTGTTGATCTGCCGTCACACCCGACAGCCAAGGTAGAATACTCCACCGCCACGGGTAATCGGGACTGGGTTTGCCCAGTCGGACTGGCGTTGGCACGGGAATGGGCAGATGATCACCTGGGATCCGTTGGAGACCCTTGGCCAGTTGGGGTAGCCAAGTTTGTTCATGCTCGATTAGCATTGCACCCAACTGGCGGCGGGGCAGGCGAATCGATAGTTGTTCTCCCAAGCGGAAGATGGCATTATCCCAACCGCAAGACACTGGATGAATGGACAAGTCCGCCAAGTCAGGATGTTGTTCCTTTAACAAGCGATAAACCAGGGTCTGATCGATGTCAATCTCTGGAGCAGGTGTACCAGCAACGCTAGATAAATTATGCGGCTCCATTTTGATTCTTCCTGCACTCGCTTCTTGAAAGGGTTTGGGTCTATACATGAGGATTAGGTCTCCAAGGGGCCAAAGGGCTTTGCATCGGCAACATCATAGATATCGATGGCATCGCCACGGCGAAGCATCCGTTTGCCTAGACGAGGAAATTCGGCGATTTCAACCTCTAAGTTCTCTCCACCCATGAGATAAACCAGATCTTCATTACCTGTATTGCGGAGATGATGAGCCACTGAGGGCGTTGGAAAGCCCATGAAATCTCCAGAGCCGACTGCAAATTCTTCATCTTCAATTTCAGCAGTGCCATACCCTGACAAAATATAAATCCATTCTTCTTCCCGTTGATGGGAGTGATACACAAATGATTCTTTGCCAGGTGCAAGTTTCACAAAATTGACACCGATGCGCTCTAGCCCAACCGCACGCCCTAAGTAGGCACCAGAGAGTTCAGAGTTAGGGTTCCAAGGATGGGAAAACGTTTGCAGGCTATCTGCAATTTGTTCAGCCCTTAAAATTAGGGATTTTGGGTCAGTGTTGAATATTGTCATGGGGGTACTCTAGTGGGTTGGCATTCAATGATCGCAGGCTTGCTAAATGTCTTAACTGAAGGAGATCGCAATCTCTGTCTTTACCGATCTACGACTTTTACACCGTAAGAGTTTAACTAGAAATATGGCTCAGGTGATTTTGGATCAAGGTGCCTGCATCAGGCAAAACATCAAGCTGTTGCATCAGCCCCAATCCATCAAAGATGGTTTGCAGTCTGCGAATCTGACCCTGCTCAATGGTTAAGAGAGTTACCCCTAAAGCACGAATAGTATGACCCGTAGGTGGAATACCGTATAACACACCTCTGTGGGTACCAATCATTTCCCATCTGACCCAAATTTGTGGATCTTGGGCAATACTGGCAATGATCTTCATCTGTAAATCGGGTACACCATTGACCCATTCTTGGATATGATGCTTCATGCTGTCAGGGCCAGTTCCCTGCCAGATGGGTTGGTGAGCGATCGGTTCTGCGGCAAAACCTTTTGGAAAAAGATCATCAGCCAGGTCGAGTTGACGTTGGTTCCAAAGCTTTTCTACAAAAGTTTCGACAATTTCACGGGCATCCATGATGAAATCCTCTTGATTCAGATAATAAATTGCTATAGGTGTTTTGCTCCATCCACGTCAGGGGCTAAGTTTAAACCTGTGCAGCTATTAGCGGGATATCTGCATGTTTCCAAACAGTGTGTTCCTTATAATCATCTACTGATAACAGGTTTGCAAACATCACCAACCCAGAGATTGCCGAGTAAGGCAAGGCTGATGCCAATAAAGGGAGAGATGGTCAGATGATGCTCAATGTAAGCTCACCTCTATTTACCCTAAAATTAAGCTGTGACGTTGCATTAGATGCAAGTGGTTCTAAGCTTGTAAAAAATCTTCAAATTGATGTAAAGAATCTCATACTATCCATGACCTATCGCCAGATATTTTGCTAGCTTAGTGTGGTTGTAGTGAGTCTTCCCCCATCGCAAGAGCTGTGGCTACGTCCAAGTTGTTAAGACAATGCCAAATCATGAAATGTGTAGTTTGTGATGAACAGAGAGTAAAAAAGTAACTACAAAAACAATGTCCTTATGAGAGGTATGGAGAAAACCTTGGAAAATAAAATAGAACAGATTTAACGGGCTGTGTTAGCAATTAACACAGCCCGTTAATTTTATATATATTAATGATTGAAACGTGTAATTCATAGCACTTGTCATAACCAGCGATTCAGCTCCGTCTTAATTGTGAAGGACTCAATCGGAGGTTCACAAATGCAACCTAGAATGGAATTTGGAGTGAAATCCGCTGCGTACCGAGGGATGCTGCAACTAGAACAGTATGTCCGAAGCAGTGGCATTCCGTCGATATTACTGGAATTAATTAAAATTCGTGCATCGCAAATCAATGGTTGTGCTTTTTGCATTGATATGCATACCAAAGATGCCAAACTCAACGGTGAAACAGAACAGCGAATCTATGCCCTCAATGCATGGCGAGAAACACTTTTTTTCACTCCAGAGGAACGAGCTGTTCTAGCTTTTACTGAAGGCGTAACTCTGATTGCAACGCATCCAGTATCTGATGAGATCTACGATGAAGTCAGTCGCTATTTTACGCCTGACGAAATTGCTAACCTCCTGATGGCGATCGTCACCATCAACGGCTGGAATCGGATTGCCATCACCACGCGCATGATTCCTGGCAGTTATGAGCCACAGCCATTACGGGACAAAAAATAGTTCCTGACCATGTTTCCCAAATTCCATTTGTTGGTTGGGGTATCGTCTTCCATATCACCGCGATTCTCCTATTCTTCATCGAAGGACTCGGATGTGCAATGGGCGTGTGGGCATTGAAATCACTTCAGCGAAGAGAGTCGGTTTTATGAGTCACCTGGAAACCTTTAATCAATATCGTTCATTGCTATTTGCGATCGCCGAGAGGTGTTTGAGTATGACTACGATGAAATCTCCCAGATTGTTGGGAAAAGCTCAGCTAACTGCCGTCAGATTTTGAAGCGATCGCGGCAACACATCACAGATCAACGCCCTCGTTTTCCGGTTTCTCATCAACAACAGGAGCAAATTACAGCGAAATTCTTAGAAGCTTGCACCCAAGGCAATTTACAAGGTCTGCTACCGCTTCTGGCCAAAGATGTCACATTCTGGTCAGATCGTGGAGGCAAGGTTAGAGCAGCATTGAGACCATTACACGGTGCTATGAAAGTGGCTCGTTTTCTGATGGTAATTCAGAGCAAGTGGCTTTCGACCTCTGTTGCAGAACTGATAGAAGTCAATGGGCAACCCGGTATTTGCTACAGCATAGATGGCGATATTCATAGTGTCATCACGTTTGAGATTGTGGATAGCTACATCCAGTCAATTTGCAGTGTGCGGAATCCAGACAAGCTGAAGCAAACAATCCCATCCAGTAAGACGTAGCTCGGTGCGAGTGCTACCCGCTAATACTCGCACCAAGGCGTATTGGCAGACAGAGCATCAGTTTATGATCCTGGCCTTTGCACCCAGTTTACTAGCACAACACATCCCTGAGACAACCAATACCATCCCTGTAGAACTGCTTCCGATCATTAACCTTTCTGACCCCCTAATTCACAGTATTGGATTAACTCTCAAAGCGGAATTGGAGTCCGGTGGAATGGGTGGGTGTTTGTATGTGGATGCAATGACGACGGCATTAATGGCGCATCTGCTACGGTATTACTCGGTTCATAAGTACTCGCTGCCCTCAGTCACCAACGGTTTACCTCAGCGCATATTGCAGCAAGTTGTAGATTATATTCATGAACATCTTGATCAAGATCTGACGGTGGCGACGTTAGCGGCGATCGCGCACCTGAGTCCGAGTTATTTCTCCTGCTTGTTCAAACAATCCACTGGCTTCTCGCCCCATCAATACGTGATTCGCTGTCGCATCGATCTTGCTCAGCAGTTATTACGACAGGAAAAACAAAGTATCGCGGAAATTGCTTATCGATTAGGATTCACGCATCAAAGCCACTTCAGTCATCACTTCAAACGTCTAGTTGGTTGTAGTCCTAAAGTATTCCTCAACAGTCAATAAGAATTTGCTCAAAAGTACAGGAATTTGTAAGACGCTGATTCTAGAGATTTGACAAACTAACTAAGCAAGGGAAAGTTAGTAGGTTTTGCCTCCTTCTGTTATCGAGATATAGGTCATATCAGCAACCCAAGCCCGATCACGCTTGGGTTGCTGACATGACTTATATTTGGACAACAGAAGGATGGCGTTACTTAGCCGTCATTATCGACCTATTCTCCCGACGGGTGGTGGGTTGGTCAATGGCTGAGCATATGCGTA
>JAAUOM010000197.1 GCA_012034865.1 Acaryochloris sp. CRU_2_0 | reverse complement strand
TGCTCGATGTTCTCTCTAATGTCCAACATTGGGTCAATTGGACTCGCCATTTTGGGCCGATCTCTGGTTCTGAGCCGAAGCTCAGTGATCCGATTGAGCGTTACCTGTTCACCACCTTTGGCTATGGAGGTCATGCCGAGATACGTGTAAAAAGGCGCAAGATGGTTCTAGAACCTATACACAGCCTGACTTTCAAGAATCAGGGTTTCTATGTTTTTTCAGCTATTTAGGCACACTAAATTATCCTTGAAAACCTTACCCCATCTACACTTCATCTAGGTCAATAGGAAGCTCAATGGCTTGTTCAAACGGAACCGGCACCGTCTCCATATCAACCACGAAATCTCCAAAGCGCTTCAACTGCCCTACCAGAAAGGGACTCATCGTTGCCAGTGCCTCTCGGTCAATGAGATATCCCTCCTTACCAAGCTGCTGCAGAGCCAACGACATATCGACCGCATTGTGAAAAATCACCGCACTAGCCACCAAGTCCAAATACTTGAGCCGCTTCTCCTGTTCATCGGGATCGTTTTCCGTGATCATCCCATGCTTTCCAAAGTGCAACCAATCGAGGAAATGGTGATAGGTCTCAACAATGTTGGTGCAAGCAGTGATCTGCCGCCGAACTGCAGGCTCGGAAACGAACCGAAGCAAGAATATAGTCCGCCCCACACGCCCCAACTCCCGTAGCGCCTGATGCAGTCGATTCTTCTTGCTGTAGCTATTCAATTTCCGCAGCAACGTCGAAGGCAATACCTTCCCAGCCTTGATTGAGAGCACCATCCGCATCAGGTCTTGCCAATGAGTCTCAATCAGCTTCCAGTCAATAACACCCTTGAACAATGGTTCTAGATAGTCATACTTTGCACTCTTACTGGGCCGGTAAAACGTGCAACGTTTCCAGTCCTTAATGCGAGGGAGCAACTCAATCCCCAACAGCATCGCCAACCCAAACACTGGCTCGGACTGACCATGGGTGTCGGCATGAAGTGTATCCGGCTGAATGTCAGAAGTGTTCTTGATCAACCCATCAAGGATGAAGATCGCCTCAAACACCCCACAGGCAATGAAGTGAGTAAACAGCGCAATGTATTTGTCAGACACATGATAATAGCCAATTCCACCATAGCCGCCATAGCGAATGTGATACTCCGAGAGCAGATTGTTTTCATAGACCTCAAACTTAGACCCATCAGCCGCCACCTTGGTCCCATCGCCCCAACATTTCGGTAACGTCAGACCGTTGTAAGCATTGATGATGTCACGAACCGCCGCCTCTAGTTTCGGCGTATCGATATGACGCCGGTGGACATAGGAGAGCATATGAGGAGTGATCACCCCACGGGTGTGACGAGCCGTTTCATTGGGACCGATATTGCAACCATAGGCAAAGGTGGTCAGGATATAGCGCTCCATAGGCTTGTCAAACTTAGGCTCAGAGCCTGAGACATGCCCGAAATGACGAGTCCAGTTGAACCAATGTTGGGCATTGCAGAGAATATCTAACACACTGCGCTCCGGCATCCGTTTGATGATTTCTGCTTTCAGTGCTTCCGCACCCGGTGGTTCAGGCTGGGCAGGAAGCCGCTTGAGCGAAGGTCTTCCCTCCTGATTGATGCTCACCTGCTCACCGGAGTGACAGAGTTGGTCTGCTGATAGTGCCGCCTCCGTCAGTTTCGTTTTGAAAAGTTCAACAAACCCTGCAGCCGTATTGGGAAATCCTAACTCCTCACAGTAGGTATCCAGTTCGGGTTCACATTCCTCCCACGTGAGCATCTGAGCGCGGAGATCCGCGTAGCTTTCAGACCCCACCACATAGGCATCCCCCGTCTTCAAATCCTGGGCCAAGTAGGAGAAAACACAAATCTCCAACTGTTGTCTGACCAACATCGTCTCTCCATCATCATCAGCGATCACTAATTGTCGCCAAGCTTGACCGGCAAAACTCAGATCAATATCCATGGGTAGTAACTTACCGCGATGCTCTTGGTGCTCAAGGACAAAGTGCAAGGCACGAATCACAGTGTCATCCTGAGAAGCAGCATGAATATCGAGGGACCGAACTAAGTTGAATAGGATCTTGCGGTAGCGGGCATAGAATCGCCACATCAAGGGTCGGTAGTTGTCGCTGTTGTAAGACTTTACCGATTCACATTGCTCCAGCAAATGAGCGGGGCCACCGAGTTCATCGAGTAAGGCTCGGACCTGCTCACCGAGAACCGCTGTTTCTGGGGTCTCATTCGAGAGTTGAACAATCGAAGTCAGGAGCTGCAGCAGCATTTCCGTTTGCTTGAGATGTTGCTCCCGCAGTTCCACCAGCCGCCTGTCGGCCTTATTTCTAATGGTCTTCATCCGCTTGAGAAACATCTCCACCAGATGGTCTCGGGTCTTGATCTGCGCTTGAAAAAGCAAGCACAGCAAGAGTGTCCGTCGCTTCTGGCGTTTGACATCCCGCAATTCCGCAATGTCCATGGCTTTGGCCTGATCTGCAAAGGATTTCACCTTAGTAAGCGGCACCTTGGTCAGCAGTCGTTGAGCATCGCCGTAGCTCATCAACTGGTCGAACTTGGCTTGCAACTGCTGCATGTGGGTCAGCGTTGCTTTTTGGGGTGGGGCTTTCAGGAGAGCGAGAGTGACGTGGTTGTCGTCAGAGTCAGCCACCAGTAATCCATCCAGATAGGTCCGTTCTGAGGGCGTCAGTCCCCTGGACACCCGTCTGAATAGACGAGTATTGGCAAATTGTCGGGCATGGCCTGCTGAGCGATCTAGAGTACTAAAGGCTGGTAGTTCATACCGCTCTTTCACCAGCTCCTCAATGGCAATATTGATCAGGTCGGCAGGGTGCTCTTTGGATTGGGCCGCCTCAGCGAGGGCCGTGGCCATCAAGTTATGAGCGACCAGATCGTAGGGTTTGACGCCCAGATGGGTTCGGATCTTCTGTTGATAAATCCCTCGGTTGCGTTTGGTTGGAATGGCACAGACCGTTTCCTGAACCTTGAGACAGGAGCGGATATGGTCAACAACATCAATGGGAATGTCATCAGAAGTGGGGAAGTAGCCTAAGCGCTGGAATGATTTGAGCATCACCATCATTCTCAGCAAACCACTGTGACTTTTGGTGCAACTGCCGACAAACTCAATTTCCTTTGGGGTCGGGGAATAAAGCTCTGTCAGCTCTTTGATTGTGGGACGGTGCTTAAAGCGCGGGTAGGCCGTGCGGGCAATAACAGTCATAGAGAGGGGATCCATCAACAGGGCAAAGTGGAGCTTAGCCCTCACCGGCCAGCTCTAACTCATACTCTGCAAATCAACAGTAGAAACACTACTGTCAGTCATAAAAAATTGTCTGAAAAATCAGCTTTCTAAATCAGTTCAATTTGAATAACAGGAATAGCCTTTATTGCTTAGGGTTAAGAAGCAGATTGAGTGCCTTATGAGCCACCGTTTCAGCCCGCTGGGAGGTGACTTTTTGGTACCGCAAGGTGGTCTGGATATTGTCATGTCCCATCAAGGCTCGCAGTTCTTCAATTCCCATTAAGCCCACCCGTTCGGTGGCAAAGGTATGGCGTAGGTCATGGAGACGGATTTTGTTAAGTTCTGGTACTGGCCGGGTGAGCCGAATCCAATGCTGATAGGCGGTGGGGTAACTCATGCGGGTAAGCTGTCCTGAAAAGCGGTGGGCGGCTGTGAACAGGGCCGGATGCTCACTGTGACGAGAAAACCGGCAGTATTTGGCGATCGCCTGAGCTGCGTCGGGGCTATAGAAGCACCATCGGTATTTGTTGCCTTTGCCAATCACTCGGAATTTACGATCTTCAAGATCAAGATCTGTGTAGTCAAGGGCTAACACCTCTGAGATCCGAGCACCGCTGCGATGGAGCAGGTGGATGAGAGCATTCATTCGAGTGTCTTTTGCAGTCACCTGATAGAGGAGTTGGAGCTGCTCTGGCGTTAAATAGCGGATCTGGTCAGAGGTATGTTCTCCCTGCTCTGGGTCTGGTTTTCGCCGCTTCAATCGAGCAATGGGATTAGATTTGAGCACACCGCTTTCCACGGCAAAGTTGAACAGCGACTGGATAATCGACTGGTGCCGATGATGGGTGGTGTAGGCCAGATGATTGAGACTGTTGAGATATTCTTCCAGGGCTGAGCGATCTATGATTTCTATGGGCCATGAACCATAGCGCTCTAGTAAGGGCTGCAGGGTGAGTTCGTAGGAGAGACGGGTGCTTTTGGCTAACCCCTGGCGATCAAGAAATTGAGTGGCGACGGCAGCGAGTGTCTTTGACATGCTGTTCTTAGACGTAAGCTAAAAGTAAGTTCTTGAGCGGTATGTCTGTGCTTGTAGTGGAGTGAGAACTGAAGATATTTCTATGCATACTCTAGAGCAGGCACAAGCGCCAAATCCTGGTGAATCCTTAGCTGAATATGTCCGGCGATTACGACTTGGACTCGGTATCAATCAGAAGGAGTTGGCAGCTAAGGCAGGTGTCCATCTGCAGAGTATTGGCAAGATGGAGCGGGGCAAGACGACCACACTCAATCACAAAACCAAGAATGGGCTTGCTTGTGCGTTGGGGGTGCCTGCAGAGTATTTTGATGCGGTGTGTCGGGGGATTGCAGTGGAAGCTACTGCTGCCTTGAAGTTCTGCCCCGATTGTTGGGTACCAGGAACAGCACCGGATCCCTTATGGATGCATCTGCGAGCAAAGTACTGTTTTGCCTGCGCTGCTGAGTTGAGAAGTCACTGTAGCAAATGCAATGAGCCTATCATTTCGCTCAAACATAGATTCTGTCCGTATTGTGGGCGATCTTACAAGTCCAAGCAACTAACCAACACTGATTCTTGAAAGTCAAGCCGTGTATAGGTTCTAGAACCATCTTGCGCCTTTTTACACGTATCTCGGCATGACCTCATTATCGAGAGCAGCTCCTCAGTTGGCAAGAGTGTCAGCCATTGCTGGAGCAATACTGCCAGGAGTTAGAGATACCGTCTACAGCCAGTGGATTTGTCCAGCATCTCAAGGACCAACTGACCCAATT